>JASHRS010000149.1 GCA_030037215.1 Silvibacterium sp. | reverse complement strand
CTGTCGACCCGGAAGTCCTGCTCATGGATGAGCCCGCTTCCGCGCTCGACCCGGTCTCAACTGCAAAAATCGAAGACCTGATCTTTCAGCTCAAATCGCAGTACACCATCGTCATAGTGACCCATAATATGCAGCAAGCTGCGCGCGTTGCCGAGCGGACAGGATTTTTTCTCAACGGTAAACTTGTCGAGTTTGATTCGACTCACAAAATTTTCACAAACCCCGGTGACAAGCGGACAGAAGATTACATCACAGGCAGATTCGGATGACCCGATTACGTTTTCATCGCAGCCTGGACGACCTGAAAGAGAAATTGCTCGTCATGGCTGGCATGGCCGAACAGGCGATTCAGCGCGCCGTGGAAGCTTACCGCGTCCGCGACCTTTCCATCTGCGATCTCGTCGATCGCGGTGAGCTGGCCATCAATCGCCTCGAACGCGAGATTGACCAGATGGCGCTCGATCTGCTCGCCATGGAGCAGCCCATGGCGATCGACCTGCGCTTCATTCTCGCCGTCATTAAGATCAATGCCGATATAGAACGCGTCGGCGATTCAGCCAACAGCATCAGCGATCGCGTGCGTGAGTTGCAAGCCTTCCCGGTTGCGGAAATGCCTGTCGATATCCCGCGCATGGCCAGCCTTGCCGAATCCATGGTGCGGAAGGCTCTTCAGTCCTTCATTGAAGCCGACGCCAACATCGCCGAATCTGTCCTTTCCATGGACGACTCCGTCGACCGCATGAATGAAGCGGCCTACTTCGCTCTGCTGAATGTCATGAAGACCGAACCGCATCTCGCCCCACAGGCTCTGAACGCGCTCATGATCGCGCGAATCCTCGAACGCGTAGCCGATCATGCAACGAACATTGCCGAAGATGTCATTTTCTGGGTGCGCGGCGCCGATGTCCGCCATCACATGCTGGAAACCGAGCAAACCGAGCCGAAGCAGGTCTAAGTTTCTTCTTCGCTCCACCAGTCGAGCCGCGCAACGTCCGGCGCAAAGCGCGGATAGTACAGCCCGAAGCGAACCGGCAGCTCAGTTCCCTGTGCCTCACGCAAGGTCCGCGCATATCGCGCCAGCTGCGAAGCATACATCGCGCGCTGTTGCGCCAGGAAATTCGCATCTCCCGCTGGAACGCTCATCTTGTAGTCGATAATCCACAGATGGTCTTCGCCCGCTGCGCGCGGCTCGTGCCCAGCTACAAAAACGCGGTCCGCCCGTAGTGTCTCAAGCGCTCTATGATTCCCTTCCGGACTCCATCCGGTCCACGATGCCTCCGACCGGGCCTGACGATGCGGCGCCAGAATCCACACCCCATCCGGATCATCCAAACAGTTCTTTACTGCATTCAGGGCTTCCGAAGCCGCATCCTCCAACGCGTTGCCGGAATACGCCAGTCTCCGCAGCAACGACCGCGTGGGAGCGCCCAGCGATTCGAATGGAATTCCACGGCTCACAAGTTCGAGAAGCGCATGAACTACGCTTCCTTTTTGCCGGGCATTGCGCGAGCCCTCTGGCCTGGCAACAGCCTGCTCAATATTGACAGCACTGGCGGCCGGGAACGCCACATCTTTACCCCGGGGTGTCAGATCGGTGTCAGCCGTCAGGCGGCGCAGCATGAGCTTTGGATGAATCGCCGTGTTCGTATCTCCTTCAGTGCTTGCAGCAATGTCGAGCACTCCCGGCATATCATCGCGGACAACTTCTTGCCTATGCCGTTCCTCTGCCTCAAAGTCAGCCCTCAGCGCAGGCCACGCTGTTGCCAACAGGCTCTTTGCATCGCCGGGCTTTAATCCCGAAGCTGTCATCGTTGCCGTTCCGAGCAGATGCAGCGATCTTCGCGCCCGTGTGCACGCTACATAGAGGAGCCTCTTCAATTCTTCATCTGCCCTCAGCCGTATCTGCCGCTGCACCCATTCATAAGTCGGATGTTTGTCATCCCCGCGATTCCCGATCGGCACAACAAGCATCTCGCTCTCACCTGTCGCAGTATTTGTGCGCTCCAGCGAGTTGATCAGCGGTGCTTTATCCTGTGCAGTGCCTCGATCCAACCCCGGCACAATCACCACATCGAAGCCCAGCCCTTTTGCCTTGTGGATAGTCATTAACTGCACACCCGCGCGTTCGCTCACTCGCGGATCGGGCAGCGCAAACAACCGCTCCATCTCTTTCTCGAAATCTTCCGTAAGGCAAGCCATGCCGTCAGGCGTAACCGTGTCAAGAACGGCCAAAAGAACCTGTACATTCTCGTACGCTGCCACATCAACGCATTGCGGGCCGCCAAGACTGCGCCAGGTTCGCTCGACCCACTGCGAAAATGACCCCGCATGCAACCCTTGAAAACGCGTCTTCAGCGCCTGATTCATAACACGCGCCACGCGCCCCAATCGCGCCGCCCCGTCAGCGCTCAGAAACGGCGCACGCTTCTCCATCAGCTCGGTGACAGGTGAATACCGGAAAGCCGGATCATCAGAACCCGTAAGAGCGTGCAGGTCTTCGAGTGTCAGCCCGCACCACGGAGCCCGCAACACCGACAGCCACGCAACGCGGTCCATCGGATGAAGCAGCGCACGAATCAGCGACATTACATCGAGCAACTCTTGCCGCTCGTTCAGCGTTTCCAGTTCTACGGCGCGAAACGCAACCCCGCGCTGCCGCAGCAGAGCGACAATCCGTGCAAGGTGCTGCCGCGAGCGCGCAAGTATGGCGACGCGGTATTCGCTTCCCTGCTCAATCGCATGCTCAATGCGCGCCCGGTGCTCGTCGATGATCGCGAGTACCTGTTCAGCCTCATTTTCGATCGCGCACTCTTTTTCCTCACGTGTCACTTTCCGATCCGCTGCGCCCACAATCTGCGGATACACATGCACTGCCTCGCCGGGCAATGCAGGCTTTACGGCAATCGTCTCCGTATATGCAATCTGCGCGGCTCCGTTGTTGTCTCCGCCGGCAAAGATCACGCTGAACATCTCGTTCCAGCGCGCTGTAAGCCCGTCATGCGACCGGAAATTAGCGGATAAATCCAAAGCCTCGAGTTCAACTGTGTGCTCTTCAGAGACGAGGCCATGCCGGGTAACAAGCTCAAATAGTTCAACCTCGGCCTGCCTGAACAGATACACCGATTGCATCGGGTCGCCCACGAAAAAGCACGTTCTACCGTCGCCGCCTTCCCACGCCCTCACCAGGAGACGCAGCAGGTCATGCTGGCTGCGCGATGTGTCCTGGAACTCATCCACTAGCAGGTGCCGTACGTTTCCGCTCAGCGCCAGCAGCACATCCGGGTCCACATTTGCACTTCCTAGCACCTCTATCGCAGCCAGGCTTAGTTCCGTAAAATCCACCAGGTTCTTCTCGGCGAACAGGACGCGCAGCTCGACGACCGCCTGCCGCAGCACCATAAAGATGTGCCGCAGCGTCTCCCATTGCCTCTTTTCGTAACGCGGCTCCGGCAATCCGTGCGCTTCGCACAGTGCTTCGCGCAGTCCGGGAATCTGCTGAAGCTTTGCCAGAAAATTTCCCATCCTGCCCTTCATCCACCTCTGCTCTGCCGTATGATTGGGAAACCCTCTGCTCACATTGAAGCCGCCCGCCTTACGCCACTCACCGTTCGTTAGAAGAAACTCGCAAAGGTTGCGCCAGGAATCGACCGCACTGGCATCAGGCGTTGGCAACTCGCCCGCGGTAGCGAGTGCTGCAACCTTTTCGTTACCGTTATCGGACGCGTAACGCGCCAGTTCCATTAGTTCGTCAGCAATGTCAGGCTCTGCTGTCAGCCGTTGGTAAGCCTCGGCATGAACGCGGTGCACCTCTTCGTAAAATGCCCGCTCCAGCCTTGAGCGCACTTCCGCCCAGTCCTCCTCACTCATGCTGCCCGTCAGCGGAAACGCCCTGATCCACTGATCGCGCTGAGTGAGCATGCCTGCAATCAGGCTTTCGCAATCAGGCAAATTGTTGTCCCGAAGCCAGAGCAAATGCGTCAATGCTGTTTCCAGCTCAGCGCTTGCCGAACCCAGTCTGCCCAGGGTCCGCCGCGCTGCCTCTGCATAAAGTGGCTCTGCGTGTTCGGTCGGTGAAAGCTGGCCGCCCATCCGTGACAGGAGCGGTTGATTTTGCGCGAGACGCATGCAGAGTGAATCGATCGTTTCGATATTCAGGCGCTTGGGTTGTTCCAGCAGCCGCCATCCCCGCGCCTCTGAATGCACCAGTGCGGCGCGTGCCAGCGTAACCCACTCGTCTTCGTCGGCAGCCGCCTCTGTGCGTGCCGCTGTTTCAAGAAATTGGAAAATTCGCGCGCGCATTTCGGCAGTCGCCGCCCGTGTGAACGTGATGGCCAGAACCTCCTCAGGCTCATCGACCATCGTCAACAGCTTGAGAAACCGCCGTGTAAGCAGCTCCGTTTTACCCGAACCGGCCGGAGCCCGCACGATGAACGAGCACTCGGACGCAAGTGCACGCTCGCGAGCTGCGGCATCAGAGAGAACGCTACTCATCGGCGCTGTTTCCTTCGGTCTCGAGCGCGCCTACCAATGGGTTTCGCATCTCGGCCACACGGCAAAGCCCGGGCAGCGGACAAAACTCGCACGTCTTTTTACCCAGCTTCGGATCAACAGCCGCCTCGCCGCGCTGGAATTCATCGGCCAAGGTCAGGAGCGCCTCACGCCATTCATCCCGCATCGATTCGCTATAAGGCTCTTTGGTCAAGGTAGGATTGGCATTTGAACGCGGGAAAGGCTCTGGGTTCAGTTTGGCCACGCTGCCGACAAACCCTGTTTTCCCTGCACGAATCTGGCCGAAAAGCACGCCACGTACGTTTTCAACACCGCCGAAGACCGCATACAAAGGCAGTTGCGGCTCATTCGGTCGCGGAGGCTCCCAGTCCTTGGTCGTAATTTCCCCGCTCTTGTAATCAATCAAAAGACGGCCATCTGGAAGCCCGTCAATCCGGTCGGCCCGCAGTCTGAGTTTCAAGCCGCCGACATTTACATCATCTAATTTCTTTTCGCACGCGATTACATCGAACGGCGCGCGCGCGGCTTCCTCGCTCATCCACTCTTCGAGCCGCAGCAGCAGGCGACGTCGCTCGCTCGTCAGGTAGGCCCGCATCCACGTATCTTCAACATCTCCAAACCCCGAGAACGCCTCTTCAATTGCAGCCTTCAGAATGTCTGTAAGCCGCTTTTCACGAATTGCCACCTGAAGATCATCCAGCGAGTGCAGTGCCCCGCTCTCTAGAGACCATATCTTTTCGAGCGTCCGATGCAGTAGTTTTCCCCGCTCCGCTGCCGAAAGCCCCCAATCGCTGCGATTCAGCGGCTCCGCTCGCAAGCGCTTTCTGCCAAATGCCTGAAAAGGGCACGCTGCCTGCTGCTTCAGCACATCGGCTCCGCCAGCCACACGATCCTGCGGCCATGCAATTCTTTCCGATGCATCCTCCAATTCATTCAACTGCTCAGTCCAGTGATCACTCTGTGTTGGTGCAGTCTGTATCGCTCGCCACTCCGCGTTTTGCGGCAACAGCGGCGACGGGCGCAGCTCGCCATCCTTATTTCGCTCCGCGTGACTGAAAACAATTACTGGTGCGCTCGACGCGATGCGATTCGTTATTGCTCTGGCCAGCTCAAGATCGCTCTCTGGGTCGGCGTAGGGCATCCGGAAACGACGCTGTACATCGTTCGGGATCAGTGGGTGAGCCCGTCCGTGCGGAGGCCAACTCGCATCGTCGGCAGAAAGGAACCACAGCGCGTCAAACTGTTGTCCTGACGCCTCGAGCGCACCCATAATCTGTACAGGAGCGCCTTGAGACTCGGGCGAAAAGATCGTTTCCAATGCATGCGCCTCTAGCTCGTGCAGAAAATGCTCATAACTCGTCCGATGCCCATCGAAACTCAGCAGCGCAATCTCGTCCAGCGCGTGTTCCCAACGCCGCATAGCCTGAAAGTGGAGTGTGTCGCGTTCTGTCGCGCCGGGCCATCCCGCTTCACGCAGCAACAACTGCCCCAGATCTGCCCATCGGCCCGGCAACCGTTCTTCCTCCGCAAGCCGATTCGCCTCCGCCATCCTGTGCGCGTTTGCCAGTTTCGTCAGCAAAGGCGCGCGCTGCTTTTCTGACTGCTTCAGAAAATCGTGCAATCCGATTTCCAGCGACAACTGGCCGGAATCGCGATTCTTCGCGTCCAGCTTCGCAACAGCAAGATCGTCGTCGCCCGGCGAAAGGAACCCCGACAGCAGCAACCATGAAATCTCTTCTTCGCGCAGCGGTCTATCCAGCCAGCGCAGCAGCAGCAGGGCCGCGCGCACAGCAGGCACATTCGCCAAAGGCTGGCCTAGCGAAAATTCAAAGGGCATCGCCTCTTCGGCAAAGATATTGTCTGTTTGCGGCATAAGAATACGCCGAAAGATGCGCTCCATCTCGCCTCGCACATTGCTCACATCCGGCACAAGAACCCCGATTCGCGTTTCAGGATTTTTTTCGACCATCGCACGAGCCCACCATGCGCATGCCGTTATCTCTTCACGCAGACCGGCAGCCCGAATAAATTCAGCCTTCGCACCCCGAAATTCACTCGTTGCTAACCGGACGCTCACGCCATAGCTTGCCAGCATCCGCAGCAATGTCTCCTGTGCGGGAGTTGTGCGATCGAAACCAACAAGCAGAATCTCCCGAGGCAGCGCCGCCGGATTCAATGCTGCTGCGACCTTCGTCTCAAGCCCGGCACGTGGCAACCAGTTTCTCTCCACGCATTCACGGTCGAAGCTCGCCGCCCACTGGCGAAACCTCTCCGCATCGGTTCTGCCCCAGGGGCGTCTCCGTTCGGCATGAGCTTCATAGTTGCTCAGCAGCGCGTAGGCACTTTCGGCAAGCAACGCCATTTTTGCGGAAGACACCAGCAATGCGGCATCCTCGCGCTGCACGCGCGCCCATACGCTGCGCTCCTGAAGGCTCGTCAGCAGCAGCGGCGCATCCGGATCGATCAGCGCCCGCTCCTCCCATTGAAGCCCCAGCCATGTGCCCCATGCTTCAATTGGCGGGGTGGACCACGCCCGTCGTCCCGCGTTGCGCTGTTCTAGTGCATATTCACGCTGGAGCCAGCGTGCTGCGCGAACATTCGCTGTAAGAATCGTCGCACCCGAGGCGAATGCTCGCTTGATCTCTTCAGGAACCGGCATACCGTTGCAGAATGAATCTCAATGTTTGCTGAGCCAAGTGTAAACTGAACCAGGATGCGCTTTTCTTCCGGATTTATTGTGCTGCTCATGGCAGGCGCTCTGGCTGTAACTTCCGGTTGCCGCAAGGCGGCCGCTCCTCCGGCTGAAATCGCGGCAAATGGCGTCAGGCAGTTTCACGTTCGTGGTGTTGTTGTCTCTACGAATGCCGCGAAGGGCGAGATCAACCTGGACACCGAAGCCATCCCTGGATTTATGGAAGCGATGATCATGCCTTATACGCTGAAAAATCCAGGCATCATCTCCGAGTTGCATCCTGGCGACACCATCACAGCCACACTCTTCGCCTCTGACAACTCCGATCTTCTCGATCAGATTGTCATCGTCGGCCAAGCCAAGGCCGATTATTTGCCCCCGGTTCAATACAAGCCACTTGTCCCCGACGAAGCCGTACCCGACTTCGAGTTTCTCAATCAAAGCAACAAGATCGTCCACCTGCGTCAGTTCCAGGGCAAAGTGCTGCTGATGACCTTTATCTACACGCGCTGCCCGCTTGCCACCTATTGCCCGCGCATGAGCCGCAACTTCGCAGAGATCGATAAAGCGCTCGCCGCCGATCCGGATCTATACCACAAAACACATCTTCTCAGCGTGAGCTTCGATCCTGCCTACGATACGCCGGCAGTTCTGCGCAGCTATGGAGGCGCATACACGGGCCGATACACTGAAGAAACCTTCGCGCACTGGGACTTCGCCGCCCCTCCGGAGAAAGAACTGAACCAGGTGCTGAAATTCTTCCTTGTGGGCGTAACTCCCGGCGAGAATCACACCCTCACGCACTCACTCTCGACCATCGTGATTACCCCTGACGGCAAAATTTATAAATGGTATCCCACCAACGACTGGAACCCCCAGCAACTGGTGGCAGACGTGAAAGAATTACTCCAGAAACCGACCGGGGACCAACCGCATTCATGATCGCGATTCTGATGGGAGTGACTTCTTCAGGAAAATCAACCATCGCCGCTGAGCTTGTCCGCCTCACTGGATGGAGCTACGCGGAAGGCGACGACTACCACAGCGCAGCCAATAAAGCGAAGATGCACTCCGGCATGCCTCTTACCGACGAGGACCGCGTGCCCTGGCTCGCCAGCCTCCATGATGTGATTGCCTCCTGGGTTCGCAACGGCCAAAACGGAATTATGACCTGCTCGGCGCTTAAACAGGCTTACCGCGACGTACTCACAAAGGACATTCCGGAAGGAGCATGCCGATTCGTTTTGCTGGAAGTCCCGGTTGCAATTCTGAAGCAGCGCATCGAGAGCCGTTCCGGCCACTTCATGAATCCTGACCTGTTACAGAGCCAGCTTGATACGCTGGAGTTGCCGCAGAGCGCCTTGCGCGTGGATGCGACAGGCCCGCCGCAGGTTGTGGCGCAAAACATTTTGAATAAGCTCGCCCCTGCATAGGCATCAAAAGCTGCAGAATCCGCGAGCATGCCTTGTGATCATGGAGGTAGGCTTTTCCAATGGCAAAAACAACCATCTCTTTGAGTGGACTACTTATTCTGCTTGGCATCTTCGGCTTCACCGCCACAGGCCGCCAGCATCCAACTGCTCTGATCCCTGTCGCGATAGGCCTCATTCTGGCGATCCTCGGCTTTCTTGCACTTACCGATGACGCGAAAAAGCGCATGCTCTACATGCACATTGCCGTCACTATCGGGTTGCTCGGCTTTCTAGGCACCGGATGGAGCATTGTCGAATATATTGAGATGCTTGGCGGGCGGCAGTTCCCGCACCCGGCCGCTGTGGTAGAAAAAGCAGCGATGGCTGCCGTGCTGCTATTTTTTGTCCTTCTCTGCGTACGCTCTTTTATTGTTGCCCGCAGAACCAGCGCCTAAGGAACATATCATGGCAGGCATGCGCGGCGGACCAGGTCTCGGCTCGATGTCGGCGAAAGCCGAACGAACTCCATCTGGGCGCTCCATTGTGGAGTCGCCCGCCGGGGAGCTTCGTCGTCGCACCGCGCAGTTCGGCCGCGTCTGGCCTGAGATCAAAAAACTCGTCCGTCCACGCCGGTGGCTCCTGCTCCTCGGCCTGGTCCTCATGGCCATCAATCGCCTCGCCGGACTCGTCCTCCCTTTTGTTTCAAAGCCCTTCGTCGACCAGGTTCTAGGCCATCATCGCACCGATCTCCTGCCCCGCCTCGTAGCCGCCGTCTTCATCGCAACCGCTTTGCAGGCCGCTACCTCATATTCGCTCACTCAGTTGCTCTCCAAAGCCGCCCAGCGCATGATTGCCGACATGCGCCGCCAGGTACAGGCGCATGTCGGCTTGCTCTCTGTCAGCTTCTACGACAGTAACCGTACCGGCGTCCTCGTCTCCCGCATCATGTCTGACGTCGAAGGTGTCCGTAATCTCATCGGCACTGGGCTGGTCGAGTTCGCCGGTGGCATCTTCACCGCAACCGTCGCCTTTTTTTACCTGCTTTTCCTGAGCGTTCACATCACTGTAATCGTGTTTTCTCTCATTGCCGTCTTCGTCTTTGTCCTGCAGAGGGCTTTCCGCACCATACGCCCCATCTTCCGCGAGCGCGGCAAAATCAACGCCGAGGTCACCGGCCGCCTCACGGAGTCGCTGGGCGGCGTGCGCGTGGTCAAGGGTTATCACGCGGAGGAACGTGAGCACAACGTCTTTTCCGTCGGGGTGGACCGCCTTCTGGCCAACGTGATGAAGTCGCTGACCATGACCACCGTGCTTTCGTCAGCTTCCACCACGGTGCTGGGGATTGTTTCGGCGCTGGTGATGTGGCTGGGCGGCCATCTTGTCCTTCATAGCGCCTGGACCACCGGCGACTACTTCGAATACAACATGTTTCTGGCTTTCATGATCGCGCCCGTCTTCCAGATCGTGAATGTGGGCACGCAGTTGACCGAGGCGTTTGCCGGCCTCGACCGCACCAACGAGCTGCTGGCCGAGCTCGAAGAAAACCAGGTTCCCGGCCGCACCATCAAGATGCCGCCTATCCAGGGCACGGTCCGTTTCGAAAATGCGGAGTTTGCCTACACGCCGGGCAAGCCGGTGCTGCACGGCGTCAGCTTTTTGGCGGAGCCGGGATCGGTGACCGCGCTGGTCGGCTCCTCAGGCTCGGGCAAATCCACGATCATTAGCCTACTCTGCGCTTTCCACGGCCCCGCGGCCGGCAGGGTTTTGGTCGATGGCATCGACTTGTCTACAGTCGATCTGCACACCTTTCGCTCGCAATTGGGTGTGGTGCTGCAGGATTCGTTTCTCTTTGATGGAACCATCCGTGAGAACGTCCTGTTTTCCCGGCCCGAAGCGGCCGAAGGCCAATTCCTTGCCGCCTGCCGCACGGCGCGGGTAGACGAGTTTGCCGAACGCTTTCCCGAGAGCTACGACACCATCGTGGGCGAGCGAGGCGTGAAGCTCTCCGGCGGCCAGCGGCAGCGTCTCTCCATTGCGCGCGCGCTGTTGGCCCAGCCGCGCATTCTGATTCTCGACGAAGCCACCAGCTCGCTCGATTCCGAGTCCGAAGCCATGATTCAGGCGGGCTTGAACCAACTGATGCAGGGCCGCACCACGTTCGTCATTGCGCACCGGCTCTCGACCATTCGCCGCGCCGATCAGATTCTGGTGGTCGAGCAGGGGCTGATTGTGGAACGCGGCAACCATGCCGAACTCTTCGCTCTGGGCGGCCGCTACTACGATCTGTATACGCGTCAGCACGGGCTGGAAGCGAACCTGTTCCTGGCTCCCGGCGAAGGCGACGCGGTGCCGGCATAATCGGTTATTCGCACTGTCACCCTCGCCGGGAACGAGACTCCTTTCTTGGCCGATATGCTTTTCGGCTGCCAAACGCAACGTTGGGGCCCTGCTGAGGCATCAGCGTACCACGAATTGACATGAATCCCCATATTCTGAGAACCTGAAACTGTAATTCATAGGCAGTAAAGGAACAATGATGCGCGGAGCCAACCCACCACACGGCACTTATAAAGTACAAGCCCTCGATCGGGCCTTTGCCGTTCTCGATCTGCTGGGAGAAAGCGACACGCCACTGGGTTTGGCGCAGGTGGCTTCGTCGTTGCAATTGCACAAAAGCACGGCGCATCGGTTTTTGATGGTGCTGGAGCGACACCGGATGGTGGAGCGCACCCCCAACGGCAAGTTCCGCCTGGGACTGCGCCTTTTCGACTTCGGCAACCGGGCCATTGAGCAATATGACCTCCGCGAGCGGGCGCAGCCACACTTGCGCCGCCTGGTGGCCGAGACGGAGGAGACGGCTCACCTCTGCATTCTTGAGGCCGCGCGCATGATCTACATCGATAAAATTGAGCCGGCGCGCTCGGTGCGCATGATCACCCGCATCGGAGCCAGCAATCCAGTGCATTGCACCTCGGTAGGGAAGGCGATTCTCGCGTTTCTGCCGGAAGACCGGACCGCCGAGATTATTCGCCGTATCCGCTTCGAGCGGATGACGCATCGCACCATCGTTACGCTGGAGGCGTTCCGGGTGGAACTGGAAAAAACGCGCCGGCGTGGCTACGCCGTGGACGACGAGGAACTCGAAGAGGGTCTGCGCTGCATCGCGGTTCCGGTGCTGGACGCACAGCGGCAACCAGTGGCCGCAGTGAGCGTTTCCGGGCCATCGTTCCGGGTGACTGCGCAAAAGCTGCCTTCGATCGCCAACCATCTCCTGCAGTGCGTCCGCGGGATCTCGGCGGACATGGGCTACCTTCCCAGCCGGATGAGTCGCACGGCTCTGTCGGCGTAGGCGGATGGTCGCAGCGCCTGCGCAGCTCCCGTGACCGGCTAGAACTTTCCCTCGAATGACCGGAACCGCCGTTCCAGCTCCCATTGCGCGGCAGCCTTAGGATTTCCATCGAGAAACGCCTTGCACCTGGCCGAAGGCCGCACCGTTCCGGCGATCTGGTCCCGGCAGGCAGACGCCACTTCGCCAAAGCGATCCGGCTCCTCCCACAAATTCGTCCCCGGCAAAAAACTGTGCTCCATCCCGGCGCGCGCCAGTTGTTTCAGGTCTGCGTAGTTCAAGTGGTAATCGAGCGCCGCGCGCACATATTCGTGCGTAAGGTCGATGCGGCTTACGCCTTCGTCATCGGTCGAGAGCGCCACGGGTACGTGCGCGGCGCGATAGATGGGGAACGGATGAGCTGCGCCCTTGATGCCCAAAATGCCCTCGTTCGAGCTCAGGTTGATTTCCACCATCACGTGTTGTTCGGCCATTTCCCGAAGCAGTCCCCACGGGTCCACTTCGTACATCACATCGACTCCGTGCCCGATGCGCTCTGCGTAGCCAAGCTCCACCGCCTGCCGGATGTGGAAACGCAATCCTTCCGGCGGCACGAGTCCGGGGGCCAGCTCGCCGGCGTGCAACGTGATGTGAACCCGCGGATACACCGAGTGCAGATAGCCCACCATCTTCATTTGCAGCGTGTAATCGCGCATGGAAATGAGCCCGTCTTCCGGCATCACAAAGTTGATGCCCACAAATTGCGGCACCTTGGAGATGGTCTCGAAGCCCAGCAGCGTCTGTGCAAACACCTGCTCTTTCGGCGCGCCACGCAAGATCTGGTAGATAAATCGCACCTCGACTTTGCATGCCGGCGCGGCATCGACCTCCTGATCGATGCCATCGTCGAGCAGCCGTTGCCGGTACTCGGCAAAGTTGTCCACCCAACCAAGATGGTTTGCCAAGGCGACGGCGTGGTTGAAAGCC
>JASHRS010000148.1 GCA_030037215.1 Silvibacterium sp. | reverse complement strand
GGCAATCAGACCTGGTTCGCCCGCGAGGACTACGTCGAAGAATCCTGGCGGATCCTCGATCCCATCCTGAAGGATCCGCCCGCACCAGTCATTTATCAACCGGGGACTTGGGGACCGTCACAAACCGGACAGTTTGCGCCGCCTGAAGGCTGGTTCAATCCTAAGGAAGATCAATGAAATCGTAGAACTGCCCCACGTCTGTGCAGTTCGGTGTCAGGCGTGGAGCGTTCCCATGCTCTACTCGTTTCCAGCTTCTGTGCTGCGAATAAACTCAGCTACGTTGTCGTGCAGCTTCTTCAGTGACTCGTCACGGACATACACCATGTGCCCTGACTCGTACCAGTCATACTGAATGTTGCTGGCCAGGCTCGCCGGAATCGGCAGATGTTTGTCCTCGTAGAGAGCAGCATAAAACGGCGTCGCCAGGTCGTAATAGCCGCCGTTCACCATCACCTTCAACTTGGGATTCGTCTTCATCGCTGTAGCAAGGTCTGCGCTCACATTGGTGTCAATGGGATTGCCGTTGTGCTTCATGTCCCATTCATGCCCGCCGAACTGGGCCTCCGGCAGATACGTCAGTCCCGCACCATACTTCAGATCGCGCCGTACGTAATCGTTGAACAGTGAAACATACGCCGACGAGATGGCCGAGCTTTGCGGATCGTACTCTGCCTCTTCGCTCAGCGGATTGATCGTCGGTCCGGAAAAGCGCGTATCCAGTCTGCCAGTCGTCAGGTCGTTGTCGATTTGAAGGTTCTTCGTAAACCCTCCTCCACTGACGCGCAGATCGGCCCGTACCAGATAATCGACAGAAAGCCCCGTATACTCGTGCAGCTTTTCGGCTATGGCCTGCTTGTCACTGGCCGATAGATCGGTGCCTTCCGCCAGCGCATGCGCATAGTCGCCCATCGCAAAGTTCTCGACTTCCTTCAGGAAAGGCTGCAGCTCGGCCGGTTGGTTCGGCACCTTGTGGTGGTACCACGCCGTCGCTGCATACGTTGGCAGCCCTGTCTCAAACGGCAGATCAATGCCCGGATTCATGCGTGCCGCGTCGATGTCAGATGTGAAATTGAAGATCTGCGACAACAGCATCACGCCGTTCAAGTCAATGCTCTTCTCGTTTTCAAGAATGTTCGCAAGCACCGCGGACCGCGTCGTTCCGTAGCTTTCGCCAAACAGATATTTAGGTGAGTTCCAGCGGTTGTACTTGCTGATGAACCGCGCAATAAACCGCGCAAACGAGTGCGCGTCCTCATCCACACCCCAGAAGGCCTTTTCCGGGTCTTTGCCATAAAGCCGTCCGAAGCCCGTCCCCGGCATGTCAATGAACACAAGGTCGCTTGTATCCAGCAGGCTGTACGGGTTATCGATCAGCTTGTAAGGAGCGGCCGGCAGATGCGTATCCTCGGGTGTCTCGACATGCTTTGGTCCAAACGAACCCATGTGCAGCCACACTGTTGAGCTGCCCGGGCCGCCGTTGTATAGAAAGGTGATGGGGCGTGTATTCGGATCAGCATCTTTCTTGAAGTACGCCACATAAAACATGCTCGCCGTCGGCGGCGCATCATTTGGGTCCTTCACCAGCGAAGCAGGCGATCCCTCCACCGGTTTGCCGTCAGGTCCAAGCTGTGCATCCTCTTCATCGGTTGCGCCCACCGTAATGGTTCCGGCCACAGCGGTATAAGCAATGTGCTCGCCACCTGTATTCAGAACGCCTTCCGTCGTCGAATCCGTGGGAACGGGAGCGGCGGGTTTTTCAGCGGGCTTGGTCGTTTCGTCCGTGGCAAAGGCAGGGAGCGAGATAGTAGCTGCCAACATCAATGCGAGCAGCGAGGGGAGTTTTTGCATGGTAGGTCCTTCAGAAAAGTGGATAGTAGAGCAAGGGAAAACTCGACGGCAACTTGCGCCGGATATAACCGAAAAGTATAAAACGTTGCGCGGGGTTCGCGAATAAAATTAACTGTTGCGCAGCAGGAAAGTTGTCAAGCCCGCCCAAGGCAGCACCAGTCTAAAATAAATCGATGGCCGACCAACTCTATCTCAGCCTCTGGTACCCCAATTTCCGGCTCGCCGCGCTGCCTGCAGCGCTCGAGAAGGTCATGGAGTTGTTCGGGACGGTCGCCGGCTCTTCGCGTGTGAGGGCCGCCGCAGCTTATCCCATCTCGTGGAACGAAACTCCTGCCTATCAGCGCATCTACGACGAAGAGCACGAGCCTGACAGCGAGGCTTCGCAACCGCGTAATGCAGTCTCCGCTGCTACGGAAATGCTGCATGACGACTTCGCCTACGAATTCGAGCTGATCTGGGAGCTTTGGACACCGGAAAGCGGCGGCGGCCTCGACACTATTTGGAAAAAGGAGCCCTGCATCGTCCGCATCATCGGCTATGGACCGCAATTCGACGAAGGAGCGTACGAGCAGAACGGTCACATCCGTATCGACCTCGGCTCCGACACGCCCTTCCTGCAAGAAGAGGTGAGCCTCGACAAGGAAGCCGCCGATCACGTCAAACAGAACGTGCAGATGCTCGTCGACTTCACCAACGCGGTTCAGCAGCATGCGGGAATCTCCACGCGGCTGCTCTGGTCCGAATCCGGAGAGAGCTTGGCACAGAAGCTGATCGCGCGATTGCAGAGCGTGAATTGACTCCAGTGCCTTTACCTTCCGGAAAGACAGGTCTATGCCCATAACAATCGCAAGACTGCGCCAGGTCATCCTGGTTCTGGCCGGTCTGCTAGTGGCCGTCATTCTCGGCTTCTTCTTTTATGCGCGCTACCGCCTTCGCAGCCTTGAAAAAGACCTGCCTGCAAGACTAGGTGTCAATATTGAGCAGACCGCGAGCGGCTATACCTATTCGCAGTCCAGCAAGGGCCATACCCTCTATACAATCCACGCGTCCAGGCTCATCCAGTACAAGGAGGGCGGCAATGCGACTCTGCATGATGTTGCCATCACTCTGTACGGCCCTTCAGGATCGAACCGCGTCGACAAAATCTACGGCGCTGATTTCAGCTACGACGCGAAAAATCAGATTGTCAGCGCTCAGGGCACAGTGCTGATCGATCTTCAGGGCTTCGGCAGCGGAAGCCAGTCGTCATCGCCGCAAAACATTCTTCATGTAAAGACCAGCGGTCTCGTCTTCAACCAGAAGACAGCGCAGGCCGACACCTCCCAATACACCGAGTTCTCCTTCCCCAAGGCCTCAGGCAGTTCCGTCGGTGCCCACTACAACGGCAAGACCGGCGTGCTTGTACTCGATAGTCAGGTGGAGATGACGACATCGACAAATGACAATCCCGCTGTCGTCCACGCCTCCCATGCGCAGATTCTCCGCGACTCGAAGCGGGCCTTCCTGCTCAACCCTCAGACCGATTACAGGTCTGAAAAAGGCACCGCCGATAACGCTATCGTCGATTTCCGTCCGGACGGCTCCCTGCAAACTATCAACGCAAACGGTCATGTCCGCGTTGTCGCTGCCAATGGTGCTGTGATCACTTCCTCCAATTCGGTGACACAGCTCAACGAGAAAAGCCAGCCAATTCAAACGGATGTCGCTGGTGGCGTGACCTACATCTCAACCACACCTGGGGAGAGCATGCACGGAACAGCTCCCTCAGGCACTCTGACCTTTGGCCCTGATTCCATGCTGAAACATGCGCAGCTCCGCGACGGCGTAAACTTTGCCGATCAGGTCTTCCATCTTACAAACGATCCAAAGGGGACGGCCTCGCGCCAGATGCGTGCTGCGAAGCTCGACATCGACTTCGCTCCAGGGCCCGATCCTAAAAAATCTGTAGCGCATACGGCGCTCGCAGTGGGCAACGCTGTTGTTACTCTGCGCACTATTCCCTCTAAGGGCCCGCAGGAGATCACGACGGTCAGCGGCGATCAGTTGCTGGCACTGCTGACCGCTGACGGCAAGGCGCTCCGTCAACTGAACGGCACAGGGCATACAAAAGTTATCGATCTCGCAAAGGACGGCTCCATCGATACCACCACCGGCGATCGTCTGGAAGCCACGTTCAACACGCAGAAACCCGGCAAATCGACAGTACCGCAATCAGCAACCAATCCTTCGCAAAGCGCTCAGACTTCACAAATTGAGACCTTTATTCAGGACGGCAATGTAGTCCTGACCCAGACACCGCAGAAAAAGCCTGGAGCAACGAATCCCGCAACTGTGACCGCTTGGGCGCAGCACGCCGAGTATCACGCATCCGACCAGGTGCTGCATCTCACTGGCAATCCGCGCCTCTACGATGGGCAATCGCTGCAAATGGCAGCCCTTCGCATCGACTACCACCGCGACACCGGCGATGCCGCCGCATTCGACAGCGTCAAGGCTACCTATACGCAGCAAAATACGCAGAACGGCACGCCGTCTACTCCGGCCGGTCCCGCACTCGGCGGCAATGGTCCTGTTCACATCACAGCCGACCATGCGTTCCTGCACCATGCGACAGACGTGAGCACCTTCTATGGATCGGGTTCCACCGATGCCCGCATCTGGCAGGGAGCAAGTTCCATCCTCGCGCCTGTAATCGAGCTTACGCGCACCCCGCAGACACTGAAAGCTTATGGCGCTCCTGGAAGCACAGGTCCCGTCGTGAATGCCAACTTGCCTTCTGCGGCCGGTCCAAAATCCGGGCAGGGCATCGTACGCGTCCACAGCCGGACGCTCGTCTATTCCGATGCCGACCGTCGCGGAGATTTTCACGGAGAAGTAACAGCCGAGGACCCCTCCGGCATAATTTATGCCGACGAGGCGCTGGTTTATCTCACACCAGCGTCGAAAACAGCAAAAGGCCAGCAGCAGAGCCAGCAGGCGCAACTTGACCACATTATCGCAACCGGCCACGTTGCCCTCACGCAGCCCGGCCGCAAGGGCATCGGCGAAAAGCTCATCTACACCGCCGACGATGGCCGTTACGTCCTCACCGGATCGTCCGGAAATCTGCCGCGCGTCGAAGATGCGGTGAAGGGCACGACCACCGGGGCCACATTGATTTTCAATAGTCAGGATGATAGCGTCGTGGTGAGTGGAGGACAGTCGAGCGCCGTCACCCAGACGCGCACTCCAAAGTAGATGCAGAAGCTTTCGACCGATGAGATCGGCAAGTCCTACAAGGGACGCCAGGTGGTGCGCGGCGTCAGTATCGAGGTCAATCGTGGAGAGGTGGTAGGACTGCTGGGGCCGAATGGCGCAGGCAAAACGACCAGCTTCTACATGATCGTCGGCCTGGTTGCTCCCGATTCCGGCAATGTTCTTGCCGATGGTGTTGATATTACTCGCGTTCCCATGTATCTGCGGGCGAGGCAGTATGGCATCAGTTACTTACCGCAGGAGCCGTCCGTATTCCGCAAGCTTACCGTTGAGGAGAATATCCTCGCCGTGCTCGAAATGCAGCCTGTTTCCCAGGAGATGCGCCGTTCACGCACCGAAAAGCTCATCGAGCAGCTCAATCTCGGCCACGTTCGCCGCACCCGCGGCTACGCGCTTTCCGGAGGCGAACGCCGCCGTGTCGAGATTGCGCGTTGCCTCTGCATTCAACCCTCTTTCATTCTGCTTGACGAACCCTTTTCGGGAATCGATCCCATTGCGGTACTCGATCTGCAAGAAATTATCTTCGGACTTAAAGAAAGTGGTATCGGCATCCTCATTACAGATCATAATGTTCGCGAAACCCTCTCGGTCACTGACCGGGCCTACATTATCAATGAGGGAAGAATCTTTCGCACGGGAACGCCTGAGGATTTGGGGAACGATGCTGAAGTCCGCCGCGTCTATCTCGGCGAGGGATTCTCCCTGAACTGATTCACGCTTTTTCTTTCTGGCATTGTTGAATCAGGGGCCCGCATCAGGATTCCCCTACTCGCGAGGAATCGGCTGGATGTAAACTGGGCATTAACTACTCAAATAGACAGGATGCAATGACGCTTCTCCAACCCAGACTGAGCTTGAAGGTCGCTCAACGGCAGATATTGACGCCTGGCCTGATGCAAATGGTCAGCGTGCTGGCGTTGAACAAACTCGAGCTCAAGGAGATGATCAACGCCGAAATTACGGAAAACCCTGTTCTGGAAGAAGTGGATGAGAATGTTCCGCTCCTGGATGAGGTCGCCGGCAAGGAAATCGAACATGACCGCGCCGTCGAGATGCGCGAAACCGCAACCGAGCAGGAGAAAAAGACCGACCCCTTCGACGAAATTGATTTCGGCTCCTACTTTCAGGATTATCTCGATCCCGGTTTCCGCTCGCCGAATAATTTCGAGATCACCGAAACCCCGTCTCTGGAAAACTTTCTCTCTCAGCCCGGTACTCTCACCGATCACCTCTTCTGGCAGATTGGCTCTCTCAACCTGAGCCCGGCTGTTCGCGAAGCTGCCGAGTACATCATCGGCAACCTGAATGAGGACGGCTATCTGAATGCCAGCGACGAGGAATTGCTCGAAGGTTACCTGCACGAGCAGCTTGAGCCGGAATCGGCTGGCACTCATACGAATGGCGAGGCTAAAGGGAGCAACGGTCACTCCGCGCTCTCCAGCGTTCCGTCTGACATGCTGGAGCGCGCAAAGGCTCATCTTGAGGCGGGACTGGCCGTCGTGCGCCATCTTGATCCGGTCGGTGTCGCCACGCGCGATCTGCGCGAGTGCCTGCTGGTTCAGGTAGAAGCGCAACGTAAAGAGTTTGAGTTGATCTACGCCCGCCAGAACGGCACCCGTGCGAATCACCAACCGGACGGCAGCGGGACCACGCAGGGCGAGAATGGCGAGCGGGATCTGGCCGCTGCAGCCGAAGCTTCCGCTGCGAAGACTGAAATATTTCAGCTCGCGTCCTGCATCATCGACAAGCATCTGTTGTTGCTTCAGAAGCGTGACCCTCGCGAGCTGGCCAAAATTCTCAGCAAATCAGTCGATGAGGCACAGCATGCCATCGACTTTATTCGCACGCTCGATCCGCGCCCCGGCCAGCGATACAACCGTTCCGATGCCAGATTGATCGAACCTGACGTGGCTTTTGTAAAGCGCGGAGAAGAATACGTGGTCGTCATGAACGAGGATGATCTGCCAAGCCTGCGCCTCAACCAGGGATACCGCCGCATGCTCACCCAGCCCGGCGCGGAAAAAGAAGTGAAGGATTACGTCAAGGAGCGCTATCGCTCGGCACTCCAGCTTATGCGCAACATCGAACAGCGCAAGAACACCATACTCCGGACCTGCGAGGCGATCGTCCGCCGCCAGGAGGATTTTCTCGAGCTTGGCGTCGATGCCCTCCGTCCCATGATGATCAAGGAGGTTGCCGAAGAGATCGGTGTTCACCCCTCGACCGTGAGCCGCGCTGTCTCCAACAAGTATGTTCACACTCCGCAGGGCGTTTACGAACTGCGGTTTTTCTTCTCTGAAGGAGTCAACGGCCCTGAAGGTTCCAGCACGCCGCTCATGCTCCTGAAGCGCAAAGTCAAAAAACTGATCGAAGAGGAGGACCCCAGCAAGCCACTGACCGACGATCAGATTGCAAGCCTCCTCCAGGGGCAGGGAATTGAAGTCACCCGGCGGACTGTGGCCAAATATCGCGAAGATATGCGTATTCCCAGCACCCATCAGCGCCGCATCCGCAAATAACCCAAAAGGTATAGAATCGCCATTCCCGGCGGAAATCCTTTTCTGAAAGGGGATTTTTACGATGCAAATTGAGTACACCGGCAGGCAGGTGACCATCACGCGTGCCCTGCGTACATTGGCAGAGGCGGGAATCGACCGGATCGTAAAGATTCTTGGAAGAGTAATTAACGTTCACATCATCCTCAGCGCGACCAAATATCGCCAGACTGCTGAGGTGACCATCAAAACCCGCTCGAACGAAATCGTCGGTCTGGCCGAATCGAACAATATGGAAAACTCGCTGCGTGAAGCGCTGGAAAAGGTTGAAACGCAGGCCATCCGTCTTAAGAAGAAGCATCAGGCCAAAAAACGCCAGCCCAAGGAAGAGAAGCTCGCTGCAGAACTTCAGCTCATGCGTCCGCGTCGCCCTGCAAAGTCGGTGCCTTCTGCGGAAACTGCAGCCGCGGCCAAATCGAATGGGAACGGCCGCGGCAAGACAATCATTCCTGTCACGGTGCACAGCTTTCCTATCAAAGCAGCGGTTCAGGAGCCCCACATCGTACGCTCCACCGACTCCGTCGCTCTGCGCCCGATGACGATCGAAGAGGCCGTCAAGGAAGCCGAGTTCCGTGATCGCGATGTCTTCGTCTTTCGCGACAACCAGGGCAGCGTCAAGGTGCTGCACCGCAAGCGCGACGGCAAAATGGAGCTGATCGAAGCGTAAGGAAGTTGCGGCACAGCACCTTGCAGGCTGTCAATGAGCCGTAGCCCCGACATCGGGAGGGCCAAGAAATGCTGAATCGGTATGTGGCGCGAAGCGCATGTGCCCGTGTGGCAACTCCCTGTTAGGATGGGCGCATGGTCCGGCCAAAGAAGACCGATCGCACAGTGCCAGCCAGGGGCAAACGGCGCGCCGGCAAACTTGCCAGGCCAGCTACGCCTTCCCAGTCCAAGCGTGAGCTGGTTATCCTTACCGGCCTTGCCGGTTCGGGTAAGCTGTCGGCACTCAAGGCCTTTGAAGACATGGGGTTCTATGCGGTAGATAATCTTCCGGTTGAACTTCTTCCCAGCTTCGCCGAACTCGTTTCCCAGTCTGTGGAAATCACCCGTGCGGCGCTCGTAGTCGATGCGCGCGAAGGCCGCGGTCTTGAACGCTTTCCCGCCATCCTGAAAGACCTTCGCCGAAAGCTTTCAGTGAAGGTCATCTATCTCGAGGCCGCAAGGGCCGCGTTGCTGCGCCGTTTCTCTGAGACGCGTCGCCCGCATCCACTTGGCCAGGGAGAAACTGTCAGCCAGGCTATCCTCGCTGAGCAGAAGCTTTTTGCGCCAGTTCGCAAAGCAGCCGACGTCGTCATCGACACAACCAATTTCAACGTTCACGAGCTCCGTTCATATATTCAGAGCCAGTTCCGGCGCGACTCCAAAGGCAACAGCCTGCTGGTTTCCTCCATCAGCTTCGGATACAAACATGGAGTCCCGCTCGAAGCCGATCTCGTCTTCGACGTGCGCTTCCTGCCCAATCCGCATTTCGTGCCCGAATTCCGCAAACTCACCGGACGCGACAAAAAAGTTATTGCGTACCTTGACCGGTTTCCGCAGACGAAGGAATTCCTCGACCGCGCGACCGAACTGCTGCTTTTCCTGCTGCCGCATTACATTCGCGAGGGCAAGAGCTATCTCACTATCGCCTTCGGCTGCACCGGTGGTCAGCATCGCTCCGTCATGATCGCTGAGGAGATACGCCGCCGCCTTGCCGACCGCGGCTACCAGGCCAAGACCGCGCACCGCGACATGCCTCGCTGAACCTGGCA
>JASHRS010000147.1 GCA_030037215.1 Silvibacterium sp. | reverse complement strand
CGCCAAAATTGGAGAGATGCCGGGCTAACTCCGCCTCAATCCCAACCCGGTCAGCGTTCCAACGTCTACACTGGAGAATCACGTTTGGAGAGGTCTTATTGAAAACTCGCTGGGTGGTTACTGCTGTCTTGTTTTTTGGTTCTGCGCTCACTGGTTTCGCGCAAACTTCTGATGCGATCCACATCACTGCCGACTTGACCGACGCGCCGCGCAAAATCATTCAGGCGCAGCTCACCATCCCGGTCACGCCGGGTCCGCTCACGCTGCTCTACCCGAAATGGATTCCGGGCGAGCATGGCCCGACCGGCCCGATCGACAATCTGGCGGGAATCGTCATCACCGCCAACGGCCAGCAGCTTTCATGGGTGCGCGACGACGTGAACATGTATGCCTTTCACGTCACCGTACCCGAAGGCGTCTCGACCCTCGACGTGAAGCTCGATTTTCTGGCCACTGCGCCACCGTCGGGCTTTTCCGCAGGCGCATCGACCAGCGCCAATCTGGTCGTGCTGAGCTGGAATGAAATTGTTCTCTATCCGGCCGGCATCTCGCCGTCGAAGATCATGATCCAGCCTGCGGTTCGTCTCCCCGAGGGCTGGCAATACGGCACCGCGCTCTCAAAGACCGGACAGGATGGCGACGTGATTGATTTCGCGCCACTTAGCCTCGAAATGCTGATCGATTCGCCACTGCTTTCCGGCCGCTATTTCAAGGAATTCCCCCTCGCGCCCGAGATCACGCCCAAGAACTACCTTGACATCGCTGCCGACGGCCCCGAGGATCTGCGCATCAAGCCCGAAGACCTCGAGGCCTTCAACAAGCTCGTGCGTGAGACCGGCGCGCTCTACCAGTCGCGCCACTACAACAGCTATCACTTCCTGCTCACTCTCAGCGATCAGGTCGCTCACTTCGGCCTCGAACACCATCAGTCGAGCGACGACCGTGTCGGTGAGAAGACTTTGCTCGACGACAACCTCTTCTACCTTTCCGCCGATCTGCTGCCCCACGAATTCACCCACTCCTGGAACGGCAAGTACCGTCGCCCCGCTGGCCTGGCAACAGGGAACTACGAAGACCCGATGAAGGGAAATATGCTCTGGGTCTATGAAGGTCTCACTCAGTATCTGGGTGATGTGCTGGCCGCGCGCAGCGGCATCGAAACCGCCGCTCAGTACCGCTCTGCTCTCGCTGTCAGCGCGGCCACGCTCGACTATCGCCCCGGACGCACGTGGCGCGACCTGCAGGACACGGCAACCGCCGCGCAGATCTTGTACGACACCAGCGATCAGTGGGATAACTGGCGCCGCACCGTGGACTACTATCCCGAAGGCGAGTTGGTCTGGCTCGACGTAGACACGACCATTCGCCGTCTCACTCACGACAAGAAGAGCCTGAACGACTTCTGCGCCCGTTTCCTGGGCTACGGCGGCAACACTCAGCCTGAGGTCATCCCGTACACCTTCGACGACATCGTCGCCAATCTCAACGCTATCGCCCCCTACGACTGGGCTGGCTTCCTGCGTGACAGGCTCACGTCGAAGTCGCCGCACGCGCCGCTCGAAGGCATCACGCAGGGCGGCTATCGCATCGTCTACACAGACGCGCCCGGCGACTACATCAACGCCCGCGAAACCTCGACAGGCGACGCCGATGCCTGGTGGGCCATAGGCATCAATGTTGGCAGTGACGGCCACATCGAGGACGTGCTGGTTGGCTCGCCCAGCGACAAAGCTGGACTCGGCCCCGGCATGATGATCATCGCAGTCAATGGACGTCAGTACAGCGCGTCATTGCTCGGCGACGCTATTACCGCTGCAAAGGGAACTACAGCACCGATCGAGCTGATCGTTTCGAACACCGGCTACTACAAGATCGTCAAGCTCGATTATCACGACGGCCTGCGCTTTCCGCATCTTGAGCGGGTGGAGGGCACGCCGGATTATCTCGATGAGATTCTGACACCGATGACGAAGTAGGGAAGCCAGCTACGCGTCGGCTTCTACTTGAACGCTGTCTGTCGCCACTCCCGGGACAGGCAGCCCATCCTGCAGACCCCGCGCCGCAAGCTCTCGTCTGAGCTGTTCGACAGAGCTGAACTGGATCGCGTACAGCCCGACTTTTTCGGCTCCGGCGGTATTCTCAGGCTTGTCGTCGATGAAGAGCGTCTCCGACGGCTCGGTGCCCAGCTTTTCGCAGGTGTGAAGATAGATCGCTGGGTCCGGCTTTCCGATCCCAAGCTCGCACGACCAGGTCTGTTGCTGAAAGTGTGTGAGCCAGCCGAACTCCTGCCGCATATAGCCCAGGATCTCCCACACCATATTGGAGAGAATGGCGGTGCGCAGCCCGGCATTCTGCAATGCCACGACCCACCCTAGCATCTCTTCGTTGAGCGAGGTCCACATGAGGATGTCTGACTCTATGAGGTTATCGATCTGTTCCTGCGTGAAGGCGGTATGGGCGTCGCTGGCAACCTTCTGCCACCAGTCGGGACCCTTCATGCCCAGGTCATAGCTGTGGCGATGCCGCCAGTAAAGGCGGTCGAACTCTTCGCGCGGCAGGCCCGAGGCAGCAATCATCTGCTCGTGCGCAGCATGATCGGCGGGCTTGCTCAACACCATTCCGTAGTCAAAGATGACGCCGCGAATCGCCATGCGCTCTCCTAAAATAGGCTCTCACTCATTATCGCAGCAGCAGGTGAGGGATCATCCCGCAGAGCCTGTAAAAAAAGCCCCATCCGGGTTTGTGAAAAGATGGTCACGATGAAGAACGAGCCTCGATTTTCTGCGCGGACAAGCTGGGATTTGTCGGAGACGGAACTGGTTCGCGCCGTGAAGGCAAGGCGCGCGGCGGGATTGCCGCTGTTCGACCTCACTGCATCGAACCCGACGCCCTGCGGCTTTGAGTACGATGATGGCGCCATTCTTGCGGCACTCTCAAAACCTGGGGCGCTGGTCTATGATCCCGATCCGCACGGAATGCTCTCAGCGCGCCAGGCGGTTTGCCGCTATTACGCTGACCACAGCGCAGACGTGGACGCCGGAAATCTCTTTTTAACCACGAGCACCAGCGAAGCATACAGCTATCTGT
>JASHRS010000146.1 GCA_030037215.1 Silvibacterium sp. | reverse complement strand
GTTGGCCTATGCCATGTCCTTTGGCCTAGAAATCGCTATGAACGCCTGGCTGCCCGGATACTTTACGCGCGGCTTCCATAGTGCCATCCTCGCGCTGGGCTTCACTGGCGTTGCGGGCTTGCAGATCGCTGCCGGAACATTCGCTGCCGTCCAGTCCTTCACAGCATCGCTCTTCCGGCCTTTCTCTGGATTTATGTCCGATCTTTTCCAGCGTAAAGGCTGGACGCCGTTGCCCTTCATTGCAAAGAGCCTGCCCTACGCTCCCCGTCTCCATTGGCTTGGATCATCTCTAATCCTGATTACGCTCGCCATGGCTGCATTGAGCATCGCCGGACTGTCTGGCTCGCTGCATTTCTCCGTGTCCGTTCTTGTCGTCCTCGGAGTCTTCATTTCCTGCGGAACTGGTGGCACCTTTGCACTGGTTCCTCTGCTCTTTCCTGACCGCCCCGGCTCCGCTGCAGGATTCATCGGTGGAGTCTCAACTACAGCAGCTATTGTCTACCCGCTCATCTTCTCGCGAGGCGAAAACATCCATATAGGCTACCTTTATGTAGCACTGTTTATATTCACGCCCTTCGCCCTGTTTTACTTCTGGGCGGCTCGCTATGAACGCAACCCGCAGGAGCACGGTCTGCTCACACATGCACTCGCTGCGGAAGAAGCATAACTTCAGGTACCACCCAACCTCCACACTTAACCGTGAGGCCCCTTATGAAACCGCAGAACCAGTCCACCGAACCTGCTCCACATGACCCTTGGTACAAGTATGGGGTTGCCGTGCTGCTGCTGGAAATGGCCATTGCGATTGCCGTCAGTGCCTACTCGCTCTACATGACCTTTCACGGTCTCGGAGGATTTCCTGGTAAGCACTGACGAGCAATACTCACATACACTACCTTGGACGCCTGCCTCTATGAAATCGCGAAAGTAAAGGCGCTTTACTCACCCGGCCTATCTGCTTGATGGGCTAGAGTCGTGACAGCTTGCCATAAAGAACTGCATTGAACTCCGATTAAAATGATGTCAAGACAAAATGAACAGACCTATCCGACGGACTGCGTATATTTCCGTTCTCTTTTTTAGCTGTTGCTTGGCTATCTTTATCACTGCAAACCTGCAAGTTGTTTACGGATCCAGCTCTCAGGCACGCGAGCACGGTTCCGAGCTGTTTCTAACCGGCGGGTGTGTACGTTGCCACAGTATTACCGGAGTCGGCGGGAAGCGTGCACCCGACCTGAGCAACGTTGGCCGTCGTCGTGATGCACACCAGATCGAAATTCAAATACTGCACGGCGGCCACGGCATGCCACCCTTTGGCAGCGTTCTGACTCATGATGAAGTCAAGGATCTTGTCACGTTCCTCAGTTCATGCCGAACGAGCAAGGCTCCTGGTTGCCGCCAGTTCATGGCGGCGCAGTCTACTCAATAAAGGTTACCTGCTACTTCCTCTGCAACCTGCTCAAGTTCGTCGCTCTGCTGGGGGTCGCTTTTCCAGACGTGAAGCGTGAGCTTTACCGTGAAATAAGTGTCGCGCGCCTGACTGAGAATCATCTCCGCAGCTTCGTCGTGAGAAGCAGATGCCTTGCACCGCATCGCCCAGTTTCCTATTCCCGCAATCTTCGGGCTTTCATCAGGACAGCCTGCCGGGTCAGCTTTGCCGACAACGATTTCCAGGAAATCTCCCGGCTCCTGCTGCCGCACGAATTTGCAGGAACCATTATTCGTATCGGACAAACTGACCACGAGCGAAACATCTCCGCCCAGTGCTCTGGCGGCAGTGCCTCGAGTAAGCCACGGGCAATCTGTCATTGCATGCTCAGGACTGCTTACTTGCGTGCTCTGTGAACTGTGCTCTATTTGTGCCGATGCAATCACAGCGAATATCAGAGGTAGCAAAACAAATAATCGATGACGCACGGCTCAGTCACCCCTTCACGTTGGGTGGCATTTTTGCTTTCTGAAGCTGACCTGCCTGCAGGATCTTGCCACCCTCCTGGATGACATATAGCTGATTCACTTCGAGATCTGTTAACTGATCCACTTGCCCACTTAGCCAGCGGATATCTAGCTTATCCACTTTCTTTGCCTGGTCCAGACCGAAGTGCATGCGCAAATCATTTTGGGAGAAATAGCTGCCGCCGCTGCGCAGTTCATCCATTTGTACAAGCGGCTTGACTGCACCCGGCACAGTCATCGCCGTCACTGTGATTCGGCTTCCGATGCCTGAGCGATTCGATTTCACACCCACCAGCTTGATCTTGATCCAGTTACGGTCGAGCGTAGAATCGCAGCGTAGTAGTTGTGGAAGCGCATTAATGCAGTTCACGGCAACATCGATCGTCCCATCGTTGTTATAGTCCCCAAAGGCACAGCCGCGAGCGGGCGCTCTCTCCATGATGCCCGGCCCTCCTTTGTCAGTGACTTCCTCAAATCTGCCATTACGCAGATTACGGTAGAGATACTTGTGCTCTGCATACTTCAAGTCAGCCCGCGACTCATCTACTTCGGGATAGACGTGCCCATTCGACATCAAAATATCGAGCCAACCGTCATTGTCCATGTCGAAAAAGCCCACTCCCCAGCCGAGCAGCCGGGTATTGACTCCAATACCGCTGGGATAGGTCTGATCTTCAAATGAAGCATCGCCCATGTTTGTGTAAAGTGAGTCGGTGTCTCCCGCAAAATTGGTCTTCACAATGTCGAGCTTGCCGTCCCGGTTGTAATCACCTATGGAAACGCCCATTCCGGCTTGCGGCTTGGCCTCGGCCGAAAGAGCAGCGCCCGCTTCGATGGCAATATCACGGAAGGTACCGTCCTTCTGATTCAGATATAACGTGGCCGGCGCTGAGTCGTTGGCAACATAGATGTCCGGCCAGCCGTCATTATCCAGATCGGACGCAGCGACACTCAGGCCGTATGTACCCACTGCGGTCCACATGCCGGACTTCTCGCTTACGTCTGTAAATGTCCCGTCACCATTGTTGTGGTAAAGGATATTCCTGCCACCGGGCAATCCGGGCGGCCCGCATGCAACAAGGATGCCCTTATAGGTACATGGCCCGTCCTGCGGTGTAGGAGCGGTCTTGAGGTCAAAGTCTACATAGTTTGCGACAAAGAGATCCAGATGACCGTCGCGGTCATAATCGACAAAAGTGCAACCTGTATTCCAACGTACCTTCGGCCCCGGCTCGATCAGTCCAGCCTGTTCGGTGACGTCGGTAAATGTTCCGTTGCCGTTGTTGCGATAGAGCACGTTTTGCCCGTAGTAGGTGACGAACAAATCGTCGTGCCCGTCGTTGTTGTAGTCTCCTACGCAGCATGCCTGACCCCAGCCGGTCTTGTGCTCCAGCCCGGAGCCGGTGGTGACATCTGTAAATGTTCCGTCGCGATTGTTCTTGAACAGATGGCAGTGCGGCGCATTTCCGTCTGGGAACCCCTCCAGTCGCCAGCCATTCACGAGAAAAAGATCGACCCAGCCATCATTGTCATAGTCATAGAAAGCCAGGCCGCAACCAGTGGTTTCAAGCAGATACTTGTTGTGCCCTACGTCGCCATAGGTCGTAACTATATTTAGACCAGAATCTTTCACGACATCGATAAAGCTCACTCCGAGGGGCGTCCCTTCGATTGGCGATTTTGGGCCGGGCGGAGGCGGTGCAGCGATGGCATTGTAGACCCGTTCATGCGGGCCGATGTGCATCGGTTGTTCTTGTTGTTGCTCCTGTTGCTGCTGTGGAGCTGCCAAAGCAATGATGTCTGCGAATGGAAGAACTAGCGCCGTGTGACTGAGCGAGTGGAGGAATTTGCGGCGATTCAACGTAGCACCATCCTTTGCGTTACTGTTGCCCGGTAACGTCGAGGGCATTTTGCTTCACGTCAGTGTGCATGTGCCATGGCACGCTTTCGATGGAAATTTCCGGATGTTTGCGCAGGTAGTCAAGAGAATAGGTCGGCGCTGAGGGGTCGACCCGTTTTATGGTGTATTGCGCGGCTTGCTCTTCGGCCTGCTTCTTCAAGCCTTTCCGGTAATACAGGATGGAGAGGTTATAGTGCGCGGCCAGATCGTCAGGGTCAATCGCCTGCAGGGCCTGGAACTGCAGGATGGCGTCGTCGCTGCGATTCTGCTGATAGTACGATATGCCCAATTCCCGGCGGGCATCACGGCAATACGGATACTGCGCAACAACCTTTTCCAGATCAATAATTTCCTCGCGCGAGTGTCGCTCTCGCCGCTCCACGAGAGCCATGTAATAAAGGGCCCGTGCGTCGTCCGGACGCATCTTCAGGGCCTTTTCCAGGGGCGCACGGGCCTGAGAATATTTCTCCCAAGCAATATAAGTAATCCCTATATTGATAAAGCCATCTTCATATTCGGGCTGCAAATGGACGACATGCTCGAATGCATTCAGCGCATAGGCATACTGCTGTTCGTCAAGAAACGCAATGCCCGCATTGTTCCAACGCATCCAATCGGGGTTATCGGATGGGAGCGGCGCCGTGGGTTGATTTTTGCCGATATTCAGAGTGCGGCTTCGTGACGCCAACTCGACTATCGGATACGCCGGATGATCTTTGCCAAAGACGTTGTTCAGATAGCTCTGACGGAAATGCCGATATTCGACGCTCGCCGTGATGGTCAACGGGCCTTTCACGGTTTGGGGCACCTGGAACTGATAGCGAATGAGCGTCGATGATCCTGCTTGAATGGTATTGTCGTAGGCCACCGAATGGATCGTCCATACTTTATGGTTGTCAACAAAATTTCCTGTCGTATCCACAGGGCGATTGTTAAAGATATGCGCGCGTTCGTCGACCATTCCATCGGGCTTTAGAAAACCGCTCTGATAAATTGCGGAGCCATTGACGTCCTTAACTGTGAACTGTACCCACGCCTGGTAAAGGTCGCGAACTTCCGGCAGGAGCGAGTGGCCGATTCCTTTGTTCTGGATTACAACGTAGGTCTCGACGACAGAACCGGCTTTCAGAGTAAAGGGAACAGACCCCAGTGGTGCGATGAGCCGCCCCGTCTCTCCGAGACGCAGCGCGAAGATGTCCATGTTGAGGTAATTGCCGCTCTGAAGAAATGCAATCGTCTTCTTCACCTGCTCGTCGTAGCCATAGTAAAACGGGACCGCCGTGTTGCCGGCAAGCCAGCGATGCGAGGCCAGCATGCCGTTGCTTGCACCATAATCCGGCAAAGTAATTGGCTCACGCTTCATGTGGCAGTTCTGGCAGGTTTGGCGGTCAGCCGTGTAGTAGGTGAGCGGGTTGCTTTGCGAAAATTTTGAATTCTGCCATTCGTCATACGTGGTGAATGCACGGATCCATTTGTAGTCGTTGAGCATCGGGGGCAGGTTTGCCTTATGGCACGCCGAACAGAACTCCGGTGTTCTGTAAAAGGGTTGGATTACAGCCGCTACGTGCCGGTCGAGGTGGGCGAGGATTTCTGTATCTGGAACAATGCCTGGAACCCGCTTTCCATTCGCATCGACAACCACTGCCGGTACGCCCATCACATAACTGCCATTACCAAGCTTGGACGAGACGCTTTGGATTGAGTGACAGACCATGCATGTCACTCCATCGCGATCAAAGGAGCGGTCACCCTGCGCACTGGGCGTCATCATGCCGGAGAGAACAACGATCGGGTTGTGGCAACTATCGCAGTGCCGTGAGAATACAATGCCCTTGGTACGAATCAGAATATTGACGCTGGTGCGGTAAAACGGCGCCCGAAAGGCGTTGGCATGCAACGACTGGCGCCACTCGTGATAGGCCTCCTGATGGCAATGTTCACAGTACTCTGCGCCTGGAAAGGCCGACGGCGGAAGAAACATGTTGTCGACCTCAGCTGCGTTACCGGGAAGAGAGATATTTCCTGCACGAAACGGATAGACATAGGTCTGGTTTATTTCTGATGTGTAGGCTTCGAGGTTGTTTTGATTTGCCTGCTGCGTTTCAGGATTCTCAACTGCGCGCGCGTTGGACCATAGGAAGACGCATATTCCCGCGAAGAACAGCAGCGGAAGGCAGATGTGCCGACCGAATAGGCGTATGAACTTCACAGTAGCAACTGAAATCAGTCCCCGTGAAAAACAAACCGTTGATATTACCCGCCTCTATATGACAGCCGTTCATCGGTGATGAGCTTTGCTGTCGACCCGGGATTATAGCAAAATACACACAGCACAAGACACTGCCCCATCGGCACGCGATCCTCATTCAGCATAGAGCAGACGAGGGATTTATGGCGCTGCAGCTCCTTTTGCCGCCTCTGCTTTTTGACGTTCTGCAGCTGCCTCCATGGTCTTCCCTTCGCGATCGAGGGCATCAGCCATGCCAAGATGCGCTGCAGCGTAATTTGAGTCATAACTCAGCGCATCCTGAAATTGAAGAATTGCTCCAGTCACATCGCCGCTGTGCAAGAGATTATTCCCCGCATTCGTTGAAACTTCGGCGCGCTGGAAATTCATATGCTCCCGCATCAGGTCAGCAGCCTTTCTACGCTCCAATCTTGCCTCTTCTGGTTGGTTCTGCTTGACCAGCACGGATGCGAGTGTCAGATAGGCGTCCGGTTGGGAAGGATTCTGGCGGATGGCTTCATGCAGCGCCGACGCGGCCTCCGGCAATTCGTTCAGGTTTTCATACACGCTTCCCAGAGTTGCCCAGCCATCGCTGTTATTGGGACGCAGCTTCAGGGCCAGGCTCATTTCGCGCGCTGCATCACTGTAACGTCCCTGCTGCATATAAAGAATGCCCAGCAGGTACGGAGCTTCCGGAGCATTTGGATTGAGCCTTTCGGCCGCTTCAAGCTCTGGAATCGCCGCAGCAGCATCGTCCTGCCACTTGTAGGCAAGACCAAGATCATAATGCAGTTGCGGTTGGTCAGGCACCAGTTTCAATGCAGCTTGCAGTTGGCGAATCGCATCATCAAATTGATTCAGCTGCACGTATGCCGCTGCGAGGTTCTCATGGGCTGTCACGTTCTGCGGATCAAGCGTTACAGCTTTTTGCAGGATAGGGACTGCTTCTTTCGTCTGCTGCGCCTCGCACAACGCCATCCCAAGATTCGTCATAGCGGCAGTGTTTTCAGGTTCCGCTGCCAACACTTTTTTAAACAGCGAAATTGCTTGCTGTGTCTTGCCGGAACGTTGCAAAGCAAGCGCTAGTTGATAGGATGCCTCAGTTAAATTTGGATCGAGTTCCACTGCATGTTCAAAGACCGGAATCGCCTGATCATCGTGCCCATCTGCAACAAGAGCATTGCCGAGTTCAAGCGCAATCATTGTGTTCTGTGGCGCGAGCTGGGACGCTTTGGCGATTTCTGTCAGGCCATTTGCCTGGCCCTGAGCGCGCATTGCAACGCCAAGATGCAGATGTGCAACTGCAAATTGCGGATCCAGATCAATTGCTGTCAGGAATTCCCGCTGTGCGTCCTTCCACTCCTGTTGCTGCGCGTAAAGTGAGCCGAGCCCATCGTGCAACTCCGCGTTCCGAGGATCAACTATGACTGCTTCCCTCATCTCAGTAATAGCGCGGCTTATTTGATGAGTCAGTACCAACGACCGCACATAGGCCATCTCGACATACGAAGGTAATTCGCGTCGTTGCTGGCGAGCTTGGGCCTGCACCTTGGCAAACAACGGCAAAGCCTTCTCCGGAGCGCCGATCTGGACAAAAGCCAGGGCAAGATTCATCTGTGCAGTGCTGTCGCTGGGCTGAATCGCTAATGCCTTCTCAAGCTCATGAATACCTTCTGTCGTCTGCCCTCGACTCACCAGAACCGCGCCAAGCGCGCTGTGCCCTTGCTCCGCTTGCGGAGCCAGGCGGACGACTTGCTCAAAATCCTCCTGGGCAGCATTCAGATCATGTTGCGACAGCGCCGCTTGCCCGGCTCGATATACTGCGTCTGCCCTTCGCAAAGCCTGCGAAGGTTCCTGACAATAGCTATGGCTGGAGATCGCTCCTATAGCAACTACCACCAACGTCAGATACGAGCTCCGGCTTTGAAGGACCTCGAACATAAAATCAGCACTGATGTTATCCGTTCGAAGAGGCGTTTGTCCCCTCTCTGCATAAAACGCACTGCGGTACGCCAGCAATCTAGCTCTGTTTATTAAGACGGAAGAGTGGAAAATAGAGCTACCAGCCCCTCGGGAATCGTCGGATGTGCAAGGACTGCCTCGAGGAGCGCGGTGTAGGGCATCCTACCGAGCATGGCGATCTGTACGCACCCCATGATCTCGCCTGCGCCCACGCCAAAAGCTGCGAACCCAAGAATATGATCGCTGTCGCGCTCCACCAGACACTTCAGGTATCAAAGGCTCCGCATCAGATGCCTTTAATTTCGCCTCCGTCCATACGTACAGAAGCTCCAGTCATCCATTTTGCCTGGGGCGATACCAGAAAGGCCATCAGGTCCGCAATTTCTTCCGGTCTGCCGAAACGGGCGATACCGACTTCTTCCGGAAACTTCTTCACGGCCTCTTCGACGGTTAGGTTGTGTGCCGGCGCCCACTTTTCAAAAAAGGATTGTCTGCGACCAGTCATCACAGCCCCGGGGATAACGCTATTGACCTGCACACCATCTTTGATGCCTTGCTCTGCAAAGGCCTTCGCTAGCGCAATAATCGCAGCGTTTACTGCAGCAACGGCGGCGAAGCCCGGCTTTGGATCAAGAGCTGCGCTTCCGGAAATAAGAACAACAGACCCCTTCGAGGCCTTCAATGCATTCCAGGCCAGGACGGTCAGGCGCCGCGCGCCGTGGAGTTTGAGCGCGATGCCATCCTCCCACTGTGCATCCGTCATTTCGAACAGATTAATTTGCGGCACGGCGCCGGCTATATTCAGCAGGGCATCGATTCTGCCAAAACGGTCGAGCGTATTTTTGACAAGGGTTTCCGCGGATTGAGGTTCGCGCAGGTCGAGCGCACATACCAGCGATTCGGCGCCGATGGCGCTTACAGCTGCGGCTGTGCTTTTCAACTCTTCCTCATTGCGTGCAGCCAGCACAACTGAGGAAAAATCGCGCGCTAACCGCAACGCGGTCGCTCGACCGATTCCCTGGCTCGCGCCAGTGACAACAGCAACAGAATTAGTTCTCATGAGCTCCTCACTCGTCCCAATCTCCCATCAGGGATGTATTGCGCCTCCACTCCTGAAAGGAGGATTGGAGGCCTCGGCTTACTTCGAAAGTGTTTCGCGTGCAGCAGTCAATATCATGTCGACGACGAGATCCGGAGCCTTGTACATCGGGGTATGGTCAACCGCGTGGGACCGGATCGTCGCGCCCATGCGGTCGGCCATAAACCACTGCGTCTCTGGCAGAATCATCCGATCTTCTTCCGCGATGAGATACCACGTTGGTTTCGTCTTCCATGCAGGCACGGGGGCTTTTTCCTGGATGCATTGCACCGCGATTGGCCTTTGCACCGCTGCCATGATGGCAAGCTGGTCCGGCGAAGCCCTGTGCGCTACAGCACGGGCAAAACTTTTTTCCGGCATCCAGATAAATCCGTGGGTATCCGGCTCAAGGTGGGGAGCCTCTGGATGCGGTGCCGTGCGATAGAACACCTCGGCAACAGTTTCGCCTTCATCTGGCGCCAATGCGGCTATATACACCAGAGACTTGACTCGTTCATCATGAGCCGCAGCGATTACTGCACCCGCATACGCATGCCCGGCCAGAACGACAGGCCCAGTAGCCCTCTCGATGACGCGTCGAAGAGCAGCAGCATCATCTGTGAGCGATGTAAGAGGAATTGGGGCTGCGATAACGCTCAGCCCCTGGTCTCGCAGAGACAGAATGACGTTGCTCCAGCACGATCCGTCAGCCCACGCACCATGAACCAGGATGACGTTGCCGGTTTGGGCACGAGGATTCATCGTGACGACTCCTTCTTGCGTTCACCGGCGATGCCATTCGCATCAAGAAACTCTTTCATTGCAGAGGCGATGTCCACGACATGTGTCTCGATAGCAAAGTGACCCGTATCCAGGAAACGGACTTGAGCATCAGGGATGTCCTTCCGAAATGCTTCTGCTCCTGCGGGAATGAAGAAAGGATCGTTTTTACCCCAGATCGCCAGCAAAGGGGGTTTTGACTCGCGGAAATACTCCTGGAACTTCGGATAAAACTTTACGTTCGATGCGTAGTCCAGAAACAGATCGAGTTGAATGTCCTTGTTTCCCGGGCGCTCCAGTAGAGATGCATCCAATGTGTACGATTCAGGCGCAACCGCGTCAGGATTCGCTACGCCATGCGTGTATTGCCAGCGAGTTCCTTCGAAGTTCAGGATGTTTTGGCGAAGCACTTCTCTGTTCTCGGCTGTAGGCGCAGACCAATATTTCCTGATCGGTCCCCACGCGTCGCCGAGGCCTTCTTCGTAGGCATTGCCGTTCTGCGAAATAATGGCGGTCACTCGTTCCGGGCGACGAGACGCTAATCGGAAACCTGTAGGAGCTCCATAGTCAAACACATAGATTGCATAGCGGGTGAGACCGAGCGCATCGGTGAAGGACTCAATTGTGCCGGCCAATGCGTCGAATGAATATACGTATTTTCGGTCTTGCGGGACCTCTGTGAACCCAAATCCCGGGAGATCCGGCGCGATAACACGGTACCGGTCGGCGAGGCGTGGAATGAGTTCACGGAACATGAACGATGAGCTTGGAAACCCATGCAGCAGAAGTAGCACGGGCGCTGCTGCGTCGCCAGCCGATCGATAGAAGATCCGGAGGCCGTCCGCCTCTACTTTGTGAACGGATGTCAGAGGCACGCTGGCCTGTGCTCCTACTGGCGCGTTCGATTGCTGCGGACCACTCCCTGCGCTGGCTGCTTGAACTGACAGCACACGACTCATAGCAACTCCTCCTTTTGCTGGCCTGGTTGTTTGTGAGCAATGCATCGGCAGGCGTCAGCCAATGCGGCAACGGGCAACGTACGCCGTAGCTTGACTGCACACTCAATACCAGACAGAGAAACTCTTACTCCAAGGATGGGCTGGAGCGCTAAGTTCTTCTCAGTCTGCGGGATCGCTTTGTAAGAGGAGCACAAGTGTCAGCCCGTTCGCTGACAAAGGTGCGACGGATGTCCAGCACTGACGGGAATTGGTCGCAGGTTTCGTCACGGAACTCAGCGGGATGCAACGGCGATCTTGCCGTGACGCAGCACTCGACAAGAGGAAGGCTCAGATTTCATGCACCCGGCTTTCGCCGGCGCTGTTCTTCCGGAAAGAGCTAGGACGGATGATCCGCAGCTTCCGCATTTTGTAAACCAGAGAGGTGCGTTTCATTCTCAGCCGTTCGGCCGCACCATTCCGGCCGCCCACCACCCAATTGCTCAATTCAAGAGCGCGAACAATATGGTTCCGCTCGACTTCTTCCAAACCCGTTATGGATTGGTCTTGTTGCCGGGGAGCACCGAATGGATCAAGTTCTGAGATAGGCGCCCGCAACACCGTGTGAGGAGAAAGGATTACCGCTCGTTCGATAAAGTTCCGCAGTTCGCGAATGTTTCCTGGCCAGTGGTACCGCACAAGCGCTTCCATCGTTTCGGCCAGGATGGTGTCGATTTTCCTGTTCATTCGCCGTGCATACAACTCCGTGAAGTGGCTAACTAGTTTCGGAATATCCTCCCTACGTTGCCGCAACGCCGGAACGCGGATGGGAAATACCTTCAGCCGATAATAGAGGTCTTCACGAAATGTCATCTGCTTTACCATCGCAGACAAGTCGTGGTGGGTGGCTGCGATCACTCGGACGTGCACCTTGCGCGTTCGGTTGCTGCCCAGTCTTTCGAATTCCTGTTCCTGCAGCACGCGCAGCAATTTTGCCTGGAGTTCCAAAGGAATGTCGCCGACTTCATCCAGGAAGAGCGTGCCCTTGTCCGCAAGTTCAAAACGTCCGGTTTTTTGCGCAATGGCACCGGTGAATGCTCCTTTCTCGTGCCCGAACAGTTCACTTTCAAGCAGCCCAAGCGGAATTGCGGCGCAATTCAATTTGACAAAGGCCCGCTCCCGGCGGCTGCTTAAATTGTGGATGGCGCGCGCAATCAACTCCTTCCCTGTACCTGTCTCGCCGAGAATCAATACGCTTGAATCCGTAGGCGCCACTACCGACACCAGATGCAAAGCAGTCTTCAGAGCTGAACTTTCACCGACGATTTCGCCGAACTCGGCGCGGATTTCCTCTTCCAGGTAGAGTCTCTGCTTCTTTTCGCTGACCCGCTCTTCCATCGCTTTTTCAAAGTCCAGCGTATTCTCAACAGCAATGGCCGCCTCTCGAGCGACTTGTTCCAGAAAAGCGAACTCTTCTTCGGAGAATGCTCTCTCGGAGCGGCTGAACGCTCCAAGCACGCCGACAACGCCCTTCCGTCCTATAAGCGGCGTTTCGCACCCGGACTTCAAACCTTCCGCCATCACTTGCTCAAAGAAGCGCTGCCCTTCGCGACTGCCGAAAGTTTCAGGGTCGTCGCGCAGGTCTTCAAGTCTGTGGATATGTTGATTCTTGCCGGTGAGAAAGGCTTTGCCACAGGTCGATCCTTTGAGTGGAACCATTGCGCCATCGACGATGGCGCCTCGGCCTGCAGGGTTGTAGAGAATAGTTGTGCGCAGTTGTTTACTTTCTGCATCTGGCAGAAGCAGTGCGCAGAAATCGCACTGCGTCACTCTCAGCAGATCCGTAGATAGTGCCTCCACTAATCGACGCATGTCCAGCTTTGAGGTCACGCTGTTCGTGATCTCCAGAAGCAAGCGCAGCCGATCGCGCTCAAGTCGTAACTTCTCCTCGGTCCGATGGCGCTCGATCGCGATTCCTGCGATGTGGCTCGCGTTCTCGATTAATTGCAGGTCGATAGCATCAGGGCTGCGCGCTTCACGGTAATGAATAGCGAAAGTTCCGAGTACTTTACTATCATTCGTAAACAAGGGCCGTGACCACACCGCGCGAATTCCAAAAGGCGCTAGAAGGTGACGGTAATGATCCCAAACGGGGTCACTGAGGATATCGCTCACATAGACCGGTTCTCTTCGATATACGGCTGTGCCGCAGGATCCGCCTTTTGGACCAATCTGCATGGACCCGACGTGAGTAATAAATCCGGGAAGGCTGGGGGCTGATGCACAATAAAGTTCCCTTCCGTCGTCGCTCGGAAGCCAGATCGTGCACAGTGTGCCGTCACCCCGTGATTCAACCAGTTGAGCAATAATTGTGAGCACTTCGGCTAACGGAGCTCCTGCGAGAAGTAATCGCAGAATATTGAGCACCGATTCGGAAGAAAACAAGCCCGATTCGTTCTCCACGTCTTTCGCGCGTAATACCGCATTGACTGGGGATTGTTTTGTAGACTCCATCAGCTCTCCTTTCTGAACGCCGCTCCGTAAAAGGAGAACATGCCACCCGAAGGGCTTGATCGTAGTGTGAGATTTGATAGCGAAAATTGTCAATGTAGCGTTCAACAAGAACGTTTACACCAACACCCTACAGCTATGCCGAATATAGATGCAGTATTAATCGATCACGTCGAAGCCATGTACGTGCGCGCCGTTCATTTGCATCTGGCATAAGACGAACATTTTGACCGAAGCCATAAGCAGCATAACAAGCATGCAACATACTCGGAATAAGGCAGGCCTTCTTGCAGTTGCCTATTTGGGTATTAATTGTCGAGGAAATCGGATGAGGCGGAAGTGGGTCAGGCTCCGCGGTTGAATAATGTCTTCAGGTGAGTCACTCACCCAATCGTCAATACGACTGACACAGCAGGCTCCGTCTTACTTCCAGCCTTCCTGTCCTGCTGATAGGCAGCACACTGCCGTTGTGGAGACGAGCCACCGCGTTGCCACAGCGCGGCAAGTCGAACTCTCTGACGTGATCAAGGTTTACGATTGCATTTCTATGAACACGCAGGAAACGACCAGGGTCGAGCTTCGAAAGCAGGTCTTTCATCGTCATTCGGCAGTCATAGTCGTTACCCTCCAGATGAAGACAAAGTAGGTTCCCTTTGCTTTGAAACCAGAAGACATCCTGAAATCGGACGAGGACAATTCTGTCATCTAGCCTGACTGCCATCCTTTCCAGAAAACGCGGCCTTTCATACTCCTGGGGGCCATTAGGAAACCAGGTCTCGGCCACATGCTGCATGCCTCTGTCGCTAGCTTGAGTCAGCAACCGGGGATACGTAGCCCGAGAATCTGACAGTTGGAGGGTTGAATGCGGATCCTCACACTCAGTATTGGAATACTCCGCATACGGAAGAGAACTTTTGAATGCCGGGGCATTCATAAAAACAACTCCAGTACAGAACGTTAAGATCATCCATTTGATTGGACTCAAATCAACGCAGTTCGTCACACAAAAACAGGCGCTTTTGAAGAGAGTGGATGCGCTACTTTATTTGAAAAGCCATCATCGTTGTGAAACGCAGCACAGCCATAATTATTTGGACGATTAAGGTCTAAAAACAGCGTCCAACCCATCCAAAATTTTACGGCTTACAAGTTTAGAAGCGCGACTGCAACCAGACGTCGCAATTTTTGGCTTCCCCTTACCGAAAACAGCAGCGACTCATCATCTCTTTTACTGCTTGTGAATTGCGGTTTTCCAGCTATGTATTCATTATCCCGAAGGCGTTCTGCAGGATTTCATAGTTTTTCCAGCGCTATTTCCGTTCATCACGCATTTGTCGCGACTCGTCACAGATTCGGGATGGGTTGAACCATGCTGCTTCAGGCCAATTGATTGCAAAAGCACAAGGTATAGGAGTGCCGGATAAATGCCTTTTTATGAGCACTCTTGCACATGACGCGGGAACCCTCATATTTGGTGGAGGCCAGTGATGAGGATTTCAATCCAGCCGGGCTCAGACACTACTTCACAACACCGGTCCGGCTGGATGCGCCAAGCGAATTCAATCACTGAGGATTCTGGAGGGCCTATGAAATCCATAGGGCGAGTTCTGGTTGGTTTGTTTGCACTAAGTGCGGTCGTATTTGTTCTTCCGCGTCGCGCGGTGGCACAGGGCATCACCACGGGCACCATTCTCGGAACAGTGACTGACCCGTCGGGCGCGGTCATTGCAAATGCGCAGATCCTGGCTACTGATGTGGCCAAAGGAACAAAGTTGCAAACCGTCTCTCAGGCTGACGGTGGATTCAGCTTTCGCGGGGTTCCCATTGGAACCTACAACCTTGTTGTCACTGCACCCGGGTTCAAGCAGGGAATCATCAATTCCGTCGGGGTTGTATCCGGCGTTACGACGGATCTGAAGTCAGTGCAGCTTGCCATCTCTGCTTCTCAGGAAATCGTTGTTACAGGAGATACAACACCGTTGCTGCAGGTAACGGATTCCCAGGTATCCACGACCTTCAGCGCGCAGGCTCTCGAAACCATTCCTCTGAACAACGCCTTTGACACAACGACAGAAGTAATCCCCGGCGTGGTCAGCGCGCACATGGATGCATTCTCGAATTCCAATGGTGACGAGTTCGTCGTGAACGGCCAGAGCAGTCGTTACAACAACTTCGAATTTGACGGCCAGTCGAACAACGACAATACCATCGGCGGCCCTCAGATATTCTTCGGCAATCAGGACGCGCTTGCAGAGATCCAGGTCATCACCAACGATTACAGCGCGCAATATGGGCGCAACTCAGGTGCCGTGGTTAACTACCTCACGAAATCAGGAACAAATACATTTCATGGCAGCGTGTTCGAGTTTTATCAGGGCCAGTTTTTGAGCTCTTTCGAAAATCAGCAAAAGAGTCCGCTTTTCGGATTCTGCGCGCCGGGACAGAGCCCAACGACCGGCTGCTCGGTACCGGTACTGCCGCGTTCCGTGGAGAATCGCTTCGGGGCCACGCTGGGCGGCCCTGTCCTTAAAGACAAATTGTTCTTCTTCGGCAGCGGCTACTGGGACCATCAACGTACCGGCGCGGCGCCATCGACGGATACCTCACTGACACCAACTCCCTCCGGCCTGACACAACTGGCAGCCGCTTTCCCCGGCAACTCCGCAATTGCCATTCTTCAGAGCACCGGACCCTTTGCGATCAAAACGGGCAACCCCGCTACGGTTCCGGTTCCGGCATCCAGTTGTGCCAACCCGGGGCCGTCGGGCACTTGCCTTCAGACGGTGACCGGCCCCGGTGGAACTACGGTTACAGGTGTGCCTTTTTCCTTTGTTCAGCGCCTGATTGCCACCCCGTATAACGATGAGGAGTTTCTGGGGCGGCTTGACTGGCAACCCACACTGAAAGACCACTTTTTCACCCGCTACTTTTATCAGGATTACCTTGCGCAAGCGGCTTTCGGTGATATTGCCAACGGCGGCTACGTAAATTCACTCGATACGGTTCATACGATTGGAGCAGACTGGACACACACCTTCAGCCCGGTCTGGGTCGATCAGTTGCGCTACTCCTTCCAGCAGGCCACCGGCGCATTCGAAGGCGGCGGCTTTCCTACCTGCACGATCAGCGATCCGGACACTTGCCCCGCGCAGGTCAATATCAGCAATGGGTTTGAGGGCTATGGGCTGAACACGGTATTTCCGCAAGGGCGTGTCGTGAAGGTGACCCAGGTACAGGACAATGCCACCTGGACCCACGGCAACCAGACGATCCTCTTCGGAGGAGAGGTGGATTATCAGAACTCACCGCAGGTCGGGTTATTCAATTACGGCGGTGTCTACCAATACAGCAATTTCAGCAACTTTGTTTCAGACGCGCCTCTCGCCGGACAGCCAGCAACTGACGCATATATCAATATGTCGAACGGCAATTTCACCACCAAATATAAGGAAACGGATGTTGCCGCTTATATCCAGGATGATTGGAAGATATCCTCGACCTTCACGGCTCATATCGGGCTGCGCTGGGAGTACTTCAGCCCGGCCTTCAATGTGCTGCACGATGAGACGGTGGCGCGTGAATCAAATCCGGCGACAGCGTTCTGGGACACATCATTACCCCTTTCGGCTCGGACATTCCCGGAGGTCCAGCAATACCTGAAGGGCTTTGAGCCGCGCTTCGGCTTTGCGTGGAACCCGAATTTCGACAGCAAACTGGTCATCAAGGGCGGATACGCGATCAACCAGAATCCCGCCTTCTATAACATCGCTACGAACAGTCAGAGCACTGCTCCGATCTCTGTTGCAGGCTCCATCGCCTGCACTGCAGGATCCCCCTGCCTGCCCACGGGAGGCAATATCAGCTATAGTGCCGTTCGTGCAGTGAACCTGCCTTCCTTGCCGCTGGGCGGAGATCCCCGCACGTACGATGTGCAGACGGTACCGACCAATCTTCGGCCGCCCTACACGCAGACCTACACTCTGGCAATCGATCATCAGATCGGAAAGGCCGCAGTCGGCGAGATTCGCTACGTCGGAAGTCTCACACTGAAGAACTTTCAGATATTTGATGCAAACCCATTCCTTCTGCCGGTGCAGCAAGTGTTCCCATCCTATGCACCAGTTACTCTATGCAGCAATCCAAATGCGACAGGGTATGGGCGCCCGAATTGCAACTACAGCAATGTGGCGGAAGTCGGAAACGGCGGATGGTCGAACTATAACGGGTTACAGACAAACCTCACGAGCCGTAGCCTGCACGGCATCACCGGCACGCTTTCCTATACCTATAGCAAGCTGATGGACAATGCGACGGATGCCTTTGTCAGTACTGGTTCAGGTGGCAGCTCAATCGCTTATGCGCAGAATCCGCTCAATACCGACCTGGGCGAGCGTGGTGTATCTGGAAATAATTCCACAAATGTCGTCGGCGCCCAGTTCAGCTACCAGTTGCCCGAGCTTGTGAAAAGCAAGGGATTGCTCTCGCGTGTAACCAATGGCTTCTCACTGAGCGGCATGTACCGATTTACGTCCGGCCAGCCCTACACTCCATACCAGTACTTCGGATTGGACCCCTATACTCCGGATACAAGCTATTGCGATACGGCTTTCAACAGCAGCAGCATTGGCGTTGGAGTCGATACCTGCCGCCTGGTCCGCTCCAATAAGTCTGCGCCTCTGAACACTGTCGCCTATCTCAATCCCTACACCGGGCCGGTTGTGAACGGCAGCCCCACGCTGGGCACACCGATATATGTGGCTTACGGCAGCGATAGCGAGGGCACGGACGCAAATGGCAACGTCACCTACAATCCCGGAACTCCGATCAATCCGACTCAGGCGCACTGGATCGTTAACAACACGGCATATGCGAATTCTGTCGGCAATCCATATCCAGGGTCCAGCCGCGGTCTTCAGGTCGGAGACACCTTCAGCGAACTAGATGCAACGATTCTCAAAACCATTCCCATCACCGAGCGGATCAGCGTGCAACTTTCGATGGCTGCGTTTAACGTCTTAAATCAGATGTATCGTGGCGCTCCCGGTACGTTCGTCGGCAATTCTGCGACGTTCGGAAGTTTTGATTACTCCTCGGGAAGCAACATCTCCGGCAACACAACAGCCTCCGGAACCCGCTTTGTGCTGCTGGGAAGCAAGGTGACTTTCTGATGATTTGTTTTGGCTCCTCAGGTAGGACTCGAACCTACAACCCTTCGGTTAACAGCCGAATGCTCTGCCATTGAGCTACTGAGGAGTGTATGGCGGGAGGGCAAATTTTTACTCGCCCTCCCTCGTTATATCAAAGCGGTGTTCGGTGCGTCAAAAATCTGCGCGCTGCTTCCCTGCCGCCGTTTCATTCTGTTTTTTATTTGTTCCTATCCAAGTTTTTCAGTACAGCACGATTGCAATCCTGTAAGTCGTGAAGCTGCCTTGCGTGCCTCCGGCAGAACACGCTGCAACCGAAGCGCGGTGGTAGTTTCCGCCGCGGATTTGCATCACGACACCGCCCGGCAATTGCGTAAGGTCGGGTGTGTCGAAGCGGATCACTAATCTGCCTGTCTCACCCGCAGGGTAACCTCCGTTCGAGGAGCAGGCCAGTTCGGCCGCGCTTGGTGGAACCGATGGGTCGATGCCTTCGGCGCGAAGCAGCCCACCCACTTTGCGCTCAATCTGCAGAGACGAGAGCTGCTGTGACGCGTCTGCAAAATCTTCGACCGCGTAGAACGTGCCGCGCCTCTCGACCACCCCGACGCCGATGGCGTTCATGTGCGGATCGAGGATGTTCGTCCGGTGGGGTGTCGAGTGCATCCACGCGCTCTCGACTGCATCCTCGCTCCATGCGCTAGCGATGTTCTCGGCGATGGCCTGAAAGTGCGCTCCGGCCTGAGAGGCACGCGTCATCAAATCAGCCTCACCTGGGTACTGGTGCGAGAGAGTACCTTCGCCAGCCATCCATTGCGCATGCGTCTGCGCTGCGGTGGCAAGCGATGCATTCCAGCTCAAAGGAGGCAGGCCGCGAGCCACGCGGTCCTGATTTGTCAGCTCAAAAATTCTGCGCGCCGGATCGCCGGAATCGTTCTGCGCATGAGCGGCTCCGATCGCAAAGAAAACTCCACAAACGACCCATACGATTGCTTTGCGCATGCTCATACTCCTTCGAGTTTCAACCCCCCACCCTGAATATGTTTTGCGCCTTTTCCGTATCTGTTTGATTTTGCTCAAGATGCTAATTTGGATTTTGGTGTATCCATCTGATTCTTCGGATGTTATCGTCGTGCGTTTGATTCCATTCCGTTTTGGCTCGAAAGCGCTTCAATCTTTTGATTTGAAGGATCTTCGCAGCCGATGTTTGATTCTGCTCGACTTGCTTGTTCTTTGTTCGGTTTTGCAGTGCAAAGAAAAAGGACCGCCATTAGCGATCCTATTATTAGTTCTTGTTTCTGATCTTTCTTATTTACTTCTATCTCTATTGTACCAAACAGGAAGAAATTATCTGCATTCCTCCGGCGCAAAGTCTCAGCCCATGTACATGCCGCCGTTTACGTCGAGGACGTGGCCGGTGATGTAGGCGGCTTCGTCGGAGGCGAGGAAGCGGACGGCATTGGCGATGTCCTGGTCCGATCCGGCGCGGCCGAGAGGGATGTGCTCGGTCATGGCGGCGCGCTGCTTTTCGTCAAGCACGGCGGTCATGGCGGTTTCGATGTATCCGGGCGCGACAGCGTTTGCGGTGATGCCGCGTGAAGCCAGCTCGCGCGCGAGCGACTTGGTAAAGCCGATGAGTCCGGCCTTGCTGGCGGCGTAGTTCGCTTGGCCGGCCTGTCCGGTTTCGCCGACGACGCTGCTGATATTGATGATGCGTCCCCAGCGCGCCTTGAGCATTGGGCTGAGCAGCGCCTGGGTGAGCAGGAATGTTCCGGTGAGGTTGGTGGCGATGACGTCGTCCCA
>JASHRS010000145.1 GCA_030037215.1 Silvibacterium sp. | reverse complement strand
GTGAATCCGGGCGATAAGAAGGCTGAGGAGAAGTTCAAGGAAATCTCCGAGGCCAACGATATTTTGAGCGACGAGAAGAAGCGAAAGATTTACGACCAGCTTGGGTTCTATTCCGACCAGATTGACCCGGCACAGGCTGAAGCTGCAGCGCGGGCCGGATATGGCCAAGCGGGCGCGGGCCGGGGTGGACAGGGCGTTCCGTTCGATTTCGAAGGGTTCGATTTTTCGGATTATGCCAACCAGCAGGGCGCTGGCCAGCAACAGGCAGGCTCAGGCTGGGGCGGTTTTCGCGATATCTTTTCCGGGATTTTCAACCAGGGCGGGCGCGAACAGCACGGGCCGCAGCCGGGAAGCGATCTTGAGTACCAGGTACAGGTGGACTTCTGGACGGCGATTCGCGGCGGGGTGACCAAGCTGCAGATTCAGCGGCAGGAGATGTGCCCGACATGCAAGGGCAAAGGCACGACGGGTGGTTCGCATACGTGTCCGGAGTGCCACGGTACGGGCCAGGTGACGCAGATGGGCGGGCGGATGAAGTTCAACATCCAGTGCCCGCGCTGCGGAGGGTCGGGCAAGGTGCAGAATGCGTGTCCAACGTGTCACGGCGAGGGCACGGTGACACACACGGAAAACATCGAGTTCCGGATCAAGCCGGGGACACGCGACGGACAACGAATCCGGCTGGCCGGCAAAGGCAATGCAGGCGTGAACGGCGGAGCGGCGGGCGATCTGTATCTGATTATTCGCGCGGGAACGAATCCGGTATTTACACGGCAGGGCGATGACATCTACATCACGGTTCCGGTGACGGTGGCAGAAGCAGCGCTGGGCTCGAAGATCGAAGTGCCGACGATTGACGGACGCGCGCAACTGAAGATTCCACCGGGGACGCAGAGTGGACAGAAGCTGCGGATGCGGGAGCGCGGCGTGGCCTCGTCGGCACACGAAGGCAAGCGCGGCAACCAGATTGTAACCATCGAGATCGCAGTGCCCAAGGTGCAGGACGAGCGGTCGAAGGAGATTCTGCGGGAGTTTGCGAAGCTGAATCCGGAGGATCCGCGCGAGACGATGTGGACGAAGGTGTGATGCGGATAGAAACCGCGCGGCTGGTACTTCGCCCGCTTATACCTGAGGACGAAGACAACCTGGCGGCAGTGCTCAGCGATGCGGAGACGATGCGATGGTATCCGCGGCCGTTTACGCAGGAGCAGGTGCGCGAATGGATCGAGCGGCAGATGAGCCGCTATGCATCGGGATCGGGATTGCTTGGGATAGTGGAGAAGCAGACGGGCAAGCTGATAGGCGATTGCGGCGTGGTGTGGCAGGATGTTGGGACCGGGATGGAGCCTGAGATTGGATACCATGTACATCGCGGATGGTGGAATCGGGGATTTGCCACAGAAGCGGCGAAAGCAGCCATCGATTATGCCTTCGGGGAGTTGGGAGTGGATCACGTGATCTCGATCATCCGGCCTGAAAACCTGCAGTCGCGCAGAGTTGCGGAGAAGAACGGGCTAACCGTGGACCGGATGGTCTTCTGGCACGATTTCGATCATTGTATTTACCAGCGGCGGAAGAAGTGATTGAGAAGATGACGACCGATGAGCAGATTCGCGAGGACGCAAACGAGGTGCTAAATGCTGCCGTGTCGTATGCGAAGCGGATGTTGCGGAGATACTGCGAGTTTGCGCCGTTTGCTTACCGCATGAATCTGGATGGGGACACGCAACTGGAAGTGATAGCACAGCACGACATGCCTCCGGAGCCGGCGATGCTGCTGGGGCTGCTATATGAGCAACTGGCGGAACGGGCGCGAAAGGGATTGCTGATAGCCGCAGCCGCTGCGTCGAATGTGACGATGGCGAAACCGTCGGCCGAAGGGTTCACGGACGCGGTGATGGTTGAGATTGAACACAGGAGCGGGTACTGCGTGCGGGCGTTTGTTCCATACAAAATTACGGGGGGCCAGTTTCACAAGTTGTTTCCGCGCGTAGTGAGGTTTGGCGAACTGCATACTCAAGAGGAAACGCCAAGGCTGTTTGGGCGGCGGGGGAATGATGCCGACAAAACGTAAATCGAAGGGCGCTTACATGATCTCGGCAGTGGCCGAGATGTATGGGATTCATCCGCAGACGCTCAGGCTGTACGAGCGCGAGGGGCTGCTGAAGCCGTCGCGTACGGAGGGCAATACGCGCCTATATACGGAAGAAGACCTGGAGCGGCTGGAGTTTATTCTGAATCTGGCGCGAGACCTGGGCGTGAACATTGCCGGAATTGCGATTGTGCTGCAGATGAGAGAGCGCATGGAAGAGATGAATCGGCAAATGCAGGGCTTTGTAGATTATGTGCGAACGGAGATGCTGGCACGGATGCAGCAAGAGGTTGCGCACCATAGCGCAGCGATGGTTCCGCTAAAGAGGCCAATTGTTGTTCCACCAAAAAATAAGCGGTGAAGCGGTTTGATGACAAAGAATTCAGACGGCAATTTTTGCTGCTCTGAGCTAGTCTGGTATGAGGGGCTTTTCGGGGTCCCTGCACTTTTATGATTAAGCTTTTGTTTGGGCTGGGCCTGCTGGGCCTGCTTACATCTTCGATTTTTTCGGGACTGGTCATTGCTGGTGTAATGCGGTTTAAGGCACACCGCAAGCGCACGATGGACCGAGCTCCCCTTCCTCAGGGTTCAAAACCTTTTCTTCCCCCTGTTTCAGTATTCAAGCCGCTGCACGGCGCGGAGCCTGATCTTGAAGCGCACCTGACAACTTTCTTCGAGCAGGATTATTCAGAGTACGAAATATTGTTTGGAGCGCGCGTCGCGTCAGATGCCGGCCTTGAGGCTGCGCGGCGCGTTTCGGCACGTTATCCGCATATTCCTGTGAAATTTGTGCTGACGGGGGAGCCATGGCACATCAATGCCAAGGTCTGCACGCTGGAATTGATGGAAAAAGCAGCAG
>JASHRS010000144.1 GCA_030037215.1 Silvibacterium sp. | reverse complement strand
GATTCTGATTGCCATGTTCGGGCGCGAACGCGGACCGAGAACGGCACTGAAGTTTTTTGCTTACACTTTCATCCCGTCAGCGCTCTTCCTGGTTGCTATTCTCTGGCTTTATGCGAAGACGGGAACTTTCGACTACGTGATTCTGCAGCAGATTCTTGCCGCCAATACTGCGCTCTTTGCACCAAAGGCTCTATGGTGGGCGGCATTGGCTTTTTTGGTAGCTTTTGCAGTGAAGGTACCCGTTTTCCCTTTGCACGGCTGGTTAAGCGACACGATCAGTGATGCGCCAATAGCCATGGCAATGGTGGTCGCGGGAAAACTCGGCCTTTACTCTATTCTGCGCTACAACCTGGGACTCTTCCCTGTGCAGGCGCGCGAATTTGCACCATGGATGATTGCGCTTGCCGTGATTGGCGTGCTTTACGGTGCGTGTATCGCACTGGTGCAGAGCGATCTCAAACGGTTGATTGCGTATGCAATGCTGAGTGCACTGAGCTTTTGCGTGCTGGGCATCTTCTGTTTTTCGCTCTCGGGACTCGATGGCGCCGTGTATCAGTTTATTAACGAAGGCGTCTCCGGCGCCGCTCTTCTGGCACTGGCAGGATTCCTCTACGAGCGCTATGGAACCTATGACATGGAACGATATGGAGGTCTTGCCGCAAAGTTACCGGTAATGGCAACACTTTTCGTGATCACCAGCCTTTCACTGATTGGTCTGCCTATCCTCAATGGGTTTGTGGGTGAGTTCCTGATCCTGAGTGGAAGCTTTGCCTCTCATCGAGGATGGGTTTTTGCTGCAACTCTCGGCGTCATCCTTTCGGCGGCCTACATGCTTAACATGATTCAACGGATTTTTTACGGCCCGGAATCGGCCATGGTCACCGATCGCACGGCCAGGGATTTTTCCGCGCACGAGCACGTTCTGCTGTGGCCGATGGCCGTCTTGATGCTGGCTATGGGAGTAGCTTCACCTTTCTGGATACGAGCGATTGACCAGGGCGTTGCCAGTTTCGCTAATTCCACAACGCATACGGTTTCCTATCTGGAGAAGCGATGAGCAACGTACCTCAAATCCTTCGCATTCTCCCCGAAGTCCTCCTCGCCATCACGGGCGTGCTCATCATGCTCATTGAACCGGTGCTGGCAAAGGGCAAGTCGCGCAAACCGCTCGGCTGGCTTGCCGTAGTGGGCGTTCTCGTCGCACTGGCAGCGAGCCTCTACCAATATCAGCTTCCTGCAGGTACTGCTTTCTTCGGGACCGTACAGACTGATGCCTTCAGTGTTTTCTTCCATGTGCTGATCTGCGGCATTGCTCTCGTCTGCCTGCTGGTTGCTCTGGACGCTACAACTGCGCATACCGAGGGAATGGGCGAGTTTTATGCGCTTGCGGTCTTTGGCACAGTCGGCATGCTGTTTATGACTTGCGCTGTCGAGTTGCTGCTGGTCTTTGTTGGCCTGGAGATTTCATCCATTTCGACCTACATCCTTGCCGGTTTCCGCAAGAACAGCGCAAAGGGACCGGAAGCGGCGATCAAGTACTTCCTGCTCGGTTCGTTCGCCACAGCGTTCTTTCTCTATGGAATTGCTCTGACTTTCGGCGCAACCGGCACCACGAGGATCGAAGCCATCGCGAGCTCTCTGTCGTCGGGCACAGCTCCTTTGCTTGCCATCGCCGGACTGGCCCTCATCATTATCGGCCTCGGATTCAAAGTTTCTGCTGCGCCTTTTCAGGTATGGACACCCGACGTATATGAAGGCGCGCCATCGCCAGTCGTGGCTCTGATGTCGACCGCCCCGAAAGCTGCAGCTTTTGCTGTGCTGCTGCGAGTTCTCTATGGCGCTTTCCCCGCACTGCAGACACACTGGGTTCCGATTCTCTGGTGGCTTGCAGTCCTTTCTATGTTTGTCGGCAATCTGGGCGCACTGCGGCAGAAAAATCTCAAGCGTCTGCTTGCCTACTCCTCCATTGCTCATGCGGGATATCTGTTGGTCGCTTTCACTGCGCTTTCGGCAGACGGAATCGCCGCCGCGAGCTTTTACGCAGTAAGCTATGCGGCGATGAATGTGGGCATCTTTGCCGTAGTGAGCCACGCCGGCCAGTACGACGACCGGCTGGCGCTGATCGATGATTATCGCGGTCTGGCGTACCGCTCGCCGTTGCTCGGCGGCGCAATGGCGTTCTTCCTGATATCGCTTATAGGAATCCCATTCACTGGCGGATTTTTCGGTAAGTTTTATGTCTTTGCAGCGGCCATCCATTCCGGCTATGTCTGGCTCGCGATCCTGGGACTCATCAACAGCGGTATCGCAGCCTACTACTATTTGCGGGTGGTAGCGACGGTCTACACTAAACCCGCTGAGGCAGCGCCTGTCGTTTCTGTTCCGCGTCCAACCATGCCACTGCTCTTTGCCCTGCTTTTGACGGTTGCGGGCACGCTGATTCTGGGTATCGTTCCGGGCAAGATTCTCAGAAAGGCTAGGGCTGCTGCTGCAACTTACTCGGCGGTAAGTGTCACTCCGGCGAACACGGAAACGGCGCAACGCTGACGCGCGCAAGAGAACAATTGAAACTACAACAAGAAAGCCTCCGGCATGCGGAGGCTTTCTGCTGCGGATTTCCCGATCAGCCTACTTCGCCTTCAGAAGGATGATGACGAAGGTGAAAAGTGAAAGCGACTCGATAAATGCAAGACCCAGGATCAGGAAAAGCATAATACCGGCACGCGCGCCAGGGTTTCGAGCCAAGGCTTCCGTAGCAGAGCCCGCTGCTCTGCCCTGACCGATGCCACAGAGTCCCGCGGCAATGCCCATGCCGATTCCGGCGCCAATCGGAATCAGGTTCGTTCCGCCTCCGCCTCCGGCAGTCTGCGCAAATGCCGGACTCGCCAGGCATAGCATGGATAACGTCATGAATAGATATTGCAGTTTACGCATTTCTTTCTCCTGACTTCCCTTTATGAAATTGCCGTCAGTGGGTGGTTGAAGCTCACCGTGCTGGCCCCCTCACGCTCACGGCCCTATTGCGCGGCAGCGGAAGTGCTCCGCCGCACAAAACCTGTTATATGTCTGCTCCTGCCTCGTGCGATACCGCCATGGACAGATAAATCATGGATAGCAGCATGAAGATATATGCCTGAATCAAAGACACGCCGAAATGCAGGGCGAGAAAGATTACGGGCACTGCAACGGGGATCATCGAAAAGAAGGCAAGCGTCAGCAGATCGCTGGCAAGCATGTTTGCATAAAGACGAATGGTGAGCGACATGATACGGGCAAGGTGCGAAATGATTTCGATCGGAAATAGCAGCCACGAAATCCACCAGATAGGCCCCATAAAATGCTTTATGTATCCAATCACACCCTGTTCCCTGACACCGTGCCAGTTGTAGTAAATGAAAGTGAGTATGGCGATGCCCAGCGGCGCCACGGGATCTGCAGTGGGTGTCTGAAAGCCCGGAAACAAACCGAAGCAGTTACAGATAAGAACAAACATCAGGATCGTGGTGACGAATGGCATAAATCGCTCATATCCGTGACCGATGATTTGCTCCGCCTGGCTGCCGACGAATTCGTGAATCGATTCTGCCGTGTGCTGAATTACTCCCGGTTTTTCGACATTCAGTGAGAGTCGAGCCGACACGAAAAACAGCAACAGCAACGCCATGACAATCAGTTCCATGGTGAGCGCGCTGCCTATGGGGTGGCTGGGATGTGCAACGTGGATGCCCAGCTTCGTCATGAGCGCGACGAGCGGCACGGCAAACCAATGGTTCAGCAGCCTCGTGAGTGCGTCTATCAGAAAAAGCATAGGTTGTTTGATTGATCCGTGGTTGTTTCTCAGGAGCGCAGAAGCCGCACTGCCTCAATCGTCAGGGCCAATATTGCCAGGCCCAAACCTCCAATCAGCGCGTAAAGCGATCCATTGAAACACCTTAGGCTAGCATAAATAATCAACGCTGCGATACCCAGACGTAGGAAAAACATCATCAGGGTAAACCCGGTCGCGCGGGGAGACTTCTGATTGTCGAGCTTGGCGTTGATGACGGCGATCAGTTGCTGCCATTCATACAGTCCGGTCGCTGAGACGAGCGCTCCAGCAATGAAAAGAGCCGCCGTTTGCCATCCGGCGAGAAAAAACAGCCCAATCGAGCCGGCAACGGCCAAAACAGCAGTCAACCTTATTGCCCGCCGCATGGAGGCCTTCAGATCGGCATCCGAATAATCAAAAAAAGAGTTGGTCTGGGTCATTTTTATCGATTGGCACGAAGAGCCTGGCGGATGGCCTCAACCATCCCGGCAATTGCGCCAAAAACCACTCCGGCAATGTACAGCCAGTCCTGATGCAGCCATTTGTCGAGCAGCGCACCGAGCCCCCAGCCAACAAGCACAGCAGCAGGCAGGACAACGGCAATTTGCGTGAGCCGCTCCACCTTCACCAGCGTATCGAGACCTTCACTTCGCTTTTTGTCGCCTGGATTCGGGTTCTGCTCTGGCATGCTTTTCGTCTTTATACACTACGGCGAGTGCATGACTGAACGCTATACTGACCAGAGTATTTCATTCAAGGAAAACACGTGTTCGAGTCGGAATTTGAGCGCAGTCTCTTTGCGCTCCGCAAAGAGAAACTGAAACAGATTGAAGCGCTTGGCCAGCACGCGTACCCCAATTCGTTTGCTGCGACCCATACCCTCGCTGAAATTCGCAGCCGCTATGATAACGCGACGGCGGAAGACCTGGAACCTGCGCACATCGATGTCGCAGTTGCCGGGCGCATTATGGCTATCCGGGCGCAAGGGAAGGCCGGGTTTGCCCAGTTACAGCAAAACGGCGTGCGATTGCAGATTTATGTCCGCAAGGACGCGGTCGGCGATCAGGCTTTCGAGCTCTACAAGCTGCTCGATCTCGGCGATCACGTAGGAATTTCCGGATATCTGTTTCGCACGCGCACGGGCGAGCTGACAATTCATGTCGAGACAATTACCTTGCTGGCCAAGGCCATGCTCGCTCTGCCGGAAAAATATCACGGGCTGGCTGATGTGGAACTGCGCTACCGTCAGCGTTATGTCGACCTGTTCATGAATACGGCACTGAACGAAGGCACTCCGGAAGAAATTAATGTCCGGGATGTCTTTGTGAAGCGCGCAAAGGTGCTGGCGGCAATCAGAGAGTATTTCGATGCGCGCGGCTATATCGAAGTGGAAACACCGATGATGCAGCCCCTCGCCGGAGGCGCGGCGGCGAAGCCCTTTACCACGCATCACAACGCACTCGATCTGGATCTGTTCCTGCGCATCGCACCCGAGCTATATCTCAAGCGCCTCGTCGTAGGCGGCATCGACCGCGTTTATGAGATCAACCGCAACTTCCGCAACGAGGGCATCTCCACGCAGCACAACCCCGAGTTCACGATGCTGGAGTTCTATCAGGCCTACGCAAACTACCATGACCTGATGGACCTGACCGAAGAACTGATCCAGTTTGTTGCAAAAGAAGTGAATGGAACGACAATCACTCACTTCAACGGGACGGAGATCGACCTGAGCAAATGGCGGCGGTTCTCGATGCGGGAGGCGATCATCGAATTCTGGCCTGAATCTGCTGGTTCTAGACCCACGATAGACGATTTTTCAACCGATATGGCTACAGCCGCGCTAGTCACGCACCTGCGTAATGCGCATAAGCATATTGATTTCAAAGCAGGTGAGCCACGCGGCAAGACGATAGCTTCGATTTTCGAGGGAGTTGCTGAACCCCACCTCATCCAGCCGACCATCATCTATGACTTCCCTCTCGCGGTTTCGCCACTCTCGAAGCAGAAACCAGACGAGCCGGACTGGGTAGAACGCTTTGAGTTCTATATCGGCGGATTCGAGTTGGGCAACGCCTTCAGTGAGCTGAACGATCCCGAGGAGCAGCGCAACCGCTTTGAGCAGCAAATTGCCGAGCGCGAGCGTGGCGACGATGAAGCCCATCAGATGGACGAGGACTATGTCCGCGCACTTGCGTACGGATTGCCTCCAACAGGCGGCGAAGGCATTGGTATCGACCGGTTGACCATGATCCTTACCGGCGCCAGGTCTATACGCGATGTCATTCTGTTCCCGCTGCTGCGCCCACAGAAGAATAAAGCTGAGGCAGACGACGCTAAGCCGCAGTGAGCAGCAAGGGTTCGCCGCTGGTAATCATTAACGTGTGCTCGTAGTGTGCTGCCAGGCCTCGGTCTGCAGTCCGCATAGTCCAGCCGTCCTTTGCCAGAAACGCGCGCCCGGAGCGGCTGGCGATGATCGGTTCAACGGTGATTACGAGACCATCAGTCAGGATCGTTTTCGCGAAAGGGTCTGCGAAGTTGGGCACGCTGGGACGTTCGTGAATGGTGCGTCCGATGCCGTGCCCGCCCAATTTCCGAACGACAAAGAAACCGCTGCTGTGAACCTCATCCTCAACTGCTCGGCCAATCTCTGAAACGCGGTTTCCAGCCTTCGCGACTTTCATCGCGCACTCGAAGGCCCGCTGCGTGCAATCTGACAATCGCTGACCGATTCCATTGACGGAGCCAACCACGATGCTCTCGGCTGCGTCAGCCATAAACCCATCCAGTTCAATCGTCACATCGAGTTTGAGCAAGTCTCCGTCATGAAGACGACGCCGGCCGGGAATACCGTGGACGATTTCATCGTTCACGCTGATACAGCTCACGCCCGGAAATCCATAGACCAGTGAAGGAGCCGACCTGGCCCCATAAGCGCACATTACTTCGGCCCCAACTGCATCCAATTCGCCTGTTGTAATGCCTGAACGCGCAGCCGATTTCATTG
>JASHRS010000143.1 GCA_030037215.1 Silvibacterium sp. | reverse complement strand
AGGAATTCACGGCGATTGAGGAGCAGTTCAACCTGGCGGACCCCTTCGGCAAGGAGTGGCATGGTGTAGATACAGGCATGGTCACGCTGAAGCCGGGCAAGTCAGTCATGTGGCATGTGCGGCTCGCACTGTTCACTCCGTCGAAGTAAGACGCGAACAGCAAAAAGCCCCGGCAAATTGCCGGGGCTTTCATTTATTACCTGGCTTACTCTACTGGACCTTGCCCTGCGGCCTGAGTTTGCGCAGCGCAAGGGCGCAAGCGACGGCGTTCAGAGCGCCGAATTTCAGATTGTCGATTGAGGCCCATATCCAAAAACGGTTTGTGGCATTGGTACTGCCGTCGGCCGTCCGCAGGCGCACCATGACATCGCTCTGCCCCACACTGTTGAGATTGTTCGGAGCATCGGCGTCAGCGTCCCCGAGAATTACGTCGACATGTTCGCCACCGAGCGCGGCCTCGACGTGCTCAAGTTGCAGCGGCTGATTGAATTCGACTTCCAACGAGATTCCGTGGCCGTTGAAGACGGGAGCGTGCAGGAGCTGAACGGCGACCCGCGGCAGCGTATTGCCTGCGATCAAACTGTAGTGGCGGCGGATGCGGGCTTCGCTTCCGAGCAGGTCGGCCTTGGCCTCAGCGCCGAGCACGGGCGCGACGTTGAAGGCCACCTGCGTGTCATAGATAACCCTGGGCGTGCTCTGGAAATTGAGCAGGCCGACGGTCTGTTGATGCAGCTCGTCGAGGGCGGCATTGCCGTATTCCGATGCGGGCTCCATGACCGTGGCTGACGCGCTTGTGACGGCGCCGAGTTCCTGCAGGCGCGCCATCATAAGCCCGAGCGCGACAGCGACAGGATGGGCGGGGATGACAGCAGGGGTGCTCAGGTTAAGGCTGCTGCCTGCACGGCCCTGTTCATCGAGCCAGGGCGCCAGAACGAGAACTCCGGGCTCGTTTTCGAGCGCATAAGAGAGATCGATGATGCTGGCGCCGGCCTTCTGGGCAGCACGCCAATGCTTCAACGTTACATCCTGCGACCCGGCAAAAAAGACGAAGTCCGTGCCTTCGAATGCCGAGGGCTCGATACGCTGGATGAAGGTGACTTCATCGCCTACGGCCTCAAGCTGGCCGAGCTGCGCTTCGTCGTCAAGCAGCGAGAAGCTGGCATCGGCAAAGGGTGACTCGGCGAGTACGGCATTGAGTTCCTTGCCGCGAATCGACGCAGCGCCGATGATTCCGATTCTGAAGGTTTCTGTCATTCTGCAGTGTGTCCCGTGGTATGAGCGTGAGGTGCAATGGTATCGGACTGCTCGCTACGGCGATGGCGTCGGCGCGAATAAGCGGCGCGAGCCAGCACGCCGGAAAACATGTAGGCGAGCGCAAGCACCAGAAGGAGGACGCGCGAAAAGAAGGCAAGCAGATAGATGGCGAGACCCATCAGCACAATCCACTGGAAGGGATGGCGGTTGGCGAGATTGATCTCCTTACCGCTCCAGAAGCGCCATCTGCTGACCATCAAAAAACTGATGGAAGCGACCAACAAAAGCCAGAGGATTGCCGTCCATGCGTTAAAGGGATGGCCCTGAAAACCGTGCACGACGGCAGCGATGACGCCGGCAGCGGCTGGGATGGGCATGCCGACAAAATACTTCCGGTCAGGCCGGCCGGGGTTCTTGGGTACCGGATCGTTGCTGATATTGAAGCGCGCAAGACGGCTGGCTCCGCAGATGAGGAAGAGGAAGCAGACGAACCCGCCGAGCTGAATAAGCTTTTCGCGCAGCAGGGGGTCCATCCCGATGGGAAGCATGCGGAAGCCCCAACTGAAGGCCAGAATGCTGGGCGCGACACCGAAGGTGATGACATCGGCGAGCGAATCGAGTTCCCTGCCGAACTCGCTGGTGGTGTTGGTCATGCGCGCAATGCGGCCATCGAGCGCGTCGAAGGGAATGGCGAAGCCTATGGCGAGCGCTGCGTAGTCGAAGTGGTGAGGCTCCAAAACAGAGCCCTGCAGGCTTTGCGTAATGGCGAAGTAGCCTGCCGCGATGTTGCCCGCGGTAAACAGCGACGGGAGGATATACATCCCCCGGCGACGTCTACTTCCTCGAACATGCTCCCGGTTATTCAAGCTATAGGCTCCGCAAAGAGTTCTTCGAGCTCGTCGACAGTCGGGACGGCCGGGATGGTGGCAAGAATCGACGAGCCGCCTTTAACATGATCGCCCTTTTTCACATGCAGCTCCGCATTGCCGGGAAGATGCACATCGACACGCGAGCCGAATTTGATGAGACCGACACGCTGGCCGCGCTCGAGACGGTCGCCAACCCCTGGGCGAAAGACGATGCGCCGCGCCAACAGGCCCGCGATCTGGGTAAAGGAGACTGAATAACCTGCATCAGCCTGGATGACCGCCTTGTTCTGCTCATTCTTTTCTGCCGACGCCGGGTTCATGGCATTCAGATACTGCCCTTTATGATAGGCGGCTTCGCGCAGTGTCCCGGTGATGGGAGAGCGGTTTACATGCACATTGAAAACATTAAGGAAGATGCTGAGCCGGAGGCTTTCGCCTTCAGGCGTTGTAATGCGCGCGGCCTCGGTGACCTTGCCGTCTGCCGGAGAGACCACGAGCCCTTCGCCCTGGGGTATTGCGCGCTCGGGATCACGGAAGAACCAGAGAAAGAAGAACGCCAGCAGAACCGGAACAACCGACCAAATCCAGTTGTCCGTTAAAAGGCGCAGCACTGCAGCCACGAGAAACAACGCAATTCCGTAGAGATAACCGTCGCGAACCATT
>JASHRS010000142.1 GCA_030037215.1 Silvibacterium sp. | reverse complement strand
CTTCAGACACGCCCTTCTCTTTTGCCAGCGACTTTTTCAAGGAGCCGCGCTGGTCCATCGCTGCGGCGGCAATCACGCCGCGCGCATCGGACACGGCCTTCAATCCGGCCAGTTTGCCGGGAGTAATCTTCATAGACATGGTTTATTCTCCTGCTGTTTGCCTGCGGACAGGCGGGGTTGGGAAGAAAACTGCGTTCCATGTGATTTTAAGACATTTCACAGCTTCTGTGGCCGATCCATGCACCCCGCGTTTGACAAACGCAATTCGGAGCCCGGAAAAGATGACACGGCTCCCGACCGCTCGATTACTGCGCGGTGATCTACCGTACCTCTTCCGAAAACATTGATTTCGTCTCCTAAGCTGCTGCTGCATTCATCACGAAAGCGGCGTAGTAGAGCCCAGTGAGCAGCCAAGATGACTGAATATAGTCTGAACTGCATGCTGATACAATATTTTTGCTTTGCTGCCAATAGCCTAAAATCAGGAGAGGACTGCGTTGCTACATAAATACCTTTCCGTAGTCGTGCCTATCTACAACGAAGAACAGTCCTTGGAAAGGGTCGTGAGTAAGGTCCTTGAACTTCCACAATTGTTAGAGGTAATTCTGGTTGACGATTGCTCAAATGATCGGACACCCGACATTCTGCGCGATCTCGCGAAACGGTATCCAAGCATTGTTATTACCACGCGGCATGCGAGGAATAGCGGTAAAACCGAGGCTCTCAAGACTGGATTCGCTCTTTCTCGGGGAGACATAGTGATCGTGCAGGACGCCGATCTCGAGTATGATCCGGCTGAGATTCCTGATGTAATTGCTCCCATCATTGCCAACCGTGCAGACGTAGTGTTCGGATCTCGTTTCCTCGTGCGTAAGGCTGCCCGTGCGGTCTATTTCTACCATTACCTAGCAAATAAGTGCCTTACATTCTGCTCTAATCTCGCGACAAACATAAATTTGACTGATGTGGAAACCTGTTACAAGGCATTTCGCGGCGATATCATCCGGAAAATGAAGATAACTTCCAAAGGCTTTGGCTTCGAAATCGAAGTAACCGCAAAAGTCGCTAAACTTAAATGCCCTATTTACGAAACGCCAATTAGTTACTATGGCAGGACATATGAGGAAGGTAAAAAAATAACAGCCTTTGATGGCCTGGCGGCTTTTTATTATATTGTCCGCTACAATCTATTTTGCACGCTTGCGCAGAGCTTTGAAACTCTCCCCGAGCTTGAATCCAAAAAAGCGCTCTGTGCTGTAACAGCAAAATAGATTGGCAGAGCTGACATCTAAGAGAATCATCCCCCTGCAGGATTCCGAAAACCGGTGAACTTGCGGCGTTAACGGGAAAATCATTCAAACTTCTGGAATCCAATTTTTATTCGGATGACCTGCCAGAGCAGACCTGCTAGTCCAATAGCTGTCGCAATCCAGCCAACCGTTATATATGGCGGTGAAAAGTTGTATTGCACATGGCTTCGCCCCGCGGAAAGCGTGACACTTTGGAAAAGGCCATCTGACTGCACTGCCCCAGCTGGCTTTCCATTTACTTTGAAAGTCCAACCTGGCATATAAAGTTCCCTCCGCAATAAAGTGGCCGGAAGGGCGCAGTCCAATGTTACGTCTTCCCGCTGCATGGCCAAGAACTCACACGAATCGCCCTGAATCACTTGAAAATATGGTGCGGGATGGGGAAGTTCCCAGATATCCATCTGAGGATCTGAATACACTCTATGAATACCCTGCAGCGCCGAGCCATACCCGAGTGTCATTTGCAGTACCCGGTCTGTGAGGGCTTCATTTGGATGCATTGCCTGCTGCTGACCGCCTTGAAGGCCTGACGTCCGTAGCGATACCGGCCTTGAGCCGTCCAGATGCGTGAGCGTTACAAGTAGCTGGTCGCCAGTCGATGCAACAACCGGAACGTCGAAAGGGATTCGAAAGATTGTGCCTTTATTTGAATCGGAAAGCACTCGCTGGCCAGATCGGCATATCGCGCCTGCGCACATCTGAATCTCAAGTCTTCCGTCAACCAGTTCACTATTCTGGTCGAGGATTACACCGGCTGTGGTGATTTGTAAGCCTGGAAGTGGAGGCGCTGGCGCTTGCATAAGAAATTTAATCGACTGGCCGTTTTGCAAAATTATTCGTTCGGCGTCCGGGCTTTCAATCTCGCTGCTGTTTGAATTTCGAGGACTCGCATGACCAACAATCGATATTGCTTTCATGATGAGGCGGCACTTAATCGAAGGTTTTGTATTGTTGCTTGCAGCGGGACATGATTCCTGAAGGATGGTCGATAACCGTTTCAACCCTGAGGAATCAGTGCTCTGTCCGGGCGGCAAGCCTTGGCTGTCGGTATCCGCCGCTGGAACAAATATCTCTGGGGCTGGACTCTGGCCGGGATTCGTAATCACGTAGCGTACGGCCAGATCGAGGTAATTAGCGAGATTTTTACTTAAAGCCTGCTCCCCTGCACCATCGCCGTAGTCTCCCGGCCAGAATGTTATTCCCGAAAACCTTTTCCATAACCCGGGAAGGAGGTCGCGATCGACAAAGTCTGCCCAAAGCTTTGGAACTGGCAAAACATTGTGATCGATGCTGGCTATTTGAAAATAAGCCCCGTAATTTGGCTGAATGGGACCTAATGTGTACGTTCGGGCCAGCCCTTGATGATCGTGCAGAAAATGAATGGCCTCATAGTCAACCCCCTTAGGGCGCACATTGCTCAATTTAGGGAGCATGAACATCACGGCAGCGTCCAATACCAAAATTCCTACTAGAACAGTCCGGCGCCATTCAGTGTTAGCGCATCTCCAGGCCAGAAACGCCGCCAGCAGGCCGGCGAGGGACCACAGAAGAGAAGCCGCGAGCAATGCAAACATAATAGGAGCAAGCGACTGTGGCCGTTGCCAAAATGCTTGCTTTGGCCATGCCAGGACACTGCAAATCGCAAGAAGGCCCAACGCGATCCCTAGGGGTCGACGCCAACCAGGTACACTGCCTTTGAATTCATCCAGTCCAAAAGAAGCCAATATGACGAGCGCCAGCCCCCACGACGGTGGAGCGTACCGGAGAAAGTCCGTCTGCCTCAGCAACGGAACGTGATTCATCAACGCCATTACCGGCTGCAATCCAAATGTCTTTGCGAAAGCGAGTAAAACCCAGGCAAGCAAAAGAAATTTCAACCCACGCTGCCTGGAGCCCGACGTCAGAGCCGCCACCGCAAGGAGAATAATCAGGATGCTGGTATAGCCTCCAATGCTTGCCCAGATGTGAAAGAGCGGAAGAGAGTGAAAGCTCATACCGATCAGGCCGTATACATACGGCATCACCGTAGCCGAAAGCGCCTGCCAATTAAGTGACTCTTCACCGAGCTTATGAATGCCAAACGAGTCTGATTGTCGTATATAGTCTGCAAACGCAATCAGAAGTGGCGCGGCCACTAGCATTCCTAATGCCCAGCCTGCAATCGCGCGCCTGAGCATTGCCCAGCGATTCTGTTCGAATACCAGCCTATATAGTCCCCAGGTTAGCGCCAGAAGGCCACTGATGTAAGCAGGTTCTGGAAAACCTGCCAAAAGCGACCAGGCTACTGCTATGCCAATCGCGAGAATGCTGGCAGCGCCACTATACTGCTTTCTGGCTCGCTCAATTCCCCATAGGAGCAACGGAAGAAAGGGCTGGGAGCAATAAACAGCAGCTGGGCCGGGAGTCCAAGCAATCGTTCCGTTCAGCGCGAACAGTGCACCCCCCATCAACGCAGCCAGCCTGCTAAGGCCCAATTCGCGCAGCAGAGCATAGGTGGTAAACGCGGCGATTATCTGCATGAAGATTTGCTGCCAAAGCACACCTTCACGCACAAGAAACAGCAAAGTAAAAGGCAGGAAAAAAGCACCTGGTTGCAGCTCGCCGGCCAGCGGCATGCCAATGCCCGTATAGGGGTTCCACCACGGCACAATGCCATGTACCCAGTCCCATGCAGCCAAACGGCCTAGGGCTTCTGACGTAAAGCCAACATTGGGATCGATAAAGGGCCAGAAAGGTACCAGGTGCGAGCTCTGCGTCAGACCGGAAATGAACCAAATCGGATCGGTGCTTCGTCCTAAAAGTAAAAGCGGTAGTTGCAGCACAAGAGGAAGCACTGCGAGCAAGATCAGAGGTAGTGCCGGGTGGCGATCGAGGAATTCAGTCGCGTTCTCTGCACCATCTGTGTCTTTTCGCGTTGAAACCAGTTCAGGGCCGCTTTGGTTTGAGACGGGATCGTGCATTTGTAAGATACTGTACATCCTGTGGCATCGAACCCGTCATTGAAGCAACTCCGCACAGGTCACGGCAGCCTGAAGCGTAGTGCCTCTTCAGATTCCCTATTCGCCTCCCGCTCCCGCATACTCTAACTATGGAGGAAAGAATGGCCTGCAGGAAGTTGTGGATCGTAGTCGCTGGTTGCATGTTGATATCAGGTTTGGCGCAGGCGCAGGCGTCGAACACGCTCACCCCGCAGGAGAAGCAGGACGGCTGGCAGCTTCTCTTCAATGGACACGACTTCACCGGATGGCACTCCTACCTGCAAAAGGGCGTCGGCAGCGACTGGTCAGTTGTTGACGGCATGATCCAGCTCAAGAAAACCAATCAGGACCCATCTGCTGACTATGCGGACATCGTTACCGACGGCGAGTACGCGAACTTCGACCTCAAGCTTGAGTGGAAGGCGCGGCCCTGTATCGACAGTGGCGTGATGTTCTACGTGCACGAATCACCTGAATATCAGAACACCTACGACACCGGCATCGAAATGCAGATCGCCGACCTGGCCTGCACCGTTCCCGACAGCCGCATTCTCAAAGAACGGTCCGGAGACATTTTTGACATGATCTCCGATCCGGTTGAGTGGGTGAACCTCGCCGGCGAGTGGAATCAGTTTGAGATCATCGCCGACCACGGCCACCTGCAGCTCTTCCAGAATGGGCACAAGGTCATCGATACACAGTTGTGGGACGCGAACTGGAACCAGCTGATCGCCGGGACCAAATTTGCGCACTTCCCCGGCTACAGCAAGTACCGCATCGGGCATATCTCGCTGCAGGGCACCGAGCCGAAGGGCGATCCCGGAGTTAAGCTCTCGTTCCGCAACATCAAGATTAAAAAGCTCGACTGAGGTTCGGCGCTATTTTTAAGGCATTTCGCGGCTTGGCGATCGACATGACGGGATACGAGGTCTGAAAATGCAAGTACGCCCGGCCTGTGCAAATGACGTTGAAGAAATCGTTACATGCCTAAGGCTGGCTTTTGAGCCATTTCGATCGCAATATACCGACGGCGCCTTTCAGGACACCGTCCCGTCTCCTGAAACTATTCGCCAACGCATCGCCGACATGAACGTCTATGTGGCCGTAGCAAGTGACAAAGCGATTGTCGGCACTCTGGCTGCTGCTGTTCTGAAAAACGAAGGCCATTTGCGTGGAATGGCAGTCCGCCCTGAATGGCAGGGACAGGGCATCGCCGAACAACTGCTGGCAAGGGCCGAAATTGATCTGCGTGCCGCCGGATGCACTCGCGCCACTCTTGACACGACTCTTCCACTGCAAAGGGCCATCCGCTTCTATGAGAAAAACGGATTCGCTGCTTCCGGCAAAATTACCGATTTCTTCGGAATGCCTCTGCACGAGTATTTGAAACAGTTCACTGCTCCTCGTACAACTCCTTCTCGCTGACCACTGGTTCCCCAACCTCCTGCTTCGCTGCACGGTGAGCCGCGCTGAACATCACGCCTCGCGCCGGATGGAGCGGTGCAAAGCGCATAAAGCCAATCGGCTTCACCACGTCGTCGTAAATGGCTTCCATGCCGCCCTGCTTCATGTAAGTCTCATGCCAGAAGCCCGTGCCTCCGGAGTCGCGCAGAAAGTTCTTCCACCACAGGCGATGCGGATCGGACCGCGTCCATTTAAGCAGCGACTCCACATCGCGCCAATACTGCCGCATGCCTGCGTGCATGGGGAAAAGAGAGAAGACAAAATTCTCGTGCAGCAGCAGGCCGTCCGGCTGCGCTTCCACAGATTTCGCAATCCTCGGTCCGAAGCCCATCAGCGTTTTAAGACCTGTCACGCGGTTCACCCGCATGCCCAGATAGACGACCACAAGGTTTGGATACTGCGACAGATCGACCGTCCGGCGACTGACTTGTGTGGGCATAAGCGACGCTGACCTCAGTTTTTTGGATTCCTCAGCCGTGCGTTCGGCGCAATTTCAATGGATTTCCCCTGATTCGCTGGCTCATGCGGCAGTGTCAGGAAATTGGATCACCATACTTTACCCCAGAATGTCCTCATCCCGGACGTCGCGCAAAGCATGTTCGGCTGCAACCCTTACACCGAGGAGCTTGGGATAGATGAATTCCGCATATTTTGAGGTGTCACCGTTGTTTTCAACCCGGACGATAATTTCCGATTCTGAAGCCTTTGCATACACCTTCCGTTTCCCAATCACTTTTTCATAGGGCCACTTCGCTTCCAGCATCCTTCGCTTCCCTCCTGCGGATGTATCTGCAATTCCCTGCTTCCAGCCGTCGGGAACATCTGTACTACGCAATTGTTATCGCCACGCAACTGTTGTACATGGTCAGGTTTTGCCGTCATTGCCGTCGCCCGGCTGATCGGCCTTAGTCGGCTCCGAGCGCTCCTCCGGCATTACAAGATAAATAAGGACAATCCCTGAAATTGCGAACATGCGGAAGGCTGCCTCCTGCCCATTCCACGTCTTCGTCTGCCACATCAGGAACCACTCGCCGCCAATGCTGAGAAACGCCACCAGCCACAGCAGACAACCCAGCGTCAGACCGGCGACCGCCATCGGTTTTGCTGCGTCGAAATCCGGCAAGGGTGACCGCAGCTTCGAGAGCAGCCTCGCCGCTCCCCACCAGCACAGCACCGCCGCAGCGAATTCCCAGGCAATAATCGCCAGATAAAACACTGTCTGCAGACGCGCTGACGGGATCGCCCGCCACAGTTCATGACTGCCCGGAAAGATGCTGTCCATCGACAGGATATGCATGACGAACTGATGGTTCGTCTCGTAATCGATGAGGTTGTTGAAGACGACCAGCGAGTAATAGAAGGCGATGGCCGCGACAAGCGCGCACTTCGAAAGCCGGATGGTCATGCTTTTGTGATCCATGCCTGATATGGCCGCGAACCCGCGTCTATCTTGCGGCCATACGGCTGGCGTCCACGACGCTGCGGGCATGGGCCAGTTCCGGACGCGTTGAGTTGGCGCCATTGTCAGTGGATTGCAGGAGCGCGGTGTAGTAATACGCGGCAGCGGCCTTGTCTCCGGATGCCTCGGCCGCCTCGCCGGCATGGTAGAGGCCGTTGAACCGTCCTGGACTCAGTTTGAGCGCCACGCGGTACTCGGTCAGCGCCTGCGCCGGTTGGTGGAGTTCGAGCAGCATATCGGCCAGCATCTCGCGGGCAGGAATGTCCACTTCGTTCTGTCCTACCTTGTCCTGAAGGTCGGCTGCCTTGCGCATGTTCTCGAGCGCGTCATGCTGCTCCCCGGCGGCAAAGCCTGCCCAGGCAACCACTTCGTAACGCTCAATCTGTGCTCCGGTCGAGTCCGCCTCATACGCGTTGCTGCCCTTGCGCGCCTCATTCATAAGAACATCGAACTGCGCCAGGTCGGTCTGCGCCTGGTTGGCGCGGTGCAGGTGTCCGTCCGCAATCGCGCGCGCCCACCAGGTCATCGCCGCCTGTCCGGGCCGTGCGTCGGCGACTGGCTGCAACGCAGCCGCGGCCTGCCAGTTCTCCATCTCGAGCGCGTAAAACACCGGAAACTTCGTGCGGTAATACCCGTCCCTGTCGGCCATAAGGCCGTGTCCACCGCTCGGCATTGCCGCAACATGATCCAGAACGGAGAAGACTTCCGGTATCACCGCCTTCGCCTTCGCATCCTGCCCGCTCTGTAGATAGGCGTACATCAGAAAGTCGTAGGAGTGGGCCTCGTCCATGATGCCGCTCTCGTGTCGCGCCTCGGCTGCTTCGGAGGCCGCAATCGACCCGAGTTGCGACTGAATGTCCTGCGGCCACATGCCCAGCCGCGCGAAAATGTGCCCCGGCATATGGACGGCGTGCGCGCCCGCGGGCGCAATCTCTCCATAATGCTCCGCGGCTTTCAGACCCTCGCGAGCCATCGCCGGGTTGTCGCAGGCGTGAATGGTGTAATGCACCACCCCGGGATTGTCCGGATACCTGATGTATAAAGGCCGCAGCACATCCATTGCCTTGCGCTCCTGGGCAAGGGTTGTGTCGTTTGGCCCTTCCGCAGCCAGCAGCGAAAGCGCGTAGAAGGCCCCCGCGTCCACATCATTCGGATAGCGCTGGTAGAGCCTGCCCATTACATCCGAGTAGGCGGTAATGCGCGCCATGTAGTCCGGATAGCCCGGCTTGTAGAAGGTTGCCAGCGCCGCAATATACTCCCGCTCCCGCTCCGTCTTCGCCCCGAGCGATTGCGCTGTCTGTACTTCCTGCCAGCCCTGCTTCATTGCGTCCGCGTCCGGACGGCTCCATATCTGGTGGAACACGCTCATCGCAATCCCCCAGTGCGCCATCGCGCAGGCGGGATCGGCCTTGGCGATCTGCTCAAACTGCGGCAGCGCCTCCGCGTACCAGAAATCGTGCAGCAGAGCGACGCCCCGATTGAAGAACGGCTGCACGGCCTTCGAGCAGGAAACGGGGAACGAGACTGTGCCGAGGTGCTCTGAAAGTACGTAATCGGGATTTACCGGTGCGACGGCAGACGGCTGCGCAGACGCTGCGCAGGCGGAAAGTACAAGCAGGCCAACAAGAAGAATTTTCATGTGTGCCGGATTATAGTGCACACACCGCATGAACTCCGGCGGCAATTTCAGGAGCGGTTCCGGCGTGCGGAGGGGGCAATTGAATAAGAAGAGGCTTCCTGTTCGGGCTAGCCAGCCGAGATGGCTGCGCGCTGCGCTGCCAGCAGTTCCCGTATGCCGGCTTCAGCGAGATCCATCATCTCCAGCATCCGGCTTCGCGAAAACGCAGCCTTCTCGGCTGTTGCCTGCACCTCAACTAACCCGCCGTCCTCGGTCATGACAACATTCATATCCACTTCGGCCTGCGAATCCTCCTCGTATGCCAGGTCGAGCAGCGCCGTGTCCTCGACAATGCCCACACTGGTCGCTGCGACGAGCTGCTTCAGCGGGTTCGCCTTCAGCGCACCGGACGCTACCATCCGATTCATGGCGATGGCCAGAGCCGCACACGCGCCAGTAATCGCTGCCGTCCGCGTGCCGCCATCGGCCTGTAGGACATCGCAGTCCAGGATGATCGTGCGCTCGCCCAGTGCGGTCATATCGACCACCCCGCGGAGCGATCGGCCGATCAGCCGCTGAATCTCATGCGTTCGCCCGCCGATTTTGCCCCGTTCAGCTTCGCGGGTCGTCCGGGTCAGTGTCGCCCGCGGAAGCATTCCATATTCGGCCGTCACCCAGCCACGTCCGCTGTTCCGCATCCACGCCGGAACCCCCTGTTCCACCGTCGCATTGCATAAAACACGAGTGTTACCGATCTCGATGAGCACAGACGCCTCGGCCGTGGCTACATAGTTTGGGGTCAGCCGCACGGGACGCAGCGCCGAGCCGGCGCGCCCTTCCACGCGGAAGAATTTTTTTGGACTTTCCATCTCCAGCATTGTACGGGTTTGGAAACAGGGGGCTACACCGTCCGCTGGTGTTTCCCGTTTCGGCAATTGCGCCAAATTGAGATAAGCTACACAATCCTCCCCGTAAAATCGTTAATTATCAATTAGTTACAAAATAGACCAGCTTCTACCCGTTCCAATTTGGAACTATGCAGGAAATCTCCACCGATAATGGCCAGTCCTATCAAACTACACATAATAAACAACTTAACAATACACGCCCACTTTGGCACGCAACGTGTATTAACCGATAGCAAGGGAGCTGGGTTGGCGGCTACTCCAGGGTCGCACCTGGCTTCCGAGTCCCGAAAGGAAAATGCCTCCGATGCCCGCTCTTGCGAAACCTACGGTGCGTCTCCCCCGCTTCGTTCCTCACGGCAACACCCAGGTGATCTGTGCCGAAGATAGCGCGGGAGCGGGCGATTTTTCCCTGTCAAATCAACGATCAAAGCCACTTTCAAGCTCTTTGTCCAATGCCAGAAACCAACCTGTGACCGCCAGACGGAGGCCCGTCCGGTCAGCCGGAACAGCAGCTCCATCCAGACACCCTGAGGGCCCGGAAAGCATGGATAGGCTGGCACACGACGCGCGCAATGTTGTCTCCGCCCTGAAACTCTACTGCGAACTATTGTCTACGCCCGGCGTACTCTCGAGCGAACATCGGCATCGCGCACAGGAACTTGAGGTAATCGCTGGAAGCGCAGCACAGATTATTGAGCGGATGGCTCAGACGCAGAGCGCTCAGTCCGCCGCAGGACAGACCCTCCCCCCCCAATCCATATCTTCTCCATCCGAAATAACTTCAATAACCGACGCCGCTGATGAGCTTCGCCGCCTGCAGCCGCTTCTGGACGCAGTCGCCGGACCGGACATCAGCCTCTCGGTTGCCGCCATGCCATGCCCCGGGCCGATTGCCTTGACGGTCGAGGCCCTCACCCGCATCCTTGTAAACCTTGTGCGCAATGCCGTCGACGCCATGCCCTCAGGCGGCCACATCCGCATCACTGCGCAATACGGCGACGGCCTCAGCTTTGCCGATCTCGTCCACATGCGTTCTGAAGGGCCCCACAACGTCCTCTTCAGCATCGCTGACGATGGACCCGGCATTCCGGAAGCGATGCGGGAGCAGATATTCGAGCCGGGTTTCACCACCCGCAAACAGACTAACGATTGGCCCTCCCCCCGCCGGCGCGGCCTCGGACTGAAGATCGTCCGCAACCTGGTAGAAGAGGCTGGCGGTATGGTGCGCGTGGCTGCAAATCCAGTGCGCGGCACCCGTTTTGACATTGTTGTCCCCTTGCTGGAAACAACCCCTTCCGAGTTGTATTCAAACTCTCTCAACAGCACGTTCCCCACCGAGGGGCGTGCGAAAGGCTGCTTAGAATGCCACTAACTATCGTTCACAGATCGTCTATGCCTGAAACTGTCCAGCCCTCGCCTCGCTCGGGACGCATGCACGTCCTGATCGTTGACGAGGATCCTGCAGTACGTTCTGCATGTTGTGAAATCGCCGCGGCCCGTGGTTTTGTTCCCTGCGGCGTTGACAGTCTGGCCGCCGCCCGCTCGCTGCTGCGCGGCAGCGGCATCGATATCCTGCTGCTCGACCTGAAATCGCCCGCCGGGCCTGGCCTCGAGCTGCTGGAAGAAGTCAAGCTGCTCCACCCGGAAGTCGCTGTCATCGTTATGACCGCCTTTGCCACTGTGACCTCCGCGGTCGAGGCCATGCGTACCGGAGCGAATGATTACCTGACCAAGCCTTTTGCAGTCGACGATCTGGTCTCGATGCTCGATCGCGCGACCGAGCGCCGCAGCGTGGACACGGCAACCCGCCATCTCCGCGAAAAGCTGCGCTCGCAGCAGGGTCTCGGCAATCTGATCGGCAACAGCCCTGAGATGGAAAAGATCTACCGCATCCTCTCAAAGGTGTCCCAGACCGCTCATCCGGTTCTCGTCCTCGGCGAAAGCGGAACCGGCAAGGAGCTGATTGCGCGCTCAATCCATGCGAACGGCCCCAACGCTTCCAAGCCTTTCCTGCCTGTGGATTGCGGCTCTCTGGTTCCGACCCTCGTAGAAAGTGAGCTCTTCGGTTATGTCAAAGGAGCCTTCACCGGGGCCACGCGCAACAAGGAAGGCCTGCTGGTCTCAGCCGAAGGAGGGACGGTCTTTCTCGACGAGATCGGCGAGATGCCCCTTGACCTCCAGGCAAAGTTGCTGCGCGCCCTTCAGGAAAGAGAGGTGCGCCCGGTCGGCGCCACTCACCGCGTTCCCATCAACTGCCGTATTCTGGCAGCCACCAACCGCGATCTCAGCACGATGGTCGAGCAGGGCCGCTTCCGCAAGGACCTCTATTACCGGCTGAATGTCGTGGCATTGCGTATTCCACCGCTGCGCGACCGCCGCGAAGACATTCCTCTGCTCGCCGCCCATTTCCTCAACCGTATGAGCAGCCGGAACAATGGTACGAAATATGTTCTCTCAGACGACGCATTGCGCACCATGAGCGAATACGCATGGCCGGGCAATGTGCGCGAGCTCGAAAACTCGATCGAGCGCGCCTGCGCCTTATGCTCGGGCCCGGTTCTCCATCTTGCCGATATGCCGACACAGCTTCAGGACTTTCATCTGCACGCGCATCGTGCGGCCAGCGCCACCAATGGAAAAGCGTCCGTACCTGATATGGCCAGCGTCACTCCGCTCGCTGACCTTGAGCGCAAGGCTATCCTTGAAACTCTGCGTCAGCTCAAGGGTGACAAGCTAACCACGGCTCGTCTGCTGGGCATCGGCAAAACCACGCTTTACCGCAAACTCAAGGAGTACGGCGTCAGCGACTCGCTCGCCGGCGTGTAATCAAATCCGGAAATTTTCGAACTTTTCGGCAAAGCCGCTCAATTGCGGAACCACAAGAGGAATCCTATGTCTGATCGTATCCTGCTCGTAACAGGGATTACCGGGGCTGAAAACTGTGCCGCTGTCGTTTCCAAGCAGTTCGGTATCGCCGTCGAAACCGCCGGAAGCCGCAAAGATGCGCTTGCCGCGCTCCGCCGCCTCAACTACTCGATTATCGTGGTCGACAGCTCGCTCCTTGAGGCTGCTGCGGGCGACGCCGATGTGCTCTTCAAGAATGCCGGGCTCGCCATACCCCTTGAAATCAACTTCGCCATCTCCGGATGCAGCCGTCTGGTGCGTGAGATTCGTGCCGCGCTCAGCCGCCGCCAGATGGAGCAGGCCGTCGCCGCCCGCGCCGCAGCCACGTCTCTTGAGACCGACCTGCGCGACACTGTCGCCGGACTGCTTCTGCAGTCGCAGCTCGCGCTGGCCGAGCCGTCCGTGCCGCCGCAGCTCGCCGACAAGCTGAAGCTGATGGCCGAACTGGCCGGAAGTCTTCGCCAGAAACTCGATCACGGGCTCACCCCTGCACTCGATTCAGGTCAACCCGCCCAGTTGTAACTTGATGGCTGGCATAGGCCAAGTAATCTTGGGTAACATAGAGTTTTATGGCCTACCCCCGTCCGCGCGCCGTTGTCAGCCTTTCCGGAGGCATGGACTCTGCGGTATGCGCCGCCCTTGCCGCCCGTGATTACGACGCCTACGCTATCCACTTCAGCTACGGGCAACGCACGGAGGTCCGCGAGCTTGATTCCGCGCGCGCCATTGCCGAAACTCTTGGTTTCCGTGGCTTTTTGCACCTCACCATCGACCTTTTCCGTCGCATCGGAGGCTCGGCGCTGACCGACACGGGCATTGCCGTCCCCAAGGCCCCGGCAAATGAGCCCATCGGCGAATCCATTCCCGTCACCTACGTCCCTTTCCGCAACGCGCACTTTCTTGCTGCAGCTGTTAGCTGGGCCGAGGTACTGGACGCACAGAAAATCTTCATTGGAGCGGTTGAGCAGGACAGCTCCGGTTATCCTGATTGCCGTCCAGCGTATTATGAAGCGTTTCAGCAGGTTGTCCGTACGGGCACCAGGGAGGGAAGCATCGAAATTTCGACGCCTCTCATCCATCTCCGCAAGAAGGAGATCGTGGCCCTCGGCCTTGAACTGCGTGCGCCCTTCCATTTAACGTGGTCGTGCTATTCGAGCACGGATGCAGCCTGCGGCGAATGCGAGAGCTGCGTGCTCCGCCTGCGCGCGTTCCGTGAGGCGGGTGCGCCTGACCCTATTCCCTACGCTCAGGCAATTTCATAAACCGGCTGGCCCGGACGGATGCGGCCCCGGCGGACTAAGATTTCTGAAGGAGAGAAAAACAATGCGTAAGACAAAATTCCGGCTGGCATCTCTGCTGGCGGCTCTGCTGATTGCCATCGCCGCGCCATCGCTGCGCGCGCAGGACACGGGCAAGATTCACGGACACGCTCAGGATCCGCTCGGCGTCGCCATACCGAGCACGCAGGTGCAGTTGAGCACAGACGGTGGCCAAACGGCAAAATACACCTTTACCACCGACTCCAACGGTGACTACAAAGGCGATGGCGTTGCGCCCGGGACCTACACTCTCACCCTCGTCAACTCCGACAAGAAGGTGATTGACCAGTTCCGCGACGTCAAGGTAACCGCCGGAGCTGACACCTTGCAGGACTTCGACCTGTCGCGCCCCGACTACATCGCCAAGATGCCGCCTGAAGAAAAGAAGGCGTATGAAGCCGCAAAGGCAAAGAACGCCGAAGTAACCAAAGAGAACGTGCAGATTAAAAACCTCAACGCCGATCTCATTAAGGCCCGCCAGGACAACGAGAGCAAGAACTACACCGACGCCGACGCCCTGATGACGCGCGACACCACAGCCAAGCCTGATGAAGCTCTTCTGTGGGTAGAACTGGGCAAGGCCCAGTATGGCGAAAAGAAGCTGGATGACGCGGTCACCTCGCTGAAGAAGGCCATCGCTCTCGATTCGGCACTCAAGAAGCCGCGCCCGGATGTGGAGGCATCGGCCTATGACACAATGGGTGAAATCCTTGCGGCACAGGGAAATATTCCCGACTCGCAGGCCGCATATGAATCCGCCGTCAAGCTCGATCCCAAGAACGCCGCCATGTACTACGGCAATGAGGCCATCATGATGGATCGCGCCAACAATATCGATGCCACAGTCGCCGCAGCCGACAAAGCGATCGCCGCCGATCCCTCGAAGCCCATTCCGTACTACCTGAAGGGCAAGGCGCTCATCAACAAGGCCACGGTCGACCCGAAGACGCAGAAGATCGTTGCTCCTCCGGGATGCGCCGAGGCCTACCAGAAGTATCTTGAGCTTGACCCGAATGGTCCCTTTGCCGCTGACGCAAAGTCGATTCTTGCAGAGATGGGAACCACCGTCGAGTCCAAGTACAAGTCAGGCAAGAAGTCCTGATTTCCCCCTGTTTTCAAACGGAAGGACGCTCTTGGCGAGCGTCCTTTTTCTTTCGCATACAATTTTCGTGTGAACGCCGGCATTCTTAGTTACGAAGAAGCTGATCGTCTTGTACGCGAACAGGCGTCGCGGTTGCGCCACAAGTTGCCGCGCACGGAGGCTGTCTCGCTGCTCGACAGCCTCGGCCGCGTCCTCGCTCAACCCATCACTGCCGACCGCGACCAGCCCCCGTTTGCCCGCGCCACGCGCGACGGATTTGCCTGCCGCTCCGTCGACCTTGCCGAATTGCGGTCTCTGCTGGTCGCCGGCCATCTCCGCGCTGGCGAAGTATGGACGGGGCCGGCCCTGCAGTCCGGCCAAGTCATCGAAATCATGACCGGCGCACCTGTTCCTCCAGGAGCCGACTGCGTACTTATGGTTGAACACGCCTCCGTCGATGGAACGCAGGTCACCCCAGTGCGCACGCTGCATTCCGGCGAAAACATCGTTCCCGCCGGAGCCGAAGCCCGCGCTGGTACGACACTCATCGAGCCGGGCACGTGCATCGAGCCGCAGCATATCGCGCTGGCCGCAGCCTGTGGATACGAAACCGTGTCCGTCTTCGATCGCCCGTGCGTGGCTATTCTCGCCACTGGAGACGAACTGGTCGAGCTTGGCCAGAAGCCGTTGCCTTACCAGATTCGCAACTCCAACAGCTACTCACTTGCCGCGCAGGTCATGCGCTGCGGAGGCATTCCCGTTGTTCATCCCGTCGTGCGCGACAGCCTGGAAGCCAGCGAAGTTGCCATCCGCGCTGCGCTCGATTGCGACCTGCTCATCCTCTCGGGAGGCGTCTCCATGGGCAAATACGACTTCGTCGAGCAGGCGCTGGCCCGCTTCAATGCGGAATTCTTCTTCACCGGCGCACGCATCCAGCCCGGCAGACCCGTTGTCTTCGGCCGCCTGCCTGAATCAAGTGTGTACTTTTTTGGATTGCCGGGAAATCCAGTCTCCACGCTTGTCACCTTCGCGCTCTTTGCCGCACCGCTTCTCGCGGCACTTGCCGGACAAGCAGACCTCGGTCCGCATTTTGTGCAGGCCTGCCTTACGCAACCGGTCGAAGGCAAACCAGGTCTCACGCGTTTTCTGCCTGCATATCTCGAATCAAACGCGGGTGGCGCCAATATCCACGCTATCCCGTGGCAAGGCTCGGGAGACCAGTCTGCAGCGGCCAGAACGAATTGCTTTCTCATCGTTCCCGAAAACACCGAACTCAAGTCGGGAGACACAGTAACCTTTCTACAACTCTGATCCGCTCCCTTTTCCCTTTCGTCTTTCCCCTTTACCCTGCTGTTATGCCTCTTTCTCACTACGACAAAAAGGGCCGTGCCCGCATGGTCGACGTCAGCACCAAACCTGCGACGCACCGCACTGCTGAAGCCAACGCCTTTGTCGCCATGTCTCCCAAGGTTCTCAAGGCGCTGCCCAGAAACCCCAAGGGCAATCCCCTCGAGATCGCCCGCTTCGCCGGAATCCAGGCCGCGAAGCGCACATCGGAATTGATCCCCATGTGCCATCCGTTGCCGCTCACGCACATCGAGGTGACTACAAAAATAGCGAAGGGTGGAATCGAAATTCGAGCCTCTGCTGCGACGACCGCGCCTACAGGAGTTGAGATGGAGGCTCTCACCGCAGCATCCATCACTGCACTGACCATCTATGACATGTGCAAAGCTCTGGATAAAGGCATCGTCATCCGCGAAGTGCGGCTTGAAAAGAAGACCGGAGGCAAGAGCGGAGACTACAGCCGCTCCGGAGGCTGATTCCCTCGCGCCTATTTCCTGACAGCCAAATACACGCCAAACCACTCACATTCGTCCGTCCACGACTGCGTAATGCTGAACCCTGCGCACTCTACGATGGATGAAATGCTCTCCGCAGTGAATTTGTAGCTGTTTTCGGTGTGGATCGATTCCCCCTCTGCGAACTGCACCTCAAGATCGAGCGCCGGAATATTCACACGCTGCGTGATCAGGCTTTTCAGGTAAATCTCCATCCGGGAGTAATCCGCATTCCATATCGCGCGATGCCGGAAGAGACGCGGGTTGAAGCTCGCGCCCAGCTCGCGGTTCATGCGGACCAGCATATTCTTGTTGAAGGCTTCCGTAACGCCGGCTGCGTCGTTGTAGGCGCGCAGAAGTGTCCTCCGGTCCTTGACGTGGTCCACGCCGAGCAGCAGAAGATCGCCCGGAGCCAGCCTTTGACGCACCTCGCATAGCACCTTGATAGCATCCTCAGGCTCGAAGTTCCCGATGCTCGATCCGATATAGAGAACCATCCGCCGCGTCCCCGGCGCAGGGATTTCTCCGATTCCCTTCGTATAGTCGGCTATGCGCGCCGCCACACGCACGCCCGGAATATCGGCCTCGATATGCTCTTTCGCTGCAGCCAGCGCGCTCCGGGAAACATCGATGGGCATGTAATCCACCGCGCCCTGCCTGTCGACTGCGGCCCTCAGCAGCAGGCCTGTCTTGGCTGCCGTGCCTGCTCCCAGCTCGATGATCGTGACCGGACGATAACCGGCGCACTCCAGAATCTCATCTGCATATCGCGCAAGAATGCCGCGCTCGGTGCGCGTCAGATAGTACTCAGGTAGCCGCGTAATCTCCTCGAAGAGCCGCGAACCGGCATCGTCGTAGAACAGCCATGGAGCAAGCGACTTCGGCGTCGATGTAAGCCCGCGATAAACCTCTGCACCTACCGGAGTGGAAAGCGCTTCCGGCAGAGTGAGAACAGACGAAAGTATGTGCATGAAAGGGTCTGCCTATTCCTGTCTGTTAGCCAGCCGCACACCGCAGAGCTGCCAGCGCGACGCAGGCGGGAAAAAGTTCCTGTATGTGCTGCGAATATGCGACTCCGGTGTCACCGCCGAGCCGCCGCGCAGCACCATCTGGTTGCTCATGAACTTGCCGTTGTACTCACCCAGAGCGCCCGGCAGCGCGGCATACCCGGGATACCCGAGATATGCACTTGCCGTCCACTCCCACACATCGCCGAAGATCTGCTGCAATCCCTCCCCGGTCTTTGCTGCAGTTGGATGCAGAATCTCCGATTCCAGCAGGTTACCCTCAACCGGAAGCCCGGACGCCGCGATTTCCCATTCCGCTTCTGCAGGCAGACGCGTGCCCGCCCAGCGCGCAAAGGCATCGGCCTCGTAGTGGCTCACATGGCAAACAGGCGTGGCCAGAATCGCGCTCAGCGCAACCGCGCCGCGCAGCGTAAACACACGCCACTCGCCCTCGGCCTCAAACCAGTACAGCGGCGCGCGCCATCCCTGTGCCTTCACTGTGTCCCATCCGTCTGAGAGCCACAGCTCGGCGCGCTCGTAACCGCCGTCGCGCATAAAGTCGAGATACTCGCCGCAGGTCACCAACCGCGACGCCAGCTCAAAAGGCTTCAGATACACCTTGTGCAGCGGCTGCTCGTTGTCGAAGCAGAAGCCGTCGCCACCGTGTCCGATCTCTACCAGCCCGCCCTCGTATCCGATCCACTGCATCGCTGACGCAGAACTCGGCGACTGAAGCGAGCCCTCGCGATACGCCGGGTGCAGCGGATTCGACCAGAAAGCGTTCTTGATGTCGTAGGCAAGCAGCTCCTGATGCTGCTGCTCATGGTGCAGTCCAAGCTCGATGCGGCGCGCGGCTTCCGGAGTTACGCCTTCTTCAATCCATTTCTGCATCGCGGCGTCGACGTGGCGTCTGTAACCAAGAATCAATTCGAGCGAAGGCCGCGAGAACGACGCGCGCAGCTTCTTCACCGGCTGTTCTGACACGGTGTTGTAGTAGCTGTTAAAGAGCCAGTAAAAATCAGGGTGGAAAGGCCGGTAGCCGGGGAGGAATTCGGAAAGCAGAAAAGTCTCAAAAAACCATGTGGTATGCGCCAGATGCCACTTCGCCGGGCTTGCCTCCGGACACGACTGCACCATCATGTCTTCGGGAGTGAGCGGCTCGCAGAGCGTCTCCGTCTGCTGCCGCACGCTACAAAAGCGCTCGCCCAATCCCGCCGATACGTCAGTCAGTGTGTTTTTCAAAGCGCGATCCTCCTGTACTTAGAGGGACTTCCCGCAATTACGTTGCCAAGCCGTCCCATCATACTGGAAGACGCGGAGGCATATTTTTATCCGATGTGAATGAGGCGCAGAGGTTACATAAATTGTCGGCCTGCGTCCAATAAAGCTCTGAAGGCGTCTATACCTCCCAGATTGCTTCCGCTCAATTACTGAGATACTGGGTTCATCATGAAATTGCCCGTCGGCATCTCTGCTCTGCTCGCAACCGTTGTTTTCGTACCGCTTGCGCCCGCAAAGCCCCTGTTTTCGCTCCAACCCGTCCAGCAGCAATCGGACCAGCAGGAAGGCCCGGGGATGGGCCAGCAGCAGCTTGAAGAACACAGCGTGCGCGGCGATGTTACGGCAATTTCCGGCAGTACCATCTCCATCAAGACCGACGACGGCGAGACCTATTCGGTCGCCACCGGGCCCAACACACGCTTTCGCAAGCAGCGCGACCAGATCAAGATTACCGACATTCATGTTGGCGACATGGTCGCCGCTGTCGGCGATAAGGACCCGAAGGCAAAGACAGTCGGCGCAGCCTTCATCGTCGTCATCGACCGCGAACAGTACGAGAAGATGCGTGCCGACTTCGGCAAAACCTGGACCGCTGGCGTTGTGCAGTCCATCGACGGCACAAACATCGTCATCAAGCGTCCGGATAATGTGGTCCAGACCGTCGCCGTCGACGAGAACACCGCATTCCGCCGCCGCCGCGAGGACATCACCTTCCCAGAGATCAAGGTCGGCGATAACATCACCGTGCGCGGCGCACTCCAGAACGGCGCCTTCCTCGCAACCGCAGTCAATGTGGGCGGACCTGGTCGCCTCGGCGGCGGAGGGGAATACCACTCCCGGCAGCCTTCTGACGCTGGCACTCCACCGCCGAACAACTGATTTCCTATGCTGAGCCGCCGACTCTCATTCTCGCTCCTGCTGGCCGTGTCGCAAATCGCAGCGGCTGCATTGCTCCATGCTCAGGCAACAGCGCAAGCGACGGCCCCGGCTCCCGCTGCAACCCCGTCCGCACCCACCGCGCCTGCCGAAAGCGGAGGCACCATCCACGGCAGCGTAAAGTCCGGAAGCATTCCCCTGCCCGGCGTCAGCATTACGGCGATGGACAACCTGACGGGAAAGAAATATTTCACTGCCACCGGCACCGATGGCGCCTATAGCATGACCATCCCCCGCAATGGCCGCTATGTTGTCCGCGCCGAACTCGCTGCCTTCGCTACAACCACACAGGTGGCTGTACTCAACGCAAGTTCGCATAATCCCCAGGTAGACTTCACGCTTATCCTCGCCTCACGTGCCGAGCAGCAGGAGCAGCAAGAGGAGCGCGCGCAACAAGCCAGCCAGTACACAGGACGGGGCACGCAGAGCCTCTCGCTTACTTCGGCTGCGTCCGATCTCATCGCAGCGGCAACGGGGAACGGCTCAGGGGCAGAATCCCAGCTCCCATCGCTTGCCAACAGCAGCGATCTCTCTTCCGGTGAATCTGTCGCCGTCGCCGGACAAACCGGCTATACAAGCCCGCTCGCAGAGCTCGATCTAAGCCAAAGACCGCTCGAAGCAGGCGGTCCCGACGAAATGGGTGGCCCCGGTGGCGGTGGTGGTGGAGGTGGTGGCGGTGGAGGTGGAGGTGGCGGACGCGGAGGATTTGGCGGTGGAGGTGGGCGCGGTGGATTCGGGGGCGGAGGAGGAGGACGCGGCGGCTTTGGCGGACGCGGCAACTTCCGCAACTTCAACCCCAACCAGCCGCATGGAGCGATTTACTGGAACGGCGGCAATTCCGCGCTTAATGCCGAGCCCTTCTCGATTCGCGGCGAGCAGATCAACCAGCCCGCCTATGCCTCTAACAGCTTTGGCGCAACTCTCCTCGGCGTGCCTTACATTCCGCACCTCATCGAGCACGACACGCACGATTTCATCTTCCTCATGCTCCGCGGCGAGCGCTCTTCTTCGCCGTTTAACGAATACGGAACCGTACCAACCATCGCCGAGCGTACCGGCAACCTTCAGGACCTGACCACACAGAGCGGCCATCCCATCACTATCTATGATCCCGGCTGCTATCCCGGCGATCCCAACGCCGGTCAACCCTTCCCGGACAACACCATCCCCGCCCAATGCCTCTCTGCGCAGGCCACAAAGTTGTTGAACTATATCCCGCAGGCCAACCTGCCCGGTGCGTTCCAGAATTATCGCGAAATCACAACCGCTGAGACCAACACGACCATGATCGGCGCACGCTTCATCCATAACTTCGGCAGTGGAGGCAACAATGCAGCTCTCGGCAACTTCATCCGCAGGGCAATGGGGCAAAGCAGCCAGGGACTGCACCAGAACCTCAATGTCAACTTCAACTACAGTGATTCTGCCAGCGATAGTCTCAACATCTTTCCGGAGCTCGGCGGCAAATCGCAGAGCCACAGCTACTCGGTAGCGCTTGGCTACTCCATCAGCAAAAACCACCTCAACAACAGCCTCAATCTCAACTGGAACCGCAGCAATTCTCAAGCCACGAACTATTTCACCGGCATTACCGACATCGCCAGCCAGATCGGCCTGAACGGCCTGCCCTCTGATCCGCTGCTCTACGGTCTGCCTAACATCACCCTCAATCAGTTCACCAGCATCAGCGAGCAACAGCCGAGGTTCTCGATCAACCAGACCATCGCTCTCTCCGATACTTTCGGATGGATCCATCAGAAGCACAATTTCCGCTTCGGTGCCGATGTTCACCGCGTCCATAACGATTTGCTCGGCGAAACCAACTCCACTGGAACCTATACCTTCACCGGTCTTTACACTGAAGCGCCGGGAACCAATCCCAATATCCCTACCGGCGAAGCCACGACCGGCTCGTCGCTCGCCGATCTTCTGTTGGGCATGCCGCAGCAGACCAGCCTGCAGGCTCCATATCAAAAATCGTACTTACGCGAAAACATCATCGACGCTTACGGGCTCGACGACTGGCACGCGCTGGCCAATCTGACCATCAACTACGGCTTGCGCTACGAATACTTCTCGCCTTACTCAGAGAAATATGACCGCCTCGCCACGCTTGATGTCGGCGACAACTTCGCTAAGGTCGCAACCGTAACACCCAATTCCATTGGCCCCTATACCGGAAAATTTCCGCGTACACTCGTCTATCCGGAAAAGACCGACTTCTCGCCGCGCATCGGCATTGCCTGGTCCCCCATTCACGATTGGGTCGTCCGCACCGGCTTTGGCATCAACTACACCAACGGCCAGTATGTGAAGTTTGTGCAAGACTTCGCATTCCAGCCTCCATATGCCGACGTCCAGACCAACGAAAATACCAGCGGCGTCACGCCCATCGTCACGCTGGAGGATGGCTTCCCCGCTCCACAGGCGGAAGGCAACTACTCCGTCAACAAAAACTACCGGCTGCCCTATGTTCAGGTCTGGTTCCTCGACATTCAGCACACCTTCCCGCTGGGCATCGTTCTCAACGTCGGCTACAACGGGTCGAAGGGAACGCGGCTCGATATCGTCGACGCACCCGGCCGCACGGCAACCGAATCGCTCAGCGGCGTCCTCTACAACTATGAGAACGATGTAGCCTTTTCCAACTTCAACGCACTCGCGGTGCGGCTGCGCAAGCGCATGCAGGATGGAATTGCCCTCGGCGCAACCTATCACTACTCGCACTCTATCGATAACGCAACCTCGATCGGCGGCAATGGGGGAACCTCCGCAGGAGGGATTGCGCAGAACTGGCAAAACCTGCTCGCCGAGGAATCCAACTCCAGCTTTGACGTTCGCCACCAGGTCAGCGGCGACTTCGTCTACGAGCTGCCCTTTGGCCCCGATAGGCATTACCTCACCAGCGGTAATTTCCTCTCCTCGGCGCTCAATGGTCTCTCCATCTCCGGAACCTTTAGCTTTGCCACTGGAAACCCGCTTACGCCGAACTATGAAGCTGCCATCCTCGACGTTGCCCGCGGCAGCACTGGCTCCTTGCGCCCTGACCGCGTTCCTGGCGTCTCGCTTACACAGGGCGGAGGCTCGCTCGACAACTGGTTCAACAAGGCGGCCTTTGCCACCCCGGCCGGAACCTACGGCACTGCCTCGCGCTATTCCATCCCCGGCCCCGGCACGATTACTGACAACGTCTCGCTCTCGAAAACTCATCGCTTCGGCGAAATGAAAACCCTCGAAGTCCGCGCCACAATAGACAACTTCTTCAATACCGTCCAATATTCAGGTGTGGACAGCACACTCGGCTCTGGAACCTACGGCGAAGTTACCTCAGCCGCAGCCATGCGCCAGTTCACCTTCATGGCGCGCTATCGTTTCTGAGAGGCTGTTATGAAAACAACAAGTCTCGCCCTCGCATTCGTGCTCCCGTTGACCATTCTTGCCGCGCACGCACAGGACTCCACGCCTGCCCAGCCGACATATACCTTCCAAGTCAACAGTGATCTGGTGCTTACCAACGTTGTCGTGCGCGACAAGAAGACCGGCGAGATCGTCCGCGGGCTCAAAGCAGGAGATTTCACCATCCTCGAAAATGGCAAGCCGCAGCATATCTCCACCTTTGACTTCGAGAGTGTCGATGAAGCCGCGCCGCTCAACGAAGCGACCATCAGCGGGCAGACCGGCAGCATCTTCAACGCAAAAACCGGAGTCGCCCGCCCGGAAGAGCTGCGTGACCACCGCCTCATCGTGCTCTTCTTCGACCTCACCTCCATGCAACCCGAGGACATCGAGCGCTCGCAGGACGCAGCTCGCAATTACATCAACAAGCAGATGCAGCCCGCCGACATCGTCGCAGTCGTCTCACTCGACACCGATCTCTCAGTCGATCAGGACTTCACCCAGAACAAACAACTGCTGCTCAATGCCGTAAACAGTTATTCCGGCGCATCGGCACAGGGCTTTGCTCCCGGAGCGACCAGCACCACCAACCAGGTTGAAGATGCAACCGCCTTCACGCCCGACGAGAGTGAATACAACGATCTCAACACCGACCGTGAACTCTTCGCCATTGCCGCCATCTCCAAATCGCTCGCTGGCATTAACCAGAAGAAATCCATGCTCTACTTCTCCGGGGGCATCCAGCGCGACGGCATCGAAAATCAGGCCTCGTTGCGCTCCGCCATCAACGCCGCTGTGCGCGCCGATCTTTCCATCTACAGCGTCGACTCACGTGGCCTCGAAGCCATCTCGCCTCTCGGCGACGCCTCTACCGGCAGCCTCCGCGGAGCCAACGGCTACAATGGGACTTCGCTGCAGAACAATCTCGATGCCAACTTCAACACGCAGGAAGTCATGGCCACGCTTTCATCCGATACCGGCGGTAAGGCCTTTTTCGATACCAACGATTTTTCACCGGCCTTTGAGCGCATCCAGCACGACACCTCGGCTTATTATGTGCTCGGCTTCCGCTCCACCGATCCGCATCGCGACGGCCGCTACCGCCGGCTCACCATCAAAATCAATCATTCCAACGTCAAGCTCGAATACCGTCCCGGCTACTACGCGCCCGCTGATTACAAACACTCCAATAAAGACGACCGCGAGCAGCAGCTTGAGGACCAGCTCGCCAGCGATCTGCCCGCAACCGACATGGCCGTCTATCTCGCGGCCTGGTACTTCCGCACCGACGACACGCATTACTACATCCCTGTCTCGCTTGTCGTGCCCGGCTCGCAGATCCCATTTGTCAAAGGGGGCGACAAGGACAAAGCCACGCTCGACATCATCGGCGAAGTCAAAGACGCAGCCGGACATGTCATTGGACAGGCCCGCCAGACCGTCAAGCTCAACATCGATCAGTCGCAGCAGGTGCGCCAGAAGAACGTGCAGTATTCCACGGGATTCAACCTGCCCATCGGCAAATACCACCTGAAATTTGTCGTTCGCGAAAACGAAACCGGGCGCATGGGTTCCTTCGAGGCCGACATCAACGTCCCCGACCTGCGCAAGCGGCCGCTGAAAATGAGCTCAATCATGCTCGCTAGCCAGCGCATCCCCGCGCCCAAACATGACGACAATCCTCTGGTGCACGATGGCGAAGAACTCGTGCCCAACCTGCCGCACGTTTTCCGCCAGGATCAGCATCTTTACTTTCTCTACGAGGTTTACTCACCCGATCAAAAACCGAAGGCCAACGTGCTGACCAGCATTGAATTTCTCAACAACGGCACGAAGGCCTTTGAAACACCCCTGGTGAAGGCCACGGAGGTAAATGAGCCCAAGCGCAACGCTGTCGCCTTCCAGTTCGACGTGCCTCTTGCCGGCCTCAAACCCGGACAGTACACCTGCCAGATCAACGTCATCGACGACACCGCGGGAAGCTTCAGCTTCCCGCGCACAGCAATCCTGATTCACCCGCCAGCGACGACAGCAACAATCACACCCGCAGCAGAGACGCAGAAGCCAGGGTCAGGGAATTAAGCTTGGCTGTCGTTGGATTGCTTAGAGCTGGCTTGCTGACCGGCTGACTTGCTGCCCTCGCGCCACGGACAATTTCTGCACCCTGACTCGCAGCAATATCCACGCTTCAGATGGTATGCGGCCGTAAACACCATGTACGGCCCCTCCAGTACATAATCCTCACCCTCGATTAGCGGCTGCGGCTGCTCAGGCAAGCGCACCGCCTTCCATGACCGCAGCAAACGGCAGCTTCTCAGCCGACACAGACGCCGTTTCTTCAGTCTTCTGTTCAGGAACAGTATTTGGAATCGGGTAAGTTACAGTTTTCCCCGGAACCGCAGCCTCGCGTTCACCCGGAATCACAATCCCTATCAGATTCATCGGATCAGCCGCTGAATATGTAATGCTACCTGCTATAAAGCCGCGTCCGCGCATTGCCCGCAGCGTCTCCACCGCTTCCGGCAGCGCAAACTGCTCGCCTCCGAGGCCGGAAACAAACCTTCCCCCGCGTACCGTGCCGCGCGCCTCCAGCCGCCGGAACATCCCCACCAGTTCGCGCCACTTCGGCATCGTCGTCTCGCGCTCCATCAAATCGCGGAAGACGACGCCGTACCGCCGTAGCAGCACATGGCACGCCCTTTCAATCGCAGCCTCACGCCACGCTGCGGACTGTTCTGCCTTATCCGGCCCACGCATCATGCTCCAGCGCCCCGCCGAAGGCCGCGTTGTAGCTCGAACGCGCACCGGCGATGCAAACATCTGCTTTCGCTTCGGATCAACGAGCACACGCAGACTGTCGAAACCATCTGCCGTCACCAGCCCCGCAGCTACTAGTTCCCACAACGCGCGGCTTACGTCATCAGTCGACGCTCCCAGTACCCGCGCCAGATCGCCCGGAAACATTGCGCCGCGCTCCCCGAGATAACTCCGCGCCTTGTTGGCGAGATCGCTCAGCGATGCCGTCAAATTCGCCTCCGGAATCTCGCGCTGCGCCAGGCATAAATCCATCCAAAGCGCATCCTCGCGCATAAAAAACGTGATCGGAGCCATTCCCGTCGGCACAATTCGCTTTGGGCCGCCGCTCTCGACTGCCGCAAACGCCGGATGCGGCGAAATCCTGCCCCACCCGACTACGCCCGTCAGCGTCAACGTATCCAGCCAGCGCGGATCGTAGTTTGCAACGCGCTGCGGTAAAAGTGACCGCTCCCACTCCACCGCTGGGGCTTCAAATCCTTCGAGCCCTCGAATCGCCTCCAGTAACCCACCCTCGCCCGTCAACTGCCGCTGAGCGCCCAGATGCTGCCAGTCCAGCACGAAGCGCATATACACCGCCGGAGTTACCGGCTCAACCTGCTTGCGCAACGAGTGCAGTGTCGCCTTGTGAATTCGCTGCAGCAAACGCCGCTCGCACCACTCCACATCCTCATCGGTCATTAGAGCCGCAGACGGTGCAGCTTCAAATACACCGCGCAGAATTGTCCCCGATATCTCCAGTCGAAGCATCTGCTTCCATACTTCGCCAACGGGAACACCCAGCCGCGTCGCCAGCTCGCGCGAAGTCACCGGCCCCAGGATGCCCAGCCAGCCCTGCAGCATCTTACGCAAGACATCTTCCGCGGACGTCAGCGTAGCTGGAACACTCGCAGTCTCTGCGGCAAACACTGCAGAGGACCACAACAGCCGAACCTCCTCCACGCGCTCCGCTGCAACCCAGTACCCGCGCGCATCAATAGATGCAATCACCGCGCGCCCTTGCCGCGCCAGAAGTTCAAACCACTCAGCCCACTCTGCCGTTTCCGCAGGAACCACCACCATCGAGCACAACAGATCGTGCAGCTCATGCTCATCGCGAGGATCGGGCCGCACTTGCGCGCGCACCTCCGCAATAGCCTTTGGATCGAGCCGTCCCGCTTCGCCCAGAGTTACATCCGGAAGTACCCCGCGCATTGCGACCGCACGTGCGCGCCGCTCCTCAAGCGGGGCATCATCGAGAAACGCATACGGGCCGGCATTCAGAATCTCGTGTGCAAACACCGATGGTGTCGTCGTATCAACAGCCAGGCACTGAATGTGCCCCGAGTGCATCGCATCGATTACATCGATCAACCCCGCAAGGTCCATCGCCTCGTTCAGCACATCCTTCATCACCTCGCGCACCAGCGGATGATCGGGAATCTGAATATCGCCCTCGATGTTCTCGAAACACGCCGCGGCCTGCGGAAA
>JASHRS010000141.1 GCA_030037215.1 Silvibacterium sp. | reverse complement strand
GCGACGACGAGCGCGTCGGTAGTCTGCGCGGCTTCGATGTGCTCGATAGCGGAGGCGAGGCTGGCTTCAGAACTTTCGCCTGCCTCGGCCCAGAGACTGGAAATGACTTTATGGCCAGTGAGCGAGGCAAAGGTCAGCGGCTGGATGAACTGCTTTGCTGCTTCCGTCATGACAACATGAACGTCGAGCGCATGCTGCTGGAGCGCGCGCACCAGTTCTGCCGCCTTGTATGCGGCGATTCCACCAGAAACCCCGACCGTGACCTTCATAAGGATATTTTACGAGAGCGCTGGCCGCGCGGCATACGCACCTCCGGCGCCTTCCCTGCGATTTCTTTTGCAGCCCTCCCTTTGGTCGGGAATGGCAATTCTGTAGCGCTATGAGATTGCGAATTTCGGAATTTCAGGTGCGGCGACCTCAGGCTTGAGAACCTGGGTTTCCTTCTTTATATAGCCGACCTTGCCGGCAGCGATTTCGTCCTGCGCAACCTTGCAGGCTTTTGCGGAGCGGGACGCGACCAGCGCGGGGGAACCGTTCTGAAGCTGCCGTGCGCGGCGCGCGGCAACCATGACATAGCGGAAATTGCTGTCGAACTCCTGCTCAACACTCATGGCTTCTCCCTAAAGAAATCTTCTCTGTCCGGGCCTATTTTTCATTCGTCCCGGGTTTTGTGACTCCAAACGCCTGAAGCACGGGTTGAATCCGGGCTTCAGAATTCTGCTGCCTGCATCGCTCGGCTATTGCCAGCAGTTCCCTGTCCTGCGGGCTGGCAGGTCCGCCTGACCGGGCGATGCGTTCGGCGGCGACGATGGCTGCCATTTCCTCGACCGCGCGGTCGAGGACATCGTTGACGAGAATATAGCCGTATTCTCTGTAATTCTCAATCTCCTGTCGAGCCCTGGCGAGGCGGCGTGCGATAACCTCTTCCTGCACAGAACCTTCGGCCCGGCTGCGGTTGCGGAGACGGGTGGCAAGAATCTCGGGCGACGGGGGCATGAGGAAAATGTTGACGGCGTCGGGCATTTTGGCGCGGACCTGCGCGGCACCCTGCACGTCGATGTCGAGCAGCAGGTCTTTGCCTTTGCTGAAGGCGCTGGTAAGCGAGTTGCGTGCCGTACCGTAATAGTTGCCGAAGACATCGGCGTACTCGAGGAACTCGCCGGCATCGATCATCTGCTGGAAGTGCTCGCGCGTAATGAAGTGGTATTCGCGCGCTTCCTGCTCGGAGCCGCGTGGCGGACGCGTGGTCCATGAAACAGAGAACTCAAGGTTTTTGACCAGCGAACGGAGCTGGTTTACGAGAGTGGATTTGCCCGAACCGGAGGGCGCTGAGATTAGAAAGAGGATACCGGCCAAGCGTTGATCGTCTCCTTAACCTTACAAATGGAAAGTAAAATTTGCTTGAGTTTCTAAAGCAAGCATTCGGTTGACTTTCTTTATTCCAGATTCTGAACCTGTTCGCGCAGTTTTTCGATTTCAGACTTCATGCTGAGGCCGAGTTCGGTAATGCGTGGACCATTTCCGGCAACTCCTCCGGTTTTAGAAAGCAGCGTGTTGGCTTCGCGGTTCATCTCCTGCATCAGGAAGTCGAGTTTTTTGCCAATTTCGCCGCCGCTTCCCAGCATGGCGCGGAAATGGTCGATGTGCGTGCGCAGACGCTCGATTTCTTCGTCCACATCGCTGCGCTCAGCAATCAATGCGGCTTCCTGAAGAACGCGGTCGCGGTCAAAAGAGCCCTCAAGCATGGCGGTTAGGCGCTGGCTGAGGCGGTCAAAGTATGCCTGCTGCACATCTTCGCGCAGGCCAGCGACCTCATCGACGAGCGCGCGGAGGCGATCGAGACCAGCGATGAGCCCCTTTGCAAGCAGTTCCCCTTCCTGAGCGCGCATGGCATTCAAGGAAGCAACCAGCGGTTCAATTTCCCGAAGAACGGCAGCCTCAATGGCCTGCATTTCTTCGTCGGAACCGCGCTCGAAACCATTGGCAGCGGAGCGTCCATCGGTTGCGAAGACACCGGGCAGCCGGAAGATTGCGTTCAGATCGGGCTCGCAGTTCAGACCATAGTTCTCGGCGATCTTACGGAAGGCTGTGATGTACTGCGCGACCAGCTCCGCATCGTAGCCAGCATCGCTCCGCTGCCCGCGATCGAGAGTGAGCGTAACTTCAATGTGTCCGCGCACGAGCTGCTGCTTGAGAAGGCGGCGAAGCTGCATTTCAAGCGCATCGGTGCCGATTGGCAGGCGCATGTGCAAATCGAGAAAGCGGTGGTTCACGCTCTTGAGGCTGAGGGTAAAACCGAGCACGTCTGAGATTCGGCCGGATACGCGTGCAAAGCCGGTCATAGAACGGACGACAGCCGTTGCGGGAGCTGATTTGGGAACTATTGCAGGGGCGGTCATGCGTCGGCCTTTCCGGTTAGCGCGGTTTCATGGAGATCCAATTCCGGCGCGTCCATGAATTGCAGCTTGTAGAGCTTCTGATAAGTGGGAGATATGCGGAGCAGTTCTTCGTGACAGCCGACGGCAGTGATGCGTCCGTCTTCGAGAACGGCGATACGATTGGCGCGGCGTATGGTTGAGAGACGATGCGCAATCACGACAACCGTACGGCCGACCATGAGGTTGCTAAGCGCACCTTGGACGAGCGCCTCGCTTTCGGCGTCGAGCGCGGAAGTGGCTTCATCCAGGATCAGGACGGGAGCATTTTTGAGGATGGCGCGAGCGATGGCGAGACGCTGGCGCTCTCCGCCGGAGAGTCGAAATCCTTTCTCCCCGATGATCGTGTCGTAGCCCTCAGGCATGCGCTCGATGAAATCATGCGCGAGCGCGGCTTTTGCGGCATCGACAACACGTGAGAAAGGGACGTCCGGCTGGCCGTAGGCGATATTGTTGCGGACGGTATCGTTGAAAAGGATGGTCTCCTGTGTAACTTTGCCGATCTGCTCGCGCAAGGATTTGAGGCTAACATCGCGCAGGTCGTGTCCGTCGATAAGGACGCGGCCTGAAGTCACGTCAAAGAAGCGCGGAATGAGGTTGACGAGGGTGGACTTGCCGGCTCCGCTAGGGCCAACGAGCGCGACCACTTCTCCCTGGCGGATTTCGAGATTGATGTTGTGCAACACCTCTTTTTCGCCTTCGGTGGTGCTGTAGGCGAAGCCAACGTCTTCCATACGGATGCTGTCGCGGAAACCCTTGAGGGTGTATGGATGCCTTTTTTCGAGGATGGGGTCCTGGTCGTCCATGAAGTCAAAGATAGCGGACGAGGCTCCGACAGCCTGCTGGAAGCTGTTGTAGTACGTCGCAAACTTGCGGACGGGATCGTAAAGCTTGAAGAGCGCCACTATGAAGGTGAAGAACATGCCTGTGGTCATGGCATGGCTGCTGATGGCTCCGCGACCAAGCAGCAGAAGACCGGCGATGGCGATGGCTCCGATGAGGTCCATGAGCGGCGAACTGATGGCCTGCGCGCGCACAGAGCTGAGATTGGCACGGAAGAGACGCCGCGCTGCCTGACGGAAGCGCAGCAGTTCCCAGAACTCCATATTGAAGGCTTTGACGATGGGGTTGCCGGTGATGGTCTCGTGAAGGATGTTCTGGATTTCGGCAAGCTTGTCCTGACCCTTGCGCGTGGTGCGGCGCACGCCACGGCCAATGCGGCGGATCGAGCCTATGACAACAGGGACAAAGATGAGCAGGACCCATGCGAGTTTGCCGCCTAGCGTGATCACAACGCCGATCATGAAGATGAGCGTGAAGACCTGCTGGAGAAAATCGGAGAGCACCGAGGCCATGGCGTACTGGACGCGCTCGATGTCATTGATGAGAGCGGAAAGGAGGGTTCCAGTGGCATGCTTCTGAAAGAAAGAAACTGAGCGGCGCAGGATGGCTTCATAGAGATCGTCGCGGAGATCAGTGATCATGCCAAAGCCGGCGTAGTTAGCGAGATATGTGCCCGCGTAGTCGCAGATGCCCTTGAGCAGCGTAGATCCGATGAAGAGGATGGCAACCACAGTCCAGTCATTGTGAAAATGCGACGGGACGAGCCGGTCGAGATTGATGTGATAGCGGAGACCGAAGCGCGATGCCATATCGAGCTGCGTGTGGTTCGCCCCGGGATGCAGTACGTTGTCGAAGATGGGCGTGATGAGCAGGATGCGGAAGGCGTCGAATAGGCCGACTCCCGCTGCAAGGACAACAGCAGCCAGCGCCTGCCACCAGTAGCGGCGGGCATAGTGCAACAGGCGGCCCGCACGCTTCATTCGCAACCCTGCTTTCGGTGGCAGTAGAGCACAGAAACTTGCCGGGATTGCGAGGCCATCCAGTTATTTTACAGCGGCGACTCACCGTCCGGGCGAGTGCCAGGTTCAGCGAGGCATGTCGCGGTGCGCGGTCTTGGCCTGGTAGCCGCGGTCGGCAAGGCGGCGGCGTATCTCCTCAGCGATCATGACGGAGCGATGCTGACCACCGGTGCAGCCGAAGGCGATAGTGAGATAGCTCTTGCCCTCGCGAATGTAATGCGGCAGCAGGAAAAGCAGCAGTTCGGTCGCGCGGTC
>JASHRS010000140.1 GCA_030037215.1 Silvibacterium sp. | reverse complement strand
GAAGGTTCCGTCGCCATTGTTGTGGAAGAGCGAGTCGCCCGCGCCGCGCAGGCCGCGTGGACCGCACTGCACGTCGATGCCGCGGTACTTGCAGTACGGCGCGCTGCCGAAGCCGGGCAGATCATCGAGGTGGAAGTCGACGTAATTTGTGACCATGAGGTCGAGATAGCCGTCGCCGTCGTAGTCGCCGAAGGCTGCGCCAGTGGACCAGCGTCCGTCGGCAACGCCGGCCTTGGCGGTGACGTCGGTGAAGGTTCCGTCGCCGTTATTGCGGTAGAGGATGTTTCCGCCGAGGCAGGTGAGATAGAGGTCGGGCCAGCCGTCGTTGTTATAGTCGCCGACGGCTCCGCCCATGGTGAAACAGGGCTTGTCGAGGCCGGACTGCGCGGTCACATCCGTAAATGTGCCGTCGTGGTTGTTGCGGTAGAGCGCACCGCGAACGCCGTCGAGGTTTTTGGGATCCTTGACGGCCTGCGCCACGGTGGGCGCGTTGGTGAAATAAATGTCGGGCCAGCCGTCGCGGTTGTAGTCGATGAGGATGACGCCGCCGCTCATCGACTCGACGATGTACTTCTTGGATGGATCGGAGTCGTGCTTGAAGTGAATGCCGGCCTGCTCGGTAATGTCGACAAGCTGCGGAATGGGGCGGTCGCTGCATACGGCGGACCTGGCACCGGGCGGCGGCGGAACCGGCGGCGGATGACCCTCCTGAGCCTGCAGGAGGCTGGCGCACAGAGCTGAGACGACAAGGGAACGTAGGACTTCTCGGAATGGCGCCATTATGGTTTCTGCTGACTCCGCTGATCGATGAAGGTTTGAGCCTCGGCGCGCGATTTGGCCTTGAGCTGCTGATAGAGGGCCAGCTCGCGGTCGGCGTCGGCGGGACGCGCGAGCTTGCGATACGCGGCCTGGAGCTGGTAGTGGATATAGTCCTTGTCGGGGCTGATGCGCTCGGCAGCCTCGAGATGAGGGACAGCGTCCTGATACTGGCCCTTGTCCATGAGCAGCTTGCCGAGCTCATATTGGGCATTGGCGTAGTCGGGATGCGCGGCAACGACCTGCTCGAAGAGCTTCATGGCGTCGTCGTTCCGCGATTCCTGGAGGTCGACGAAGCCGAGGTCATACATGGCGTCGGGGTCGGCGGGTGAGACGGCCAGCTCGGCGCTCAGCTCGGTGCGGGCGTCGTCCCACTTTTCGGCGTGCATGTCGGCAAGCGCGATGTTGTAGTGCACCTTCGAGAAGGAAGGATCAGAGGCGAGAATCTGGCGCAGCGTGGCGATGGCGCGGTCGTAGTCGCCGATTTCCGTCCAGAGCTGACCGACGAGCAGCAGGCCCTCGTTAGATAATGACGCGCTGCTCTGGTATGTCTCAAGGACCTCGGTTGCGTGCTTGAGATCGCCAGCTTTGGCCAGCGATGCGGCCCAGGCATAGCCAACGGTCGGATCGCGCATGCCGGCCTCGCCAAGCGGATAGAAGGCTGTGGCCGCGTCGCCGTATTGCTGCATCTCGAAGTAGGCCATGCCGAGCATGGCACGGAGAGCAGGCGAGTCGGGGTTTTGCTTGACGGCCTGAGAAAGACCGCGGACGGCTTCTGGATAATTGTCGGCGCGGAAGGCAGCCTGGCCGAGGTTCTTCTCCAGATCGGGGGTGTCAGGAGCCCATTCCTCAGCGGCCTGGTAGTGAGTGAGGGCCGCAGTGTAGTCGTGCTGGATGGCCTCGGCAGTAGCGAGATCGCTGTAACTCTGGCCAAGGATGGGCCGCAGCAGGCTGTCTTCTTTCTCGGCCGTCGCGCGCTGGCTTGCTGTGAGGTTAGCCTTGTCGAGCGCCATAGCGTTTACGGGCGCTGTGATATTGGCGTCGCCTTTGCCGATGGGAGCCGACTCATTCTCCTGCTGCTTGTCGAGGGGAACAAGCGCGGCGACCGCGGATGTGTTGGCCCCTTCGGACATGAGGAGCGCCGTGGTCTGCTGCTGCGTGTCGATCATGACCTTGTTTTCGAGATCGCGGGCCTTGGCGACAAAGGCGTCGCTCTCCTTTTCGTTGCCCTCGCGGGCGAGAATGCGCGCGAGATCGACATAGGCGCGGCGAATCTGGTAATTGGCACGGGATTCATCTGTACCGGTCAGCTCAACTGCCTTGCGCAATTCCTGCTCGGCGTATGGGTAGTTCTCCTGGGCAAAGGCGTTCAGGCCGAGATAGAGCGGCGGGTCGGGCGAGGTGGGGTTCAGATCAGCGGCAGTCTTGAGATATTTTTCCGCCGCAGGATACTGACGATTCTCTGAAGCCAGAAAACCGAGCATGTAGTTGGCGAGGAAATCTTTGGGGTGGTACTGTATCTCCTTTTCGAACTCGGCCTGAACCTCCGGCAGAGGCTTCCAGTCATTCATAGCGAGGTAAGCAAGACCGAGAAAATAGTGCGCGTGCGGGGTGGTTGTATCCAATTCGATTGCCCGCTTGAACTCGCGAATGGCGTCCTGCATCATGCTGGCATCGCGGTAGGCGCGCCCTATCAGCACATGCAGCGAGCCGCTGTCTCCGGCCATCTCTTTCATCTCGGCAAAGACGGCTTCCGCCTTTTGCCGGCCTTCGGCGTTGTTAACCGACAGCCAGCAGATTGCTTCTGAATAGAGGATCTCGATCGAAGGATGAATCTGTTCAGCGTGGGCAATGGCCTCGGCTGCCTTTACGTATTCCTGCTTGCTGCTCAGTGCCCTTCCCAGCAGGATATATGCCTCCGCATTGTCCGGTTCGGCGGCGATAACCTTTTGTGCTTCGGCGATGGCCTGGTCCGGCTGGCTGGCCATAAGGCTGCTCTTTGCGAGTTCAAGACGAACCGATGGAACATCCTCAAACTGCAAAGAGGTATGGAAGAGCTCGACGGACTGTGCCGGCGACGACTCGGCCACGCGCAGGCGCGCCATAGCTTGCAGCGCAGAGGCAATCAGCAGACGGTTTGCATGAGCTATGGCGGCGGGATCGCCGGATTTACGGACATTTTCGGCTGCAAGAATACGCTTTGTAAGCTCTGACTGGTCGGCATTCTGCGGGGACTCGGCGGGTGTTTGCGCTGCCTGAGGGTGCTGCCGTGAAGGTTGAGCATTAGCGGTAGGGAAAAACGTTAACGCCAAAGCCAGCAGACTGGCTGCGCCGGCGGCTTTACGGCATTTCCGGAAATAGTGTGGCCTTTTCATGATGTGCAGGGTCAACGCTAACCTGCTGGTCGCGTTGACTTCAGGTTCGTCGCTTCGGTCTACAGTAATTCCGGAAATGCTATCGCGGAGCAACAGTAAATCCGCATGCTCAAGAAAATCCTTCGATTGTTTGGAGTGGCGGTGCACCGGAGGGAAAGCCCAATTCTCTACAAAGAGTAAGCGGCGGAACTCGAATTATCAAGTCCGCCGCTTAGGTTTACGGGATTACGTTTGAGGCTAGAAAGTGAACCTCAAAGTGTACTGTAGTTCGCGGGCCGGGTTTACCGCGCTTGCCTGACCAAAACCACCTGGAGCAGTCCACGCGGTGCTGCCGGGACCCGATGCTTCGCCCGTGATTACGTTGTTCGTCGGGCTACACGGTGTGCCGCTCGTTGCCGTCGCGCCGCCGCAGTATACCGGATCGTTCGGATTGTACGCCGAGCCTTCAAGGTTGCCGCTATTGAAGTTCGGATGGTTGAAGATGTTGAAGAAGTCCATGCTGAACTTGATCCGGTACTTCTCTTTGATGTACCAGTTCTTTGCCAGCTGGGCATCCATGTTTGTGTTCGGGGAACCATAGCATGAGCCGCGTGACTCGATGTTGGCAGGGAAAGTTCCCAGAACATAACCAAGCAGAGCGAAGTGGTTTACGTTCAGAATCTGATTCCCGCTTCTTCCCGTATTGCAGCCCGTGTTGGTTACCAATGGCCGCAGGTTTCCGTCGTACCCGGTTCCGACCAGCGCGCTCAGTCCGCTGGGTACTGCCGGAGTATTAGGCAATGCGTTCGGCGCTACTGACGCTCCCGAAATGCCGTTCGTTTCGACCGTCAGCGAACTTCCTTGTGCGAGCGTGACGATGCTGTTGAACTCCCATCCGCCTACCGTCTGCTGCACGAAGTTGTTGTACTGAGACATCTTCGGCAGGTACAGCACTTCATTGGCTACGAAGATATTCGGACGGTTGATGTTGGTGTTGCCTTTGTCCATCGCCGGGTCGTAGATGTTGGTGATGGCCTGCTGGTTAAAGCTGCCTGACGAGTTGTCCAACTCGACGTTACCAATCGAGTGGCTCCAAGTATAGGCCGCCTGGAAGGTAGACGGGCCCATCTGCGAACGGAACAAGGCCTGAAGCGAGTTATAGC
>JASHRS010000019.1 GCA_030037215.1 Silvibacterium sp. | reverse complement strand
GGCATCAAGAAGAACATTCTGCGCATGCTGTCGAAAGAAGGTTGCCGGGTGACGGTGGTTCCGGCGGAGACTTCGGCGGAAGATGTGCTGGCGATGAATCCGGACGGGATCTTTCTGTCGAACGGGCCGGGCGATCCGGAGCCGGTGACGTATGCGCAGGAGAATATTCGCAAACTGGCTGGGCGCAAGCCGATTTTCGGGATCTGCCTGGGGCATCAACTGATCGGGCTGGCGCTGGGTGGCAAGACATACAAGCTGAAGTTCGGGCATCACGGCGGGAACCATCCGGTGAAACAGATGGAGTCGGGCAAGGTGGAGATTACCTGCCACAACCATAATTTTGCGGTCGATCCGGACTCGATCAATACGAGTGAAGTGGACCTGACGCACATCGACCTGAACGACAACACGCTGGAAGGGCTGCGGCACCGGACGCTGCCGCTGTTCAGCGTGCAGTATCATCCGGAGGCGAGTCCCGGCCCGCACGACTCGAACTATCTGTTCCGCGACTTCCGGAATTTGATGGAGGAGTGGAAAGGGTGAAAAGTTTCACGATATCCACATTTGACGGTATTGAAGCGGCGGGCTTTTGACCCCGCCGTTTTTTTGAAGGTTGCAAAATAGAATCAATAAAAGGGCGCAGGGACTGAATGCCACGCAGGAATGACATAACGAAGATTCTGGTGATCGGCTCGGGGCCGATTGTGATTGGGCAGTCGGCGGAGTTCGATTACTCGGGCACGCAGGCGTGCAAGGCGCTGAAGTCGGAAGGCTATGAAGTGGTGCTGGTAAATTCGAATCCGGCCACGATCATGACCGATCCGGAACTCGCCGATCGCACCTATATTGAGCCGCTGACGGTGCAGTATGTCGAGGAGATTATCCGGATTGAAGCGGAAATGCTGCGGCGGGAAGGCCGCGGCGGAAGGTTTGCACTGCTGCCGACAGTCGGCGGGCAGACGGCACTGAATCTTGCGGTTGATCTGGCAGATTCAGGGATTCTGGACAAGTACGGTGTTGAGCTGATTGGCGCGAAGCTGGAGGCGATCAAGAAGGCCGAAGACCGGCTGCTGTTCAAAGACGCGATGACGCGGATTGGGCTGGACATGCCGCGGTCGGCGCTGGTGAACAATTTGCGCGATGGCGTGGAGTTTGCGGGGAAGATCGGTTTTCCGGTAATCATTCGGCCTTCGTTTACGCTGGGTGGCTCAGGCGGTGGCATTGCGTACAACCGCGAAGAGCTGATGGAGATTCTGTCGCGTGGGCTCGATCTTTCTCCGGTGCACGAATGCCTGATTGAAGAGTCAGTGCTGGGCTGGAAGGAATATGAGCTGGAGGTGATGCGGGACTTGGCGGACAACGTCATCATCATCTGCTCGATTGAGAACATGGACCCGATGGGAGTGCACACGGGCGACTCGATTACAGTGGCTCCGGCGCAGACGCTGACAGACCGCGAGTACCAGGCGATGCGCGACGCGGCGATTCGTGTGATGCGCGAGATTGGTGTGGAGACGGGTGGATCGAATGTGCAGTTTGCGGTGCATCCGAATACCGGGCGCATGACGGTCATCGAGATGAATCCGCGCGTGTCGCGATCGTCGGCGCTGGCTTCGAAGGCGACGGGGTTCCCGATTGCGAAGATTGCAGCGAAGCTGGCGGTGGGCTACACGCTCGATGAGATTCCGAACGACATTACGAAGATGACGCCGGCGTGTTTCGAGCCGACGATCGATTATGTGGTGACGAAGATTCCGAAGTGGCAGTTCGAAAAGTTTCCGGGCGCGGATGAGAACCTTGGACCGCAGATGAAGTCGGTGGGCGAGGTGATGGCGATTGGAAGGACGTTCAAAGAGTCGCTGATGAAGGCGTTGCGGTCGCTCGAAACCGGGAAAAAGATCGGCGCTGAGACGATGGAACCGCGCAGGCTAACGCAGCGGCTGGTAACCCCGCAGCCGGAGCGGCTGAGCTATATCCGCTATGCCTTCCGGCAGGGGCTTTCGGTGCGCGAAGTGGCGCGCATGACGGCGATGGACCCTTGGTTCCTGTATCACATTAAGGAAATTACGGAGACGATTGAAAAGGTCGGCAAGGAGAATCTGGACAGCATCTCGACGGAGCTGCTGCGCAAGGCGAAGCGGCAGGGCATCTCTGATGAACGGATTGCCGAGGTGTGGGGCAAGCCGACGAATGCCGGTGTGGCCGAAGTGCGTGAGTTGCGCAATGAGCGCGGCGTGAAGCCGGTGTTCAAGCTCGTGGATACGTGCGCGGCGGAGTTCGAGAGCTCGACGCCGTACCTCTATTCGACTTATGACGAAGAGGACGAAGCTCCTCCGACGGCGAAGCGCAAGGTGATTATTCTGGGCAGCGGACCGAACAGGATCGGGCAGGGCATTGAGTTCGATTACTGCTGCTGCCATGCGGCGTTTGCGCTGAAGGAAGACGGTTACGAGACGATCATGGTGAATTGCAATCCCGAAACGGTCTCGACCGATTACGACACGAGCGACCGGTTGTACTTTGAGCCGCTGACTCTGGAGGATGTGCTGGCGATTTACGAGCATGAGGCAACGAGCGGAGCGGAGATCGGCATGATTGTGCAGTTCGGCGGGCAGACTCCGCTGAACCTGGCGCTGCGATTGAAGGCCGCGGGCGTGCCGATCATCGGGACGTCGCCGGAGTCGATTGATCTGGCGGAGGACCGCAAGCGGTTCGGGAAATTGCTGGAGGAGCTGGATATTCCGCAGCCTCCGGGTGTGATTGCGACGAGCGTTGAAGAAGCACTGGCAGGCGCGGATCGGATCGGGGATCCAGTGCTGGTGCGGCCGTCGTACGTGCTCGGCGGACGCGCAATGGTGATTGCGTATGACAGCGAGGCCGTGTCGCACTATATGAAGGAAGCCGTGGAGTATTCACAGGAGCGGCCGATTTTGGTGGATCACTTCCTCGAAGACGCGGTGGAAGTCGACGTGGACGCCCTGTGCGACGGGAAGGACGTGGTGATTGCCGGCATCATGCAGCACATCGAAGAGGCCGGGATCCACTCGGGCGATTCATCATGCGTCCTGCCTGCGGTTGATCTTGCACCCGGGACGCTGGATACGATCCGCACATACACGCGCAAGCTGGCGCTGGCGCTGAATGTTATC
>JASHRS010000018.1 GCA_030037215.1 Silvibacterium sp. | reverse complement strand
TTGCAGACAAGAAGAAGAACATCTACGACCTTGATTTGATCAATCTGGTTGCGCACCACCAGCGCCATGAAGATCTGATTGGCGAGGTCATCGTCGAAACGGTTGCACGGTCGAACTGACGCATTTTTCTGCAGCCACTAAATTTCTGGAGATGGGTTTCGCATGAAGCTGAAGGTGCTGGTTGTCGCCGGAGACGGAATTGGCCCCGAAGTCACGAATGAAGCGGTGCGCGTGCTGCGTTCGGTCGCAGAGATGGGCGGCCATGATTTCGAAATTCGCGAGGCGCTGATTGGAGGCGTTGCGATCAAGAAGGAAGGCACGCCGCTGCCGGACTCTACGCTGAAGCTGGCACTTGAGAGCGACGCGGTGCTGCTGGGCGCGGTGGGCGGTAATGAATTCAATTCACTTCCTCCGAACAAGCGGCCTGAGGCCGGTTTGCTGCAATTGCGGAAGGCTCTGGGAGGGTTTGCGAATCTGCGGCCTTCGTTTGCATGGCCGGCGCTGGCGCAGAATTCTCCGCTGAAGGCGGAGGTAGTGACCGGCACGGACATTTTGTTTGTGCGCGAGTTGCTCGGCGGCCTTTACTTTGGCGAGCCGCGAGTTTGGGACCAGGAAGCGGGGGCGGCGTGGAACACGATGCGATACACGCGCGATGAGGTGATTCGCGTGGCGCGTGTGGCATTTGAGCTGGCGCAGGCGCGGCGGAAGAAGCTGACCTCGGTGGACAAGGCGAACGTGCTTGAGGTTTCGCAGCTATGGCGCGCGACGGTGACGGAGTTGGCGGCGCAGTATCCCGATGTGACGCTGGAGCACCAGTATGTGGATGCGTGCGCGATGCACTTAATGAATACTCCGCGGAACTTCGATGTGGTGCTGACGGAGAATCTGTTTGGAGATATTTTGTCGGACGAGGCGGCGGTGATTACCGGATCGCTTGGCATGCTGCCTTCGGCGACGATTGGCGGCGGGGTGAATCTGTATGAGCCGGTGCACGGCTCGGCTCCGGATATTGCGGGCAAGGGAATTGCGAATCCGCTGGGCGCGATTCTGACAGCAGCGATGGTGCTGCGGCACTCGGCCAAGCTGGAAGAGGATGCGCAGGCGGTTGAGACTGCGGTGCGCACGGTGCTCGAACAGGGCTATCGCACGGCGGACCTAGTGCGCGGGCAGCAGGGCGTATCGACGCAGCAGATGGGTAACCAGGTGCATCAGGTGCTGAGCGAACTGATTGATCGTCGACAGGCGATGCACGCTGTATGAACTAGCCGTTCAGGCACACGCTTCGCGTGGCCATTCCCGTTGGTCGTGGGGACTGGCTTCTCTGGTTGCACGCGCCTTCGGCGCATCACGGATTAGGAGTAGATGGAATGTCGGGGAATCCGAAGACGTTATTTGAGAAAGTCTGGGAGTCGCATCTGGTTGCTGAGCCGGAGGGTGAGCCGGCGCTGTTGTACATCGATCTGCACCTGGTGCATGAGGTGACGTCTCCACAGGCGTTTGAAGGGTTGCGGCTGGCGGGCCGGAAGCTGCGGCGTCCTGACCGGACGGTGGCGACGATCGACCACAATGTTCCGACGACCATTGAAGGGCGCGTGAAGATAGAGGACATGATTGCGGCGCGGCAGATCGATACACTGCGGAAGAACTGCGCGGATTTCGGCGTGACGCTATACGACATTCAGTCGAAGGAGCAGGGAATTGTTCACGTGATCGGGCCAGAGCTTGGATTGACCAAGCCGGGCATGACGATCGTGTGCGGCGATTCGCATACGTCGACGCACGGAGCGTTTGGTGCGCTGGCTTTCGGTATTGGGACATCCGAAGTTGAGCACGTGATGGCAACGCAGTGCCTGCCGCAGTCGAAGCCGAGGACGTTTCGCATTGCGGTCGAGGGCGAGCTGGCCGAAGGAGTGACGGCAAAGGATGTCGCGCTTGGAATTATCGGGCGCATCGGCACTGACGGCGCGACCGGATACGTGATTGAGTACGCGGGTTCGGCTATCCGGTCGCTGTCGATGGAAGGCCGGATGACCGTGTGCAACATGAGCATCGAGGCGGGCGCGCGCGCGGGCATGATTGCTCCGGATGAGACGACGTTTGCGTATTTGAAGGGCCGCGAGTTCTCTCCGAAGGGTGCCGATTGGGACAAGGCGGTAAGCGAGTGGAAGAAGCTGGCGAGTGATGAGGGCGCGAAGTACGACCGGGAACTGATCATTCCGGCGATTGAGCTGGCTCCTTATGTGACGTGGGGGACGAGCCCGGGCATGGTGATTCCGGTGACGGATGCGGTGCCTGATCCGGCGATTGCGAAGTCCGATGCAGACCGCCGCGGATTTGAGCGCGCGCTTGAATACATGGACCTGAAGGCGGGGACGCCGATTGAAGAGGTCGCGATTGACCGCGTGTTCATTGGCTCGTGCACGAACTCGCGCATCGAGGACCTGCGCGCGGCGGCGAAGGTCGTTGCGGGGCACCAGGTGCATCCGCATGTGCGCGCGATGGTGGTTCCTGGGTCGCAGGCAGTGAAGGCGCAGGCGGAGAAAGAGGGGCTGGATCATGTTTTCCGCGCGGCGGGGTTTGAGTGGCGCGAGCCTGGATGCTCGATGTGCCTGGGGATGAATCCGGACATTCTTCAGCCGGGCGAGCGCTGCGCATCGACAAGCAACAGAAATTTTGAAGGACGCCAGGGACGCGGCGGGCGGACGCATCTCGTGAGTCCGGCGATGGCCGCTGCCGCGGCAATCACGGGTCACTTTACCGATGTGCGGACATGGGAGTTCAGGAAGGAAGAGGTGCTGGTGTGAAATCGTTTCGCAAGCTGACATCGAAGGCGATGCCGCTCGATCGTCCAAACGTGGATACAGACCAGATTATTCCCAAGCAGTTTTTGAAGCGCATTGAGCGCACGGGATATGGGGAGTTCCTGTTTTTCGACTGGCGGCAGGATAAGGATTTTGAGCTGAACCGCCCGCAACATAAAGGTGCAGAGATTCTGGTTACGGCGAAGAACTTCGGCTGCGGATCGTCGCGCGAGCATGCGGCGTGGGCGCTGTCGGACCATGGATTTCGCTGTGTGATTTCGCCGAGCTTTGCGGATATTTTCCA
>JASHRS010000139.1 GCA_030037215.1 Silvibacterium sp. | reverse complement strand
CGCCGTAGAATGGTTGCGGAGTTACTAATTATGAGTCTCGCCACTCCTGCCGTTGTAACGCCTGCCGCGACTCCTTCGCGGGCGCTGCGCGGATACGCGTGGGGCGTGCTCGCATACAATGTCGCGGTGATTCTGTGGGGCGCGGCGGTGCGCGCGACCGGCTCAGGCAACGGCTGCGGCGACCACTGGCCGCTGTGCAACGGTGAGATCATACAGCAGCATCCGCAGATTACTACGATCATTGAATACGCGCACCGCGCGACGAGCGGGATTGCGCTGCTGGCGGTGATCGGGCTGCTGGCGTGGGTGTTTCTTGGGACGGCGAAGCGGCATCTGGCGCGCGCCGCCGCAGTAGCTTCGCTGATCTTCATTCTGAACGAAGCGATCCTGGGCGCGCTGCTGGTGTTGCTGGGCATGACAGCGCAGAACGAGTCTCCGGCGCGAGCGGTGTACTTGTCGCTACACCTGACAAATACCATGCTGATGCTGGCGGCGCTGGGGCTGACGGCACATTTCCTGTCGCGGGGACGAGGGTTCATGCGCGGGAGTGTAGAGATGCGAGGCACGGGCCTGGCTGCAACCGGACTGATTGCGGTGATCGTGACCGGCGTAACGGGATCACTAGCGGCGCTGGCAGACACGCTGCATCCGGCGACCAGCCTGGCCGCGGCGCTTGTGCAGGACTTTTCGGCAAAGAGCAATTGGCTGGTTCGTATCCGGTGGTTTCATCCAGCGATTAGTCTGATCGCAGGCGTGTTTGTGCTGGCACTGGTTGTGTATGGGGCGCGCAGCGCGATGAACAGGCGGCTTGCAGCAGGCGTGGCGGTGTTGCTGATCTTGCAATACGCGCTGGGAGTTGCTGACCTAACCCTGCTGACGCCGCTGACGATGCAGATTCTGCACCTGCTGGGCGCCGATCTGGTGTGGATCGCGCTGGTGATTCTTGCAGCACGGCTGACGGTTCGTCCCATAGGATGCACAGCAGGAAGTTGCGGAAGCTGACACACCTGTCTTTGCGAGAGGCGAGTTGTCGAAGTTCTTCCCTGCTCTAAAATCAGAGTACCGGAGACTAATCTTTCAAGATCGGAACGAAATGGCGGAAACAGTCAGGGAGTTACAGCGGGCTTCAGATGGTATTGAAGCGGGAACGCGCAACGCAGAGATCGAGGAAAAGCTGAAGCGGGTTGAAGGCTTTCTGGACCGGAATGCAGCTGGAGCGCTGCTGCTGAGCCGCCATGGAAATATCGCGTGGATCACGGCCGGACAGGTGGAGGCGCGCGTGGCGCAAGGCACGGAAACGGCGGTGTGTTCGCTGCTGGTGACGCGCGACGGACGGCGATATTATCTGGCTCCGAACAATGAGGCCGCACGGCTTGCCGCCGAAGAATTTGCGGGGTTGGGCTATGAGCCGGTGATCTATCCCTGGCATGATGGCGCGGGGAACCGCGTGCGGGCGCTGACGGGCGGCGACGTTGTATGCGCGGATGCGGCATATCCAGAGGCAAAGCAGGTGAACCTGACCGGATTGCAGACTCCGCTGCTGCCGCAGGAGATTGAACGGCTGCGTGCGCTTGGACGTGAGACTGCCGGAGCAACGGTCGAAGTGCTTAAAGAGTTGGCTCCAGGCGTGAGCGAGCAGGAGATGGCGGCGCGAATTTCTGCCGCGTTATGGAGACGCGGGATTGCGCCGACGGTTCTGCTGATGGGAACAGATGAGCGCATTTTTAAATACAAACATGCAGTGCCTCGCGCGGGCGTACTGAAGCGATATGGAATGCTGAATTTATGCGCGCGACGGCGAGGGCTCGTGGTGTCGATTACGCGCTTCGTACATTTTGGGGCATTGCCCGGCGAACTGGCAGCGGCCTTTGAAGCAGCAGCGCAGATTCATGCCGAACTGCTGCACGCGACCAAAAATGGCGAGGCTTCGAGCAAGATTTATGCGGCCGCGCAGCGTGCGTATGCAGCCGTTGGAGCGGCCGAGGAGATCGAACAGCACCACCAGGGCGGCCCGTGCGGATATTCGGAGCGCGACTGGCTGATTACGCCCCATGGAACCGAGCGCGTGGCTGCTCCGCAGGCATTTGCCTACAACCCGAGTCTGCGCGGCGCTAAGGCTGAGGACACGGTGGTGCTGATAGACGGCAAAATTGAGGTGCTGACGGAGACTCCGGACCTACCGGTTATCGAAGCAGCAGTTAATGGCGTAACATATCGTTCGGCGGGCATTCTGGTCCGTCCATAACTCTCTGCTGGAGATGGCTTTGATGCGTTTTGCTTCTTTTGTTGTGGCTGTTGTCGCCATTTTGTCACCGCTTACATTAGCACAAGCAACGAACTATTCCGATATGCCGCCGGTATTGCTGGGCGCGTCGTGGTATCCGGAGCAGTGGCCGGAGTCGCAATGGGATACGGACCTTTCGCGGATGGAAGCGGCGCATATCCATGTGGTGCGCGTGGGCGAGTTTGCCTGGAGCACGATGGAGCCGACGGAGGGCCAGTACAACTTTGACTGGCTGGAGCACGCGATCGATCTTGCTGCGAAACACCACATCTGCGTGGTGCTGGGGACGCCGACTGCCGGTCCCCCGGCGTGGTTGACGGAGAAGTATTTGGAGACGCTGCGCGTGGATGAGAACGGCATGCGTGACGAGCACGGGAACCGGCAGCAGTTTTCATTTGCCGACGCGAAGTACCGCGAGCTTGCGCACGATATCGCAGAGCGAATGGCGGAGCGCTTCGGACATAATCCGAATGTTGTGGGGTGGCAGCTCGACAACGAGTATGCGAATCCGTCGTTTGATCCGGAAGCAAAGGCGCAGTTCCACGCGTGGCTGAAAAAGAAGTACCGAACCATCGACAACCTGAACTATCAATGGGCAACAGCGTACTGGAGCCAGACGTACAACGACTTCGACCAGATTCCGGTGCGCGAGGACAACGAGAATCCGGCGCTGCTGCTCGACTGGAAGCGCTTTGTGAGCGATACATGGAAGAGTTATTCCGAGAATCAGATCAGCGCGATTCGTCCGCACGCGGACCCACGGCAGTTCATCACAACGAACACGATGGGGTGGTTCGACGGCTTTGATGAGTACACCGTACATTCGGTGCTCGACATCGCGGCGTGGGACGACTATATCGACTCTGACCACTACGACTACATCGACAACGGCGCAAGACACGATCTGACGCGCGGCTTCAAGCAGAAGAACTTCTGGGTGATGGAGACAGAGCCTGCGTTCGTCGACTGGCGGAGCACGAATACTCCGCTGCTGAAAGGGCAAGTGCGCGATATGGCGTGGCAGGCGATCGGGCACGGAGCGGATACGGTCGAGTACTGGCAGTGGCGTGCAAACCGCAACGGCCAGGAGCAATACCACGGGGTGTTAGTAGGCATCGACGGCAACCCGGCACCGGTGTACAGCGAGGTTCAGCAGGTGGGCGCAGAGTTCGACAAGACGGGTGCAGCGCTGGAGGGGACGTCGCCACACTCCGAAGTGGCGGTGATCCAGTCGTACGACAGCCGATGGGCGATTGAATTCCAACAGCACTCGGCGAAGTTCGACCCCGTGAAAGAATTACTGGCGTTCTACAAGCCGCTGCGGGAGCAGTCGCAGGCAGTGGATATTGTTTCTCCGGATGCTCGGCTGGATAGATACAAGGTAGTGGTTGCTCCCGCGCTGAATATGCTGCCCCAGGCGATGGCCGACCACCTGATTGCCTATGTTAAGCAGGGCGGGCATCTGGTGCTGGGACCGCGCACGGGCCTGAAGGATGAGTACAGCGCGCTGAATCCGCAGCGACAGCCGGGGCCGCTGGTGAATCTGCTGGGCGGGTCGGTGACGCAGTTCTATGCGCTCGACTACGACGTTCCGGTGAGCGGTGCGGAAGGCTCGGGAACGGCGAATATCTGGGCGGAGACACTGGAGGCGACGAATCCCGAGACGAAGGTGCTGATGCGCTACGGCGCAAGCAATGGATGGCTGGACGGGCAGCCAGCCGTGCTGGAACGCGAGGTGGGCGAGGGCACGATCACGTATGTCGGTGCGTGGCTCGATCCGGAGCTGATGAACAAGCTGACAGCAACGTGGCTCGAGCGCGCGGGCGTTAAGCCGATTGTGGCAAATGTGCCGGATGGTGTCGAAGTCTGCGAGCGGACGGGCGACGGGAAAACGGTGCTGATTCTGATCAATCACAACACGACTCCAGCGCAAGTGACGCTGCCGGGCGAGATGACGGATTTGCTGCACGGTGGAAGCGCGGCGTCGGTGGATCTGGAGAAGTATGGGGTCGCGGTGCTGGAGAAGTGACAGTTACGAAGCGGTTAGCTGATAAAGCGGGTAGCTAAGGAGCGGGTAGCGGGAAGGCGGTGTGCAAACGATCCATTACCTAGCGTCCAGAATCGGCTGGCTCTTGCTGCCGTTCACGATAAATGTGCACCGCCCGCCGCCTGGACCGCAGACCTTCAGCTCCATGCCAATCCTCTGGAGCTCGATAAATTGCTCCGGGCTGAGACCGATCGCATTGCGGTAAGCATTGTCGGCTTGGGCGCGGCTCTCCTCTGCGGCTTTGCGGGCATCTTCGGCCAGCTTTGTCTGTTCTTCGGTTTGAACACGCTGTTCCTGCTGGGCGGTTTCGATGCGCTGATTTTTTACCGAGTCGGGAGGATTGGCGCGGCCGACGGTCACACGTAGCAACTTCACCGGCATGTTGATCTGCTTGAGGTATTGAGAGAGATGATTCGAAACCTGAGAGTCGACATCGTCAATTGCAGTGGTGCTAATGGCCATCTCATTCATGCCGTGCGTTCTTACGGCCTGGCGGACAGTGTTGGCAAATTCCCGCTCGACGTTGTTCTCGTACCAGTTCGGGCCAAAGTGCTCGATCAAGTCTACCGAGTTGGTAACCTGCAGGGCCATTGTTGTATCGAAGTCAAGCGGAACGCCATCTGAACTCATCAGATCGGTAAACTTCTCCTCGTACTGTATAGGCTGCATATTGACGTCGATGTATGTAGTGCTGAGGGCAGCAAAGGAGAGGCCTGTCTTTACCGGCTCGGAATCCACGCCGCCGTGTCCGAAGAACCATGGTTTCCTGACCAACACGGCCTCGTGGCCTACATCCGGGTTTACCACGGTGCACCCTGTCATCGTTAATACTGCGCAAAACGCTCCCAACAAAATCAGAACCGATCCACGCATGTGCAAATCGCCTTTCAAAGAATGTAGGCTGAGAACGAAGTTGTACTCTCGAATCCGCTCCCGAGTAAGTTACCTTAACGAAGGCAGATTGCCCACAGCAATTTCGAGGAGGGTCTGGGCGACGCGGGCGGAATCATGGCGAAGGACATCGCCTTCAGCCGCGAAATTGCCGGGGATGCAGCGGATTCCCATGGCCTCGATGCGCTCGATATCGGGCTGGATGACCTCGGCACCTTCAGCGGCATAGCGCTGTCTCAAGGTTTCCGACACGGGAGCTGTATTGACGAGGGCATAGTCGAAAATGGGATGGCGCGTGTACTGGTAGATGCGCTCAATATGCTGCGAGGCGGTGAGGTGCAGGCTTTCGTTGGCCTGCGTCATGAGATTCGCGATGTATACGCATGTTCCCTTTGCGGCAGCAAGGGCTTCGGGGATTCCCTGCACGAGAAGATTGGTGATGAGGCTGGTGTAGAGCGAGCCTGGACCGAGAGTGATGAGATCTGCGGAGGCGATGGCGGCAAGAGTTTCCGGCATGGGTTCGACGAAGGGCGGATCGAGGGTGAGTTCAACGATCTGGTCCTTGCTGGCGGTGATCCTGGTTTCGCCGCGAACGACGGCCCCGCCGGCCATGTGAGCAACGAGCGTGGCGTTGGTGTAAGTGGCGGGATAGATGCACCCGCGCATGGCAAGGACTTCGCCGGCGAGTTTGACGGCGTGGCCGAAGTCGCCGGTCATTTCGGTAAGCGCCGCAACAAAGAGGTTGCCGAAACTGTGGCCCTCCAGCTCGCCTCCCGACTGAAAGCGATGGCGGAAGAGGCGTGACATGAGGCCCTCGTCCTCGGAGAGCGCGACCATGCAGTTGCGCAGATCGCCGGGCGGGGGCATGTTGAACTCCTTGCGAAGGCGGCCGCTTGAGCCCCCGTCGTCGGTGACTGTGACGACGGCGGTGAGGTCACAAAGGGGAGTGGAGGAGTCGACGCGAGAGGCTGTCACGGATGAGGGAACGTAGCGCTTAAGCCCGCGTAGAAGCGTGGAAAGGCCAGTGCCGCCACCGATAGCCACGACCCGCAAGCCACCATGCCGAATTGCGTTCGCAGCGGAAGAGGTCGCGGTTGCGGAAAGATCCATAGCTGAATTTTATAGAGGAAGCCGCGGGAGCTTGCTCAATACATGTGACTGACGCGACTCTGGAGCAGCTCAGGTCACTTCGGGATAGAGCAGTTCGGTGAAGCGCGGATCGTCGACCATGTCGTTGAAGTCGGAGTCGCTGCGCGCCTGGATGCGGTTCTGCGGATTAAGCTCGATGGCCTTGTGGAGGTGATCGAGGCACTCCTCGGCCTGGCCGGTAATGCTGTTGAGAACAGCGAGGCCATAGTGGGCGTAGTCGGCGGCGGAATTTTTCCTGAGCAGGCTCTCAAAATGGTCGCGAGCATCCTCGTAATTGCCGGTGTTGAGCAGAGAGATGGCATAGTCGTACTGCTCCTCGGGACTGCTGAAGCTGAGGCCAGCTTTCTGCGCCTGGCGTTCACAGACCGCGAGATAGGTGCGCGATCGCTCTAGCAATTCAGGCGCGCCGTTCTGGATGAGTTTTTCAAAAATGGCGCGCGCCTTGTCGAACTTCCCTTCCTGCATGAGCTGCACCGCGCTCTGGTACTGCGCGAAGGAGGGATGCTGGGCGGGTTTGGTGGAGGACGTTTTTTTGCCTGGTAGAGTGCGCAGAGTTTTTGACTTTGCGCTTTCCTGTCGAGCTTCGGGCATTCGGGGATTCCCTGAAATTAAGTGCTGTTAACGTCGAAGTTATACGCAGAACAGCACACGTCGTCAAGCGGAGTGCAAAGGCACTTTCCTCCCTGCTGTTTCCACCGTATGATTTGAACATCGTACACGCTGTAGCGCGTGTTATTTCTCCTTTCCTTTTCCTGCCTGAATCTCTGTATGTGAACTCGAAATTCGACCTTTAAGGCGGTTAAACCATTATGATGCGTTCGCTGAAGTCTGTTGCCAGAGAGCGCCTGCCAGCGCCTATATTCAACATGCTGCAGAGCGCCTATCACCGTGTCACCGGACCGAACGAGCACTATGTCCACGAATACGGGGACCGGTATGAGTTTATGCGCAAGGCTTTTACGACGCTGAGTTATAACCGGATTGAGGGCGATTACGCAGAGTTCGGCTGCTGCGGTGGGGTGACGTTCAGAATTGTACACAGACTGATGGCGAAGTATCCGTATGGCGTGGGGCCGTTCCATATGTGGGCCTTCGACTCGTTTGAAGGGCTGCCACCGGCTGAGAGCGCGATTGACGAGCACCCGATCTGGCAGGAAGGCAACTTCGCGATGGCGGAGGAAGACTTCCACAAGAAGTGCAAGGCGGCGGGGATACCACGGAACGCATACACGACCGTGAAGGGCTTCTACGACAAAACGCTCGCGCCGGCGGCGGAGGGGCCGCGTCCGATGAAGATCCGCTTGGCATATGTCGACTGCGACATGTATTCGTCGACGAGTGCAGTGATGAAGTTTCTGATGCCGAGACTGCAGCATGGAATGATTCTGGCTTTCGACGATTATTATTGCTGGTCGTCAGAGGTGCCGAGTGGCGAACGGATGGCGCTGGCTGAGGCATTCGGGCCGGAGAACCCGGACTGGCGGTTACTGCCGTATGTGCAGTTTGGCTGGGCAGGGATGTCTTTCGTCGTCGAATCGGCGAAGGCGGTAAACGGGAGCCACAACGCGCACTGGTAGAGAAATCGACGGCAGATGGGGACTCATCCGAGAGTGTTCTCACGGCTGCCGCACTGGACGACAAGCGGAAGCATGATCCTGAGACTAATTCCCTCTGATGCTGCGTTCACGGCCTCAATGGAACCATCGTGAGCGCGAACGACGGCCGCCACAAAGGCAAGACCCAGACCAAAGCCTTCGGAGTTGTTTCCTTTCGCATATTTGTCAAACATCTGGGATAAAACCTCGGGTGGAAATCCGGGGCCGTTGTCTTCAACAAGGATCTCGCACATGTCATTGCTGCCGCTCAGGCGAATTTGAACGGAGCGGCCGGGCGTGAGGTGCTTAAGTTCGTTGTCAAAGATGTTCGCCATCATGCGATGGATGAGTCCGGGGTCGGCGGAGACGAAGACCTGCTCTGTGCTGGAAAAGGTCACACTGATGCCATGTTCGAGCATGCCTGGCTCATAGAGATCCACCATTATGCGCAGCAACTCGTCGAGATCCACAGGTTCCTTGTGAAGGCGTAGTGCATTGGCGTGTGCTTCAGCCACGTCCAGCGATTTGGTGAGCAGCTCGCAGAGACGGTCGAGATCGTCGATGGCCGAAGCGACCGGATCGGCCCAGTTATGATCGTCGGCTGCGAGAAGCGCGGCCTCAAGCTTGCCGCGGATTGCAGTGACCGGGCTGCGCAGATCGTGGGCCAGCGAGTCAGTGATAGTGTGCAGCTGATTCACGGAATTCTCAATGCGGTCCAGCATTTTGTTAAGCGTAAATGCGAGGTGCGAAATTTCATCATTCCCGGGGATTGTCGGAACGCGCGCGCACAGGTCATTTTCACCAACCTTTGCAGCGGTATCAGTAATCTGCTGAACACGGCCCAGCATGCGTCGTGTGCTGAAAAAGATGATCAAGAAACCCATCAACACAATTCCGAGGCAAAGCAGAAGGAAGTAAAGGCGTAATCTATGCAAAACACGGCTCTCGTCACGCGCCGAGAGCCCGAGGTAGATGGAATCACCGTTGTCCATTTTCCCAGTTGCGACACGGAAAGGATGTCTAAAGCCCGTAATGTTTATGTCGACTGGACTGCCGGAGACAATGCGTTTTTGCTGAATCGCCTTCCATACGTTCTGAGCATCCCCCTTGCCAACCCAAACCCCGATCTCGCCAGATGGTGTGGTCTGAAGGAAAAAAACTGACTGGTTGGACTCGGTGGCGGATTCGCGCTCATGCGGAACTTCTTTTGTTGCAAGCTCAGCTACCTCGCGCACGATACGGTCGTAAAGCCGGCCGGGCGGGGTTCTTTCCGCGACATCGCCCAGTACCTCCACTTCCCCGGTCAACCAGGAGTCGCTTCGACGCTGAATCTCATGGGCAACGAACTGGTGCAGAAAGGCGAAAAGAACAATCGCGCCGAGAGCGAATGCGGCCGTTCCCCAAAGGGAGATGCGCCACGCAGCAGTCTTCCCCAGAGAACTATTTGTCGCGGAGGACATACCCGATTCCCCGAATCGTGCGGATAAGTGGTGGCAGATTTGGCTTCTCAATTTTGCTACGGAGGCGATAAATATGGACGTCGACGATGTTGGTATCGGGTTGGATGCGCATTCCCCATACCTGATCGAGGATCATCGAGCGCGTGACCACCCTTCCGGCGTTGCGACAGAGATATTCGAGCAGAGCAAACTCCTGCGCTGTCAACTGGAGAGTTTCCCTGCCGCGAGAGGCCTCACGACGGATCAGATTCAGCTCGAGGTCGAGCGCACGGAGGGTAGTTGCGTTTTCGCCACTGCCAACACCACGTCGAAGGAGATTCCTAACGCGGGCCAGAAGCTCAGGCAGCGCGAAGGGCTTTGTCAAATAATCATCACCGCCCTGATCCAAGCCGCGCACGCGCTCGTCCACAGAGCGCCTTGCGGAGAGAATCAATACGGGAGCGCTGACGCCGTACCCCTTGAGCCGTGTGATAAGGCTGAGGCCATCTTCATCGGGAAGGCCGAGATCGAGGATCAGCGCCGCATGGTTACCTTCAATCGCAAGAGATTCGGCACTTCTGGCATTCAGAGCGAGATCCACTTGATAGCCATTTTCCGAGAGCGAGCGCTCCAGAAATCCTGCGTTCGCAGGATCATCCTCAATAACAAGCAACTTCATAAACGTCCTGCCCTCATCTGACGACGGTCGAGCGCAGAGGTCAATGGGGAGAGAGCAAGATGAACACATTGTCATGTAATTAAATAGACAGAAACGCAGCTATACCCGGTTCGGCTCCAAAAATGCAGCCGCAATAAACTATTCTCTGCGTTTTGTGGGCCGGTACTGTGGAGAATGAACATCGGGGCCGGAACGTGGAAGAATGAAAACTGCCGGCTCAGGGACCGGGATGAGCGGCGCAGGGCAGACAGTTGGGAGACGATTGATGGCTGAGTCCGGGACTGGCGGCAATCAGGTGGGTTTGAAATTACATGCAGCTCAGCGTGCGTTGGGCCTGGTGGAATCCGGGATGACAGTTGGATTGGGCTCCGGGTCGACGGCAACGCTATGGATCAAGCTTCTTGGCGAGCAAGTGCGCAACCATGGCCTGAAGATTTGCGCCATTGCAAGCTCGGAGGACAGCGAACGGCTTGGAAGAAGCTATGGAATTCCGTTTGTCACTTTTGAGGAGTGCCAAAGCCTGGACCTGACAGTTGATGGCGCAGATGAGATTGCTCCGAAGCTTGCGCTAATCAAGGGTGGTGGAGGCAAGCTGTTGCGCGAAAAGATAGTCGCCAGCGCTTCGAAGCGATTTGTGATTGTTGCGGACGAATCGAAAGTGGTCGAGAAACTTGGCAGGTTTCCGTTACCTGTGGAAGTGATTCGCATGGCCTGCCCGCTTGTCAGTGGCTCACTTCGAGAGTTGGGCTTTACGCCGACGATCCGGGTGAATCCGGATGGATCGAACTACATAACGGACGAAGGAAATTTCATTCTCGACTGCTCGGGCCTCCTTATCGAGGACCCCTACGCTCTGGCAAGAGAGCTGGACTCGATAGTGGGGGTTGTGGAGCACGGCCTGTTTCTGGATATGGCGAACCTAGCTGTAATTGCCGGTAAGCATGAGGTTGTGGAGCGCACGTCGTAAGGCTCTTTTGACGGACGCAAGGGCATCTTCACCACTGCCAGCCATCAACGCTTTCGGTTGTGTCCTGCATGGGGTGTAGCCTGCAGGAAATGCTAGACTGCACATGAAACAGCAGGTGTACTCTTTTACGCTGGGTCCTTTTCTATGCGACTTAGTTCCAGGCTGCTCATGGTTGGCCTGGCCACAACGTTGGCGGTGCCGCTCTGCGCGCAGGACTTAACACCCCGAGCCTATGTCATCACTCCGGTGGGTGCCAATGCCATTGTGCTGACATGGTCATATTTCAATGGAGGAGTTAATTTCAACGGGGCTGTTCCGATCACGGGCGCAACAGGGTCATTCAGCATCCCCAGCTTCAGCTACTACCATTCCTTCGGCCTTTTCGGGCGCTCGGCGAACGCGACGGTCTCTCTACCGTACGGCGTCGGAAACTTTCAGGGAGAAGTGGAGCAACAACACGAGACGGTATACCGCTCGGGGCTTGTAGATCTGGCTGCCCGCGTCTCGGTGAATCTGATTGGCGGGCCAGCCCTGCCTTTGCGGGAATTTGCGAAATGGCGGCAAAAGGTTCTTCTTGGCGCGAGTGTAAAAATAATTGCGCCGACTGGCCAGTACGATCCCACAAAGATAGTCAACTGGGGCATCAACCGGTGGGCTTTCGAACCGGAACTTGGTTATTCCGAACGCTGGGGGAACTGGTTGCTGGACGCCTATGCCGGCGCGTGGTTTTATACAGCCAATCCTGCTTATTATGATGTTCCACAACCGAAGCCCCAAACCGAAGAGCCCATCGGTTCGTTTGAGAGCCATATCAGCCGGAACTTCGGGCCGGGCACCTGGGTGTCGTTGGACGGAAATTTCTGGTGGGGTGGAGTAACCAGCCTGAACGGCATACCGAATCCAATAACGAAGCAGACAAGCTCCCGCCTGGGTGGGACGGTTGCTTGGCGCTTTTCCAAACACCAGTCATTGAAATTGAGCTACAGCGACGGCACATATGTCCGGTTTGGCGGCAACTATCACAGTGTGCAGGCGGGCTGGCAATATTCATGGCTTGGCTGGCCTTGGAAAAAGTAGCCGATAATGGGCTTTAGTTCGTGTTCTATCGTGACCAGAAAAATCAGACCTGGCTTCCGCCGACAAACTATTGATTTAATTTGGCGTCCCCGACGGGATTTGAACCCGTGTTATCGCCGTGAAAGGGCGGTGTCCTAGGCCGGGCTAGACGACGGGGACGCAGGCCGTAGCGGAAATCGACACACGCACCTGGCAAAGAAGAGCCATTTCGAATCTACCAATTCGAGTTGCTGGTGTCAAAATAGAGGATAGAGTGAGATCTCAGCGTCGGTAGACGAATGGTTGCGAAAATCGACGCAGCTGGAAGGGATTGAAGTGTCCGGAAACGCACAGTTAGCCACGCTTCCAGACGTATTGGCGAGGCCAAGCTTACTTCAGAACCAGCTTCCTGCTCCATTCGTACTCTCGTCCAGCGTTTCGTGCGCAAGAGAATTCCGGATGATCGTTTGCATTGCAAAATTTACGATGTAATGCGAAAGATTTCGTGAAGCGTTCGCGCTGCCACTGAATCCATATCTCAACACTGTCGCGCAAGCTATTTTCGATAGCAACCAGAACCTGGCGACGACCGGGATGAACAAATGAGGATTTACCCTTGATGAGACCGTCACGCATTTCCCTCGCGTCCCTGACACTGCTGCTTTGCCTGGCGCCCGTCGCCTGCAAGACAGCGGCGCCTGCAGCGGCTCCGGCTTTCCAGGCGCTGCCGGTACAAACCCTCACTGTTTCTTCTACGCCTGTTCCCCGCTCGGACGAATATGTGGCGACGATCAAGTCGCGTCGTTCAGCGACGCTGAATCCTCAGGTCGACGGCAATCTTACGGCGATCCTGATACATTCCGGCGATCATGTAAGAGCGGACCAACTGCTGATGCAGATAGATCCGGCCAAGCAGGAAGCGACGGTGGCGTCGCAGGCCGCGACGGTTCAGCAGATGCTGGCCGTCTATAAATATAACCAGACGGAGATTGAACGCCAGCGCAAGCTGTTTACGGCGGGCGTGACCAGCCGCGATTCGCTCGACCAGGCCGAACAGGCCTATGCCAGCTCGAAAGCCAATTACGATGCCGCAGAGGCTTCACTGGTAACGCAGCAGAAACAACTGGGTTACTACCAGATCCGCGCTCCGTTTGATGGGATCGTCGGGGACATTCCTGTGCATGTTGGCGATTACGTGTCCGGGTCGACGATGCTCACGACTGTTGATGAAAACCGCGACCTGGAAGCATATATATATGTTCCGGCCGAAAAGGCCACAGAAATTCGTATGGGGCTTCCGGTGGAGATTCTCGATAACAACGAGCAGTCGATTGAGAATACGGCAATCGACTTCATTTCTCCCCAGGTTGATAACGGACTACAGGGCATTCTGGTAAAGGCTCCTGTGCATTCAGAGCAGGCTATCCTGCGCACTGCGCAACTGGTGAAGGCACGCATCATCTGGACCAGCACGCCGCTGCCCGTCATCCCTGTGCTTGCGGTCACGCGGTTGGGAGGCCAGGCGTTCGTCTATGTTGCGCAGGACCAGGGCGGTCATTACTTTGCGCATCAAGTTGCTGTGAAGCTCGGCGATACGATCGGTAACAACTACGCTGTGCTCGACGGGCTGCAGAACGGCGAGAAGGTGATCGTTTCCGGAACGCAGTTCCTTGTGGACAAGATGCCGGTGCAGCCTCTGGGCTAGTGCTGCAGCGGCGACGGGAAAACCAAAGTCAGGATTAATAAAAGACAGGCAGGTTCCTCTTGGTTGACTTTTTTATTCACCGGCCGGTATTCGCAACTGTTTGCGCGCTGCTGATCGTGCTTGCAGGCGCGGTCGTGATTCCCACGCTGCCGATTTCGCTGTATCCGACGCTGGCTCCGCCGCAGGTTACCGTAACCAGCAACTACGTCGGCGCGAACTCGCAGGTGGTGGAATCGGCGGTGACCATTCCGCTGGAAGAGCAGATCAACGGCGTTGAGGGGATGCGTTACATCTCGTCGACCAGCTCGAACGACGGCACCAGTGCAATCACGACGACGTTCCAGACGGGCTACGATCTGAACATTGCAGCAGTAGACGTGCAGAACCGCGTTGCATCGGCGCAGGGTCGTCTGCCGCAGGCGGTAAACAACACAGGCATCACGATCACCAAGGCGAATTCGAACTTTGTCTTTGCCGCTGCGTTTATTTCCCCGCACAACAGCTATTCGGACTACTTCATCAGCAACTATGTCGACGTGTATGTGAAGGACGCACTCAAGCGCATCAAGGGCGTCGGCGATGTGATCATCTTCGGCGAGCGCAAATATGCGATGCGCATCTGGCTCGATCCGACAAAGCTGGCTGCGCGGGGCCTGACGGCGGCGGATGTAGTCAACGCCCTGCAGGAGCAGAACGTCGAGATTCCGGCGGGGCAGGTCGGGCAGCCACCGGCTGATCTGAACCAGGCATACCAGATACCGATTCGCGTGGTCGGGCGTTTGTCTGATCCGCAACAGTTCGACAACATCATCCTCAAGAACACATCGGCCGGCATTGTTCAGCTTAAAGATGTTGGCCGGGCGGAGCTTGGAGCCGAAACGTACTCTACCGATCTGCGCTACGACGGCCAGGATGCGATCGGCATTGGCGTGCAGCAGTTGAGCAACGCCAATGCGCTGCAAGTGGACCGCGACGCGAAGGCGGAACTTGACCGGCTTTCAAAGAGTTTCCCGCCTGATCTTGAGTATGTGATTCCTTTTGACACAACGACAGTGGTCGGCGATTCAATCCGCGAGGTGGTGCAGACACTGGGCGAAGCCATCGTCATCGTGATTATTGTCATCTTCCTGTTTCTGCTCGACTGGCGCGCGACGATCATTCCGGCGATCACGATTCCAGTCTCTTTGATAGGCACCTTCGCTTTCATCAAGATTTTCGGTTTCTCGATTAATTCACTCACGATGTTCGGCATTACGCTGGCGACCGGACTCGTGGTCGATGATGCGATTGTCGTGATCGAGAACGTGCAAAGACATATCAGCGCAGAGCACTCGGACCCGCACACGGCGACGTCGGTTGCGATGTCGGAAGTGACGAGCGCCGTGGTTGCGACTTCGCTGGTGCTGATCTCGGTGTTCGTACCGGTGTCGTTCTTCCCGGGAACGACGGGCATTCTCTACCGGCAATTTGCTTTGACGATTGCGTTTGCCATCGCAATCTCGGCCTTCAATGCATTGACGCTTTCTCCAGCACTGGCGGCGCTGTTCCTGCGCGGCGAGACCATCAAGCATGGGCTGTTTGGGCTGATCGACCGCGCCATCCACAAGACGACGCAGATTTATGGCCGAGTTACGCATCAGATGTTGCGGTTCCGCTATTTGGTGCTGCTGGTGTTTATCGGCGGACTGACGGCAACGGTGTACCTGTATACGCACGTTCCGACCGCGTTTGTCCCTGATGAAGATCAGAACTATCTGCTATGCATTGTGCAGGCGCCGCCGGGCGCTTCTCTGAGTTACACAAGCCAGGTGGCGCAACGGGCAGTGGATATCATCAACCAGAACAAAGATGTTTACGGCACGTTTGCGGTAATGGGATTCAGCCTGAGCGGCGGCAGCTCGTCGAATTACGGGCTGATCTTTGTTCCGCTGAAGGCGGTCGAGATACGCACCAAGGAAGGCCCGGGGCATTCGGCTGATGCTATTCTGCAAAAACTCGCCCCTCGGCTGCTTGCCGTGCCTGGCGGCCTGGTGGCGATGTTCCCCCCGCCGGCGATTCAAGGTATCGGAGCGTTCGGAGGTTTTCAGTTCGAGTTGCAGGATACCGGGCGCAACACGCTCGCCGATCTGGACCGCGTGGCACATGAGATCGTGGGCGCGAGCCGGCAAGACAAACGCCTGACCGGTCTTTATACAAGCTACACGTCGAACGATCCGCAGTTACTGGTGTCGATTGACCGCGAGAAGGCGAAAGCGATGAACGTTTCGCTCAATCAGATCAGCTCGGCATTAGGGGTCTTTATGGGGTCGCAATATGTGAACGACTTCGACTTCAATAACCGTTCGTATCGCGTATATGTGCAGGCGGACCAGTCGTCGCGCATGACGCCGAGCGACCTGCGCGAGTTCTATGTGAGGTCGGATTCCGGGCAGATGATTTCGCTCGACAATCTTGTCACCATTCAGCAGTCGTCTGGGCCGCAGGTGATTTACCACTACAACCTGTTCAGGTCGGCAGAAATTGACGGATCAGCCGCACCGGGCTACAGCTCAAGTGTTGGTTTGGCCGCGATGCAGAACCTTGCAAAGAAATTCATGATGCAGGGCATGGAGTCTTCCTGGACTGGGTTGTCGCTTGAAGAAATTGAGTCGAGCGGCAAAGCCATCCTGATCTTCGGGCTCGGAATTCTGGTCGTTTATCTCACTCTTTCGGCACAGTACGAGAGCTTTGCGCTGCCCTTCATCATTCTGCTGGCCGTGCCGATGGCCGTGCTTGGCGCGCTGGGCGCAGTGACCATGCGTGGCATGGCCAACGACGTCTATTGCCAGATCGGGCTGGTGATGCTGATTGGACTTTCGGCGAAAAACTCGATTCTTATTGTCGAATTTGCCGAGCAGATTCGAGAGCGCGGCAAGTCGATTGTCGACGCGGCAATCGAGGCGGCAGAGCTTCGTCTGCGGCCCATTCTCATGACCTCGTTTGCGTTTATTCTCGGCGTGATGCCGCTCTATCTTGCGACTGGTGCGGGAGCGCTGGGACGCAGGTCGGTGGGAACGACGATCGTCGGCGGCATGCTGGTTTCGACCATCCTGAACCTGTTCTTCATTCCGGCGCTGTATGTGATTCTGCAAACGCTTCTCAGCCGGTTCTCGCGGAAGAAGAAACCGAAGACGCAAGAAGCGATCTCAGCTTATTAGTTCAGCAGAAGAGACCGTGGCGGGTCTCTTCTGCCATGAAATCGACGACTGCCTTGAGGTCGCCAGTCTCTTCGTGTTTCTTTAGCTGGCGGTCGGCGCCGGTTCCGGTCTCAATAATCTTGGTGATTGCGCTGATGGCTTCACGGCTGTCCAGCCTATTCACGGCTTCGTCGACGAACTCCAGATATTCGGCGATCAGTTTGCGCTCGTCGACTTCGAGCTGTTTGCCAAAGTCGATGAGCTTTCCGTCGAGCCCGTAGCGCTCGGCACGCCATTTGTTTTCCATGATGAGGGCGCGCGAGTACTGCCGCCAGTCCTGGTTGCGCTCGTGCAGCAGATACATCTGCAGTGCCGTGGCCTGGATGAGCGCAGCGATGGCCAGCGTTTCTTCAGCGCGCAGTGGGATATCGCAGATGCGGACTTCGATGGTGTTGAAGTACGGATGCAGCCGGATGTCCCACCAGATCTGCCTGGCGTTTTCGAGGCAGTGGGTACGGACGAGCAGGTCGACGAAGGCTTCGAAGTCGGCGTAGCCGGCGAAGCTGTCAGGGATTCCGGTGCGCGGGACTTTCTCGAAAACTTTGGAGCGGTAGCTCTTGAAGCCGCTGTTCATGCCGCGCCAGAAGGGCGAGTTAGCAGAGAGCGCCAGCAGGTGCGGCAGGAAATAACGCATCGCGTTCATGATGCGGACGGCAGTTTCGCGGTCTTCGACTCCTATGTGAACGTGCAGGCCGAAGATGAGGTTGGCGCGGGCGACGAGCTGCAGGTCTTCGACGACCCGGGCGTAGTGCGGGTCGGGGGATATCTGCTGCGACGACCAGTCGGCGAAGGGATGCGTGCCTCCGGCGACGAGCACCAGGCCGTGAGACTGCGCGAGCTGAATCATCTGGCGGCGCAGATCGTAGAGATCTTCGCGAGCTTCCTGAATGTTCTTGCAAACGCGCGTGCGGGCCTCGACGACGGACTGGTGCATCTCCATCTTGACGCGGTCTTCGAGACGCAGGCGCGCTTCGGCCAGCATTCCGGTTCCGAGATGCGAACGCAGGTCGCGCGTGACCGGGTCGACAGTCTGGTATTCCTCTTCAATTCCAATGGTGAACGATGGGGACTTGCCGTCCAGGGAATGGGCTTGGCGTGACTGCTCCCGATGGTCGCGGGAATGATTTGGTGGCAGGATTTTCTTCATCTCTTCAAGATTCAAGTATGTGACAGCGCTTCTTCGATCTTCGGTGCCTTCTTTACCTTTTCTTTTTGGCCTGTTGTTGCGGGTTTGCGTGCAGAGACTGATTTTTTCCGGCCTTGCAGCAATGCGGTGCTTTCGAGGACGGGTGTCTGTGAGGTTCGCGCCTTTTTGATTGCCAGATTGGCCACGGCTTCGACGACCCACTCGAAGTTTTCGGCGCCGATAGTGCGCAGATCGGCATCAGGCGCTGGGTTCATGAAGTCGATGGCATAAGGAACGCCCTTCTGGACGGCGAATTCGACGGTGTTGAAGTCGTATCCGAGTGCGCTGCAAAGGGTGATCGCGTCGGCGCGCAGGCGTTTGAGCAGACGACGGTTGGTTGGCGGCGCGTCGAGGCGATAACGTTCGTGGTGCGGGCGGCGCGGATCGTAGGTGATGATGCGGACTTTTTCCTGGCCGACAACGAAACAGCGGAAGTATTCGGTGAAATTGACGGCACGCTGCAGGACCATGCAGAGATCGCGGCTCTGGTCGTAGGCGCGGAAGAAGTCGTCGCGGTTGTGGACGTGATGCACGTCGCGCCAGCCGCCTCCGTCGATGGGTTTGAGAAATGCGGGAAAGCCGATGTAGGCGAAAACCGCGTCCCAGTTGAGCGGGTACTCGAGGTTGCGCATGGTGCGGTCGGTGGCTCCGTTGGGCGGGCTCTTGTGCGGGAGCATAACGGTGCGCGGGACGGCGACTCCGAGCTTTGCGGCGAGCGAGTAGTTGAAGAATTTGTCGTCGGCCGACCACCAGAAGGGGTTGTTGATGATGGCCGTTCCCGAGAGCGCGGCGTGCTTGAGAAAGGCGCGGTAGAACGGGACGTCGTGCGAGATGCGGTCGATGATGACGGCGTAGGCGGGCGGCTTGTCAAAGGCGACGGCTCCGAGCTGGACGAACTCGGCGGCGATGCCGTCGATGTTCTTCGAGTTGATGCGCTCGACCAGTGCTCCCGGAAAGGTGTTCTCCAGGCCAAAGAGGACGCCGATTTTTTTCATTGGGGGTTCCTAATGGCATTTTATTCGGAGTGCCCCTTACTCAAGCAACAGAAGCTTGAGCGGGGCACCCGCCCGTGGCGCAACCAGCGGTATTTTCTGCGTTTTGTTTGGCGGCTTGATCGGGGAAGCGGCGGCGCCAGATTTCTTCGGCGATCTTTTTGTTCTTTTCCACCTGCTCCATGATTTCGTTGTATCGGCGGACGTGGTAAGGCTCGGGTTTGGGTGTATCTGGCTCGGGTTTTTTTGCGGCGTCGGAGGGCCAGGGCGGCGGTTCCTGTCCGGCTTCCATGGCGGCCTGTCGCGCCCAGTAGATTTGCCGGACGGATTCGTAGTCGTAGAGTGAGTCGTTTTCTTCGTCAGCATCTTCTTCGGTCATGTGTGGTGCGGGTTCGCAGTTACAGAGGCGGGTAGCAGTCGCGGTTTTAGACGTGTTCGCTTCGAAATTCACAACAGAAGACGCAGAGAGCACAGAGAGGTCCTGCTCAGAATTCACCACAGATGACACAGAGAGCACAGAGGGTTCCTGCTCACCCACCCTTGACGCAGAAGGCGCGCCAAGGATGGGGCACCCAGGCTGATCCGTGTGTTCGCAGAGGCCGCACTGGCAGTCGTGATGGTGGAGTTCGGGTGGGGCGTTGCGGTATTGCTCGGCGCATTTGCGGCAGGGGCACGTGGGGCCGTGGGCGAGAGTTTCGCCTTTTTCGAGGGCTTCGCGCGGTGGTGCGATTTCGTCTCCGTCGGGCGTGAGGATGACGCGCTGGACGGTGTCTTCGGCGCTGGAATCGAGGAGCGGGTTCTTGCCGAGGTTGGTCATCGAGACCTGGAGGTTGTAGGTCATGGAGTTGGCAGTGCGGGTGTCGATTTTGCGCTGGTTGAAGGCCTGCAGGACGAGGAAGAGATTGGTCTGGATGGAGGCGCGGTCCTCGGGGAAGACGAAGGGCAGCGGCTTGTAGACGCCGTAGTTTTCGGCGGAGGGGCGGATCTTGTCGAGGATGGTTTTGACCTGCTGGTGGTGGCGGCAGAACTCAGTGTTGGTGACGGCGGGGGCCTTGCATCGGCGGTTGTCGTTGAAGATGTGGCGGCAAAGCTGGATCATGGTACCCCCCTCCCCGGGGGTTAAGTGCTATGTAATAGCAGCGGTTGAGGTTAGTGGTGGGGTTAGGACTGGCCAATAGCAAGAGCCAACAAGGATTAGCGATTAGAAAAGCAAAAGGCGCAGCTTGTGGCTGCGCCTTGGGTGAATTCTGTTCCTACTTTTAGTTTAGCAATTCAGAGGGAAATTAAATGCATCGGGAAGTGATGGGATTTGCAGGAGTTAGGGGTGAAGGGGCTTGACAGATGCAAGAGGCCCAGCGATGGGCCCAACTTTCGGATTGACGACAATATATCTATCGGGGCGGTACGACACTTGCAGTGCCCTGGCAGTGGTAACTGCCAATAATGAAGATCCCTGGAGTCAGTGATGCAGTTGGGAACAGCGCGTTCTGATCGGCGAGAAGCTTGATCTGAACAAGCTCCAACTAAAGGAAAGATTGCGCGGTCAGAATTGCGGAGGGCAGGGCTATAATGCGTGCGAATGACGATCGCGTCTGGCACGAAGCTCGGACCGTACGAGATTGAATCGCATCTTGGTTCGGGCGGCATGGGTGTTGTGTACAAGGCGCTCGATTCACGCCTGGAGCGTTACGTTGCGCTGAAAATTCTGCCGGATGAGCTGGCAAAAGACCCGCAGGCGCTAAGCCGCTTCCGCCGTGAGGCGAAATCGGCTTCTGCATTGAACCATCCGAACATCTGCACAATTTACGACATCGGCGAAGAGGACGGACACGCCTATATCGCAATGGAGTTTCTTGACGGGCGGACGCTGCGCGGAGAGATTGCCGCAAAGGCGGTCGATCTGGACACGGCACTGTCACTGGGAATTGAGATTGCCGATGCGTTGGACGCTGCACACTCGGCGGGAATCCTGCATCGCGACATCAAGCCGGCAAACATTTTTGTGACATCGCGCAAGCACGCAAAGATTCTGGATTTCGGGTTGGCGAAGGTGGTGTCTGTTCCGAAGCACCTGGCGCAGAAGGTGTCTCCTGATGCATCGACAATTGAGATTGAACAATTGACGAGCCCTGGGTCGGCAATGGGCACGGTGGCGTATATGTCGCCGGAGCAAGTGAAGGGCAAAGAACTGGATGCGCGCAGCGACCTGTTTTCGTTCGGTGTGGTGCTGTACGAGATGGTCACGGGAGTGCGGCCTTTTCGCGGGGACAGCACCGGTCTGGTGTTTGATTCGATTCTGCATAGCGTACCGGTGCCTCCGGTGCGGATTAATCCTGATCTGCCGGTGGGGCTGGAAGAGATTATCAACAAGGCGCTGGAGAAGGATCCCGATCTGCGGTATCAGCATGCCGCAGACATGCGCAGCGATCTGAAGCGGCTGAAGAGGGACACGGACTCGGGACACACAACGGCGCAGGTGGCTGTCCTGAGCGCGGAGGCTGCTCGGAGCAAGCCGAAAAAACTGCTGTTGTGGGCAATTCCGGCAGCAGTGGCTGTGCTGGCGCTACTTTATTTTTTGCGGCCGGCGATGCCGCCTCCGACGGTGACGGGTACAACGCAGCTGACTCAGGACAACGGGGCGAAGCTCTATGGATTGGGAGATACTCCTCCTCCGCTACTTACGGATGGCTCGAGGATCTACTTTCAGGAGGGAGTCCAACTCACCAGACTGCTACAGGTCTCGACCGAGGGCGGCGAAACCGAACAGATTGATCTCCCTTTCGAGTTTTATGGCACCGCGGACATTGCTCCCGACCGACCGGAATTGCTGATTGGAGGGCCACCCAATCCGCGCAACGGCCATGGCATTGGCTTGTGGGAACTACTCGTTCCGGGCGGCCAGCCCCGCCGTGTCGGGAACTTCCTGGCAACTGATGCGACGTGGTCGCCGGATGGGAAGACCATTTATTACATATCAGGACCGGACATCTACAGGGTCGATAGTGATGGAAGCAATGCGCAGAAGATTCTGACCGCGAGCAACCGTGTTTTGTGGCCGCGACTCTCGCCGGATGGGAGCACTCTGCGGTTCAGCACGCTCGATTTGAAGTCGCGCGCGACTGCTCTGTGGGAAATGAAGCCAGATGGGAGCGGTTTGAGGCAATTGTTTGCCAGCTGGAGTCCCCGATCGCACGTGTGCTGCGGAAACTGGACCAGCGATGGGAAGTATTTCATTTTCCAGTCGACTCGCGAGGGCGTTGCGAGCCTATGGGCAATGCGCGACAAGGGAGACTTTTGGCGGAAGGTCAACCATGAGCCTGTTCGGCTAACGGTGGGAGAGATAAGCGCGCAGGCTCCGCTGCCGAACAAGGACGGGACCAAGGTGTTCTTTATCGGAGCCACGCGACGCAATGAGCTGGTGAGATATGACCCGGAAACGAAGTTGTTCACTCCTTACCTGTCCGGGATTTCCGCGGAGGGAGTGACTTTTTCGCCAGACGGAAAAAGGATTGCGTACGTTTCCTATCCGCAGGGCGTTCTGTGGGAAAGCAACGCGGATGGCAGCGACCGTCACGAGCTGAGTTTTTCTCCGACTGAGGCCGGCTTGCCGCGCTGGTCGCCGGATGGAACGCAACTTGCCTTCACGGCTCGCGAACCGGGAAAGGACTGGAAGATTTTTGTTGTGTCAGCGGGGGGTGGGGACCAGGAACAACTTATTCCCGGTGATTCCTCGGAGTCCGATCCTTCCTGGTCTCCGGATGGAAATTCTCTGGCGTACGGTGAAGACTCCTATCGCGTGAGGCAATCGAATGAAAATGCACTCCACATCCTGGATCTGAAGACCCGGCAAGTGACAACGCTGCCGGATTCGGTGAAGCTCTTTTCGCCGCGCTGGTCGCCGGACGGACGTTATCTGCTGGCCGTGACGGTCGATAACCAGAAGCTTGTGCTGTATGACTTCTCGACGCGGAAATGGGAGGACCTGGTGAAGATGATGACCCTTGCGTATCCCAACTGGTCGAAGGACGCGAAATGCGTCTATTTCAATGGTACGTTCGAGAAGGGGCAGCCGGAATACCGCATCTGCCTGAATGACCGCAAGGTGGAACACATTGTCGATTTGTCCGAGGCCGGCAATCTGGCACAGGGACACTTCGGATGGTGGACGGGGCTCGGGCCGGATGATTCAATTCTCGGCCAGCGGGACATCAGCGTTGAAGAAATCTATGCGCTGGACACAAAGTTTCCGTAGTTGACGGGCGAGAGGCTAAATCGCCGAGTTGCCGACAACCCGAGATTGGCGATTCGCGGCGGATGTCATTGCAGCATACGCTGCATGATTAACAGACGCACCCACTCTCCAAATTTCCGGCTTGCTAAAGAGCTGTATGGGGCGGCGGGTAGTGACTCATTTGCTTGAGTCACTACCGGGCAGCGGAAAGAGTAGCGGAGTTGGGTGAAAGACAGTAGGATAAGCGGCTATGCATCTCTGGTTTCTTCTCCTCAGCCTGCTTTTGCCCAGAACCGCGATTGTGCTGGGATGGTTCTGGGGATTTCATTATCCGTTTCCTCATCCGTGGGACCTGCTGTCGTGGGTGTTTGTGCCGCGATTGACGGTGCTGATCATGGTGTATCACTGGCGCGGATATGGGTTCTGGTTCTGGCTGCATCTGTTTGCGGCGATGATGGCGTATGGCGCAGGCGGAAGAACGATTCGCGACCGGCGACGGGAACGGGCGCTGCGGGGATAAGAGGAAAGGTTAGTGGGCGCCGGAGGCGATGTAGAGGTCGGACAGGCTGAGGTGGTAGTGGTAGGCGTAACTGTTTCCGTCGGGCGTGATGAGGAAATTTTCAGCCTCGAAGCCTCCGATGGGCGGCATAGGGATGTTGCGCCAGGGTGTGCGGGCTCCGGTGTGCGGGTCGAGTTTTACGATGTCAAAGTCGCTTGAGCCGGGCTTTTCCGCGGCTTCGATGTAGATGTGGCCGTCGGCGGCCCAGCCAACAGGAATGTCGTCAGGTTTGAGGCCGGCGACGGGAACGGATGGGCCTCCATTGACAGGGATGAGCAGCGATGCGCTGTTGTCGGAGAGCGGGCCAGCGAGAAGCCACTTGCCGTCGGGTGAAACGTACCAGGCAATGATTCCTTCCGGCGTGACGGGTTTGGGGTCGCCGCCGTCGAGGCTCTGGAGCCAGGTGCGCGCCGGTCGTCCGGCCTGATGCGCGACGTAAATTACGCTTTTGCCGTCTGGGAGAAAGCTGCCGAGGATGAAGGCCGGTGTGAGGCCGGGCGGCGAGAGACGGCGCGGATCGCCGGGGCCGACGGGCAGAAGCCAGATTTGATCGGCGGGCTGAACGATTTTTTCAGACAGCGCCCAGTTCTTGTCGGGTGAGAGCGCAAGGCCGTACCCATCGCCGATGGGGACGGCGGGCGAGCCGTCGGTGTTGCGAACGTAAACAACGTAGTTGCGGGATGTCGCTCCCTCTTCCTCGAAAAGAATCAACTTGCCATCGTTGCTGATGTCGCGGAGCTCGCCGTAGTCGAGCCAGGAGAGATCGCGCTGCGATCCACCGCTGGAGCCGATGATTCCATGGCGGACGATGCCCTGCTCGACGAGGAGATGGCCGTCGGGTGCGATGTCGCGGAGGAAGAGGCGTCCGGGCACGGAGAGGACATCGCGGGTTTTTCCGGAGAGCGACAGAGCGTGAATGCTGCCGGACTCAAGCGGGGAACTGAACCAGACTTCGTCGCCGGAGGGTGTCCAGGCGAAGCCTTCGGCGCTGTTGTAGACAGGACCAGAGGCGACTTTGTCTCCGTTGGTGCGGAGAATGACGACGTTGCCGCGGTCATCGGTGGCGTCGTTGTGAGTCATGATGGCGAGGTAGCGTCCGTTGGGGGAAAAACGAACGCCGGAGATGGCGGGGCTGGTATAGAGCACGCGGCCAATGGGGAATTCAACCTGGCAGACGGAAGTGGCAGGAACGTAGCGCACGATGGAGAGGTCGGAGCCGTCGGGCGTGTAGTCGGCGGCAATGACGTTTTCGATTTCGGGCTTGGGTGCGCTGCCTCCGGAGGCGCGGGCGAGCGTGCCGGGGCTGAGATAGCTGTAGGGAAGCGGCCTGGGCGTGAGCGCGAGGGCGATCTCTCCCTGCCTGGATATGGCGAGAAGACGCGCGTCGGAGATGCCGAAGGGATGGCCGCTGGCTCCGTCAGAGGGTACGGTGTCGATTTCGGGGCTGGAGCCTTCCCATGCGGCGGTGTAAAGGACGTTCTCGCTGTCGGGGGTGAAACGCGCGTCGGTGATGGTGCCGCGGCGGAAGGTGAGCTGGTGGAACTGCGTGCCCATGGTGTGATGGCGCGAGGTGAAGAACCATACAGCGACCAACGCGGCGGCAATGAGAGCGACAGCAGCGGCGTCATACCACCAACTGCGGCTGTGGGCGGCTTTGGCCGCGGGCAACGCTTCAGATGCAGTAGCGCCAGTGACGGAGTCGAGCGCGTAGGCAAGATCGCGGGCGGACTGAAAGCGCTGGTCAGGAGACTTCTCGAGGCAATGGCGGACGATACGGTCGAGCGCAGGCGAAAGCTGGCGTCCGGTGGCGAGGGTTTCGGGCGGCTCGTCGTTGAGGATTGCGGTCATGGTCTCAGCGGCGGTGTCGCGCTTGAAGGCGCGCTGGCCGGCGAGCATTTCGTAAAGGACGGCCCCAAAGCTGAAGATGTCTGTGCGGCAGTCGACGGGAAGGCCGCGAACCTGCTCGGGCGACATGTAGCCGGCGGTGCCCATGACGGTTCCAACCTCAGTGGCAGGGCCGGGCGCGGGGAGGGTGGCGTCTTCATGATGCGCGTGGCGTCCGGGTGCAGCGACGGACTTGGCGAGGCCGAAGTCGAGAATCTTTGCCTGGCCATCGCGGGTGATGAAGATGTTGTCGGGCTTGAGGTCGCGGTGCGCGATGCTCCTGCTGTGGGCGGCGGCGAGTCCGTGGGCGATCTGGATGGCCCAGGCCACGGCTTTGCGGTGCGAGGGCGTGGTGCGCCCGAGCAACTCGCGGAGGCTTTCGCCTTCGAGCAATTCGGAGACGAGATAGGGCGCGCCCTCGTGCTCGCCGATGTCGTAGACGGCGAGGATGCTGGGATGGCTGAGCGCGGCGACGGCCTGCGCCTCCTGCTGAAAACGGCGCAGACGGTCGCGGTCGGCGGCGAAAGATGCAGGCAGAACCTTGATGGCAACATCGCGTCCGAGACGCGTGTCGCGGGCCTTGTAAACCTCGCCCATACCTCCCGCACCGATGAGCGAGGTGATTTCATAAGGGCCTAAACGCGTGCCGGGAGTGAAGGTCATGGAGTGAGGGAATTATAAGGCAGGGATCGAGTATTGGGGATTAGCCAACAGGTAATAAGCCAATAGCCAATAGCTAACGATAAACAGCAGGGTTATGTTCGGGTTTTGTGGGGCGTTTTTTCAGGGTCGCGAGTTTCTTCTTCCAAGAGCCAGCGCCGGAGTTGCAGAATTTCATTCGCCTGCGCAATGCCGACCGGCTTGCGCGGACCGGTGGGCTGCACGACCACGACGTTCTCGGTGTTCTTGAGCATCATGTCGCGGTGCACCTGGTCCACAGATTCCTCCGGATAGGCGAGAACGTAGTCACGCCGGGCCAGTTCGCGCATCCTGAAGTGGTGATCGGGCGATTCCGTTCTCAGCAGGTCGTGCGGCTCCACAATTCCGATCAGAGCGCCCGCCGCGTCGACTACCGGCATCAAAGTCTCATTTCCGGGCACGAAGGTTTCCAGCACTTTGCGCAGTTCGTCCTGGCCCTGGAAGACAGCGAACTGCTTCCGCATCACCTGATCCATGCGCGCCCGCATCAATACGGGCACGGAATAATCCTGCAGCACGATGAGACCGCGCTTGACCAGCTTCACGGTCATGATGGAATCGCGGCTGAACAGGCGCACGACTCCGTCGGAGACCATCACGCAGACGATCAAGGGCAGCAGCGAGTTCGGATTATGGCTGAGCTCGAAGAGAAAGACGATGCTGGTGAAAGGAGCGCGGGCAATGCCGCCGAAAACAGCCGCCATGGCCGCCAGTGCGTAGAACGCAGGATTGCTGACCACGGAAGGGAAAATGTGCTGCGCACCAACGGCGAAAGCTGCGCCGAGACCTCCGCCGACCACAAGCGAAGGAGCGAAGACACCTCCTGTGGTTCCGGAGCCGAGTGAAATCACCAGCGCCCAGAACTTTGCCACGGAAGCGCCCACCAGCTTTCCGACGGTGAGCCGGTCGTTGAGCATGTCGCGAATGGTGTCGTAGCTGGTGCCGAAAACCTGTGGATAGAAGTAGCCGATCACGCCGAGAGCAAGCGCGCCGATGACCGGCGACCAGATGAGTGCGCCGCGGATTGGCAGATGATCGAAGAAATCCTCAAGCCAGGAGAGCACGCGGATCATGGCAATGCCAACCAGGCCCATCAGGATGCCGAGGACCGCAAACAGCCACAGCTCCCGCATGCCGGTCAGCTTGAAAGCCGGCGTGGGAAACAGAGGCGCCCAGCCCACAAAATGAATTCGCACTCCAGTGGCCACCGCGGCAGCGAAAGCAACAGGGATGAATGACCGCGCGCGCAGCTCGAAGAGCAGCAGCTCCACGGCGACAAGAATTCCTGCCAGCGGCGCGGTGAAGGTTGCGGCCATGCCCGCTGCCGCTCCTGAAGCGAGCAGGACGCGCCGGTAATAAGGGGTGAGCCCCATCGCCTGGCCGAAGAGCGATCCGAGCGCAGCGCCGGTTTGAATGATGGGACCTTCTGCGCCGAAGGGGCCGCCGGTGCCGATGGCGAGCGCCGTGGCCAGCGGCTTGAGGACAGCCACGCGAATACGCATGCGGCTGTGCCCGAAGAGGACGGATTCCATTGCCTCAGGGATGCCGTGCCCCTTCAGCGTTGGCTCCCAGAAGTGGATCATCAGGCCGACGACCAGTCCCCCGATTGCGGGAATGAGAATGACCCAGAGCCCGAGGTGGTTATGAGCCGGATATGTAATGGCAAACGAGAATTTGCCGTAAAAGAAGACGTTGGTAAAGAAGTAGATCAGCTCGAGCAGTCCCTGAGCGGTAAGCCCCGCAACCAGGCCAACCAGGATTGCGAAGAAGCAGATGCGTACAACTTCCGGCTCCAGAGCGACGCCAAACTGTCCTTTTTTGTTTGAGAGTGACTCTGGAGCCGCAGCGGATTCCGGGATCGGGAACTCAGCCATCGTGAACCTCCTCGTCCTGCCTGCCGATCATTTCGCCGAGCCTGACCCGCAGTGTCCTCGTGCACCTTCAGACTGGATCAGGCCGCGCGAACGGTCCTCATCGCAGCTCCGGAGTGCGAGCGACCTCGTCCAGCCCGGCGATTCCGTGTACAGCAGAAACTTTTCCCTGCTCCGACTCTGCTTCTTCCCTGCGAATTTTCAGAGCATGCAGAATGTCGGTCTTGGTCACAACTCCCAGAGTTTTCCCCTGCTCAGAAACCACCAGCAGCAAGGGCTGACGATGCGCGCCAAGCAAAACACGCAGAGCCTCGCTTACATCGCAGTCAGGCGAAACGCGGCCGATGCGCCGATCGAGCAGGCTGCGAATCTTTGTGGTGCTCCATCGATCAGGAGGCGTATGAACAAGAGACCAGAGGGTCACGGCGCCGAGCAGCTTGTGCTTCTCGAATACCGGAAATGCCTCATGGTGAGCATGTGGCGAAAGCGTGTGTACAAATTCCTGAACGGTGGACGATGCCTGGGCGGAAACCACCTCCCGCTGCATGACTTCGCTGACGGGAAGCTCGGCAAGCTCCTGCACCTTTACTCCCTCGTGCAGCCGCTGATCGCCTGACGCGGAGGCGTCTCCGGAAACGACATAGGCTACGGCCGCTCCGATGAGCGCGGGAATGATGAACGCGTGAGCGCCGGTCGCTTCGGCGACAAAGACGGCTGCCGCCAGCGGCGTCTTGTATCCGGCGGAAATGAACGATGCCATGCCGACAGCGCCGTATAGCTCGAGGGCGCTGCTGTGCGCGATGGTTTGCGCGAAGGCCGTGCCAAGCGCGCCTCCGGTAAGGAAGAGCGGAACGAACATGGCGCTGACGCCGCCGGTTCCCAGGGTGAAGGCGGTTGCGGCAAGCTTGAATCCACCGAAAGTCAAGAGCTGGGCGGAGCTGTGACTTTGCGTGAGGATCATGTTGACGGCTTCATAGTTAGGGCCGATAGGGATAAGCTGGCCGGGATAGAGGCGCAGGAAGGCAAGACCGCAAAGCGCGGTGAGCAGTCCCCCTGTGGCGAGCTTGAACCAATGAGGCACAGACCATCGAATGACCCAAGTGCGCAACCGGCGGAAGGTGATGACGAAGGCCATGGAGATGAGACCGATGAGGACGCCGAGCAGCGCGCACCACGGCATGTCCTTCATGGTGTAGGAATGCGTGCTTTTGAGCTCGAAGAGAGGCCGGCTGCCGAGGAAGGCTCCGAGAGTGAGGTAGGAGACGACTGAGGCGATAAGGGATGGAACGAGCGCCTCGTGCGCGAGGTCGTCCTTATATGGCATTTCAAGCGCGAAGACGATGCCGGTGAGAGGAGCGCGGAAGACAGCGGACATTCCGGCGGCAGCCCCGCAGATGAGCATGATGCGGCGGTCGCGCGGGTTGAGGCGGAAATAGCGGAGACGCTGTATGCGCGCATAGAGCCATGAACCGATCGCGGCTCCTCCGTAAATGCCGGGGCCTTCGAGCGCAGCGCTGCCTCCGAAGCCGACGGTGGTGATGGCGGCGAGGAGCTTGGGGAAGAACGAGCTCATATCGACTTCGCCCTGGTGCTCGTGGTAGGAGCGAATGATTTCTTCCGTGGAGTGCTCGTCGGGGTCGGACGTAAAACGCTGCATGATGACGCCGGTGAGGATGCTGCCGACGAGGAGTCCGGGAACGATGGCCCAGTGGTGATGCAGGTAGTAGGAGAGCAATGCCGGCCAGAGCCAGCGCAGGATGATGGCGGCGACGGCGGTGATGACGAGTCCGGCAGAGACGCCGATGACAGGCGCGATGACCAGCCATTTGCGCAGATCGCGCGAATAGGTTGCGGCCATGTCCTCGCGAACGAGCGACCGGTAACGGCGGAGAAGTGCCTTGTGACGGGGCATCAGTTGTGCTTCCCGGCCGGAGAACTGAGGGTCTTGAGCGAGCGAATGAGTTGCGGTGCAAGCTCGTTGAGCTCGCGCGCGTGAGCCTGGGACAGAGTACGCAGAAGACGGTTGCCGGATGCGGTGAGCCGCAGCATGACGACGCGCCCGTCATTGGGAGAATGTCCGCGGGCGATGAAGCCGAGGGATTCGCAGCGGGCGCTGAGCTCGACGACGCTGTGATGACGCAGAGAGAGGCGCTCGGCGAGGTAGCCGATGGAAGTGGCAATGCCGGCGGGCGCTCCTGCGATTTGCAGCATGAGCTGGTGCTGCTGCGGAGCCAGGCCGGTTTTAGCGGCAGCCTCCTCGCTGAAATGAAGGAATCTGCGGAGAAGGTAGCGGAAATCGGCAAGAGAATGCAGGTTGGAATTGGATGCGGCGGGCCTACCGGGCATATTTATATCGTATCACGATATATTTAAAAACTGCTACCAAGATCTGCGCGTGCTGCCTAACGGTGCAGCGGGGGTCGCACCTAATCTGAAACCATCCCGATGGTTCGCAGCCACGTTTCCACCAACTGCGGCCAATCCGTTATAGGGAACTTCGTGTGCCGCAGGCCGAACGCGTGGCCGCCATGTGCATACAGGTGCATTTCTGTGGGAACTCCAGCCCTTTCGAGCGCGATGTAATACGCCAGCGCGTCGTACACGCTGTCCTCATGGTCGTCCTCTGCCTGCAGTAGAAACGTCGGCGGCGTGTCTTTGGTCACGTGGAGATCGGGGTTCAACGCCAGATTCTTGTCCGCGTCCGCCGGAAAGTGGATCGCAAACTTCTTCGTTCCCTGCTCGGCATCCCACTCCGCCGCGGCAAGCGACAGATGCCCTGGATAAATCGCTACCGCAAAGTCCGGACGGCAGCTCACTTTGTCGGCGGCATCGACAGGCGGGTACAGACGCTGGTTGAAATGCGTGCTCATCGCGGCCACCAAATGCCCACCCGCCGAAAACCCGAGCACTCCAATTTTGTGTGGATCGATATGCCACTCGGCGGCGTGAAAGCGCACCAAGCCTACCGTCCTCTGCGCATCTTCGAGCGCCATCGGTGACTCCGGATAGGGCCCAGACTTCGGATACGGCCCCACATCTGTCACGCGGTATTTCAAGAGCACACAGGTGACCCCTATGGAAGTCAGCCAGTCGCAGACCTCGGTGCCTTCGAGATCGATGGCCAGAATCTGATAACCTCCGCCCGGAAAGACAACGACCGCAGCGCCTGTATTCTTTTCTTTCGGTGAATAGACCGTCATTGTAGGCTGCGTCACATTGCTCACGCCCAGCACTTGCTTTCCGGCAATCAGATCATTCTTCCCCGACCACTCCGCAACCTCCGGGCCCTTCACAGGCTGCGGATCGGGCGCTGCTGCCCCCGGCCATATCAGAATTTGCGTGTGTCCCGGCGATGGCTGCCAGACAGTGTTCTGCGCAGTCAAGCAGCTAAACGAAAGCGCAACAGAGAAGGCAAGGAGCAAAGGTTTTTTCACAGTTCCCACAGCTTATCCATGACGACTCAGTGCATAGGTGCGAGGAGGTTTTTCCTTGCTTGCGGCGGAACCGAATCAGTTAACAATAACGGCGAGCGCTCACGCTTAAGGATGACAACATAGTGCGGCCAGTTGGGGCCGCTATTACTGGAATCCGTGTATTTGGAGGGGTAGACTTGTACGCGGCTGGGAGGTAGCTGATGCGTCACCACAGTGGTTTCGTTGTTTCCGTGATGCTCGTTTGCTGTCTGGTTGCGTCAGGCAAAGACAAGAACAAGGTCTTGCTTCCGGTTGATGTTCTTCAGGCACAAACGGTGTTGGTGATGGTCGATCCCGACGCTGGAGTTGACATGCAGGATCCGAATGCCAACCGCGTTGCGCGGGAAAACGTAGAGAACGCTCTTGTGCAGTGGGGACGGTTGAGGCCGCTCGCAGGAGGTTCGCATGCCGATCTGATCATCGTCATTCGCAAGGGCAACGGCAAAGCGGTGCAACCCACGATCGGCGGCACACAGGTGAACGGAATGCCTCCGGTGACCGGACATTCGGGCTCGACGACAGAGATTGGTGGACGGGCGAGTGGTGTGCCGCCCTGCGATGCGTCTGACCCGGCATGTGGATCTCCATCCAATGCAGGGCCTATCTCTTCTGGCGCGCATCCGCAGATGGAAGGTGGTTCAACCGAAGACACATTTGCCGTCTATCGAAGCGGCCCCGATCCGCTCGATGCTCCGGCTGTATGGCGTTATACAGCGAAGGGTGCGCTGGATGCTCCGGACGTTCCGGCGGTCGAGGCATTCCGAAAGCTGGTTGCAGAATCGGAGAAACAGCTCGCCCATAAGCCGTAATCCTATCCCCCGGTCATCTGTGATGCCTACGATGCCAGCGCGACGTATAGTTGCGTCACATGCCGTCGTAGTTGGGGCCGCCGCCGCCTTCGGGCGGGACCCAGTCGATAATCTGGTAGGGGTCCTGGATGTCGCAGGTTTTGCAGTGGACGCAGTTGGCGAAGTTGATCTTGAGCTGGGGCGGGAAGGACGGCGCGTCGGGGCGGAGGTCGCCCTGCACGGTCTCGACCATTTCGTAGACGGCAGCGGGGCAGAAATACTGGCAGGGGTTTCCAAACTCTTTGGCGCATTGGTTGGCGCAGATATTGAGGTCGCGGACGACGAGATGCGTGGGCTGGTCGTCGTCGTGGCGCGTGCCGGAGTGGTAGACATCGGTCAGGCGGTCGAAGGTGAGTTTGCCGTCGCCCTTGGCGTTGCCGACCATCTGCGAGTGCTGCTTCCGGTCGACGATAGCGTTGGCGTGGTGCATGCGGAGGTATCCGGCGTGGTTTTTTGAGTCGGCGCCGAAGTTGGAACCTTTCATGAGCATTTGCAGACCGGCGCGGAGGACGCCGTTGGCGAGTCCGTACTCGAAGGCCTGATGGAAATTGCGGACGGGATAGAGTTCGTCCTTGATCCAACTGCGGTCGACGGCGGCTTTGTATTTACTGAGCGTGCCGGCGGAGGTGTTGCCGGAGACGAGCGCCTCGAAGGCGGTTTCGGCGGCGAGCATTCCGCTTTTGATGGCGAGATGGATGCCCTTGAGGCGCTGCGAATTGAGAAAGCTGGCGGAGTCGCCGAGGATCATCCAGCCATTGCCGTAAATGCGCGGCATGGTGAGCCAGCCTCCGTAGGGGAGGGTTTTGGCTCCGTAGCGAATCATCTTCCCGCCGTCGAGGATGCGGTGCGCGAAGGGATGCAGCTTGAAGGACTGGAAGACGTGATGGGGATCGGTGCGCGGGTCCTGGTAGTCGAGTCCGGTGACGTGGCCGATGGAGATTTGTGTATCGGAGATTCCGTAAATCCATGCGCCGCCGTATTCGCGCGAGGTGAGCGGGTAGCCGAGAGCGTAGATGACCTCGCCTTTGGCAACGCGGCCGGCGGGGATCTCCCATAGCTCCTTGATGCCGAGGCCGTAGGTTTGGGCGTGGTCGGGGTCTTCGAGGTTGAGCCGGTTGATGAGTTGCTTGGCGCAGTTGCCGCGGGTCCCTTCGGAGAGGATGGTGATTTTGGCGCGGAGATCGTAGCCGGGCTCGAAGTTGGACTTGAGCTCGCCGTCTTTGCCGACGCCCTTGTCGTCGGTGCGAACGCCGAGAACCTGTGCAGTCTCAGGGTCGCGGCTGTCGCCGGAGAAGAGCAGCTCGGAGCCGGCGAAGCCGGTGAAGACGGTGATTCCGGCGTCTTCAACCTTCTGGCCAAGCCATTTGGTGAATTTGTTGATGGAGATGACGTAGTTTCCGTGGTCGCGCAGCGGCGGCGGAACGATGGGGAGCCGGTGCGCGCGGCGCTCGCCGAGGTAGTAGACCGATTCTTTGATGACTTCGGCGTCGAGTGGAGCTTCTTTTTCGAAGCCGGGCAGAAGCTCGCGCATGGAGCGCGGATCGAGGAGCGCACCCGAGAGGCAGTGCGCGCCGATTTCACGGGCTTTCTCGAGAACGTAGATGTTTTCCTTGCTCAGTTCTGATTCGGGATGATGCGCGTTGTGTTCGTCGATGAGTTGCGCGAGACGCAGCGCACAGGCCATTCCGGCAGGGCCTCCGCCGATGATGACAACGTCGGCATCCATTTGGGGGCGGTCGATGTTCGGGAGAGTGTGACGGAAATGGATGGTCATGGGCGAACTGGACATAATACAGCGTACAGCGATCAGGAAGTGATTAGGGATTAGCCACTAGGGATCATTGGTGGCGGCGGGTGAAGACGGTGGCGAGCTTGTCTTCGTAGACAAGCTGAAAATGCGGGTCGGTACGCAGGAGTTGCGTGAGCGGGGCATCGACGGGGCCGATGACGAGGTTGGCGGATTGGAGATCGGGATTGTAGGCCCAATCGGGCGCGCCGTTCCAGGTGGAAAAGGAGCGGCTGAGACGCTTGTCTCCGTAGAAGTCGGCGCGGCCGTCGACGCTGACGGGCATGCGCAGGCTCCAGATGAGATAGCCGCCCCAGTCGAAATTATTGAAGATCGGGCCGGAGTAGCCGTTGTTGCGGACGGCTTCGACGGCGCGAACGGGGAAGTGATCGGCGAGCTGGGTTTCGAGAACATTGTTGTTGACGCGCAGGGCGCGAGAGCCGAGGAAAAGAATGACAGCGAGAGCGGCGGCCGTGACGGGCACGGTGAAAACGGCTGCGGGATTGCGTTTTGTTTCGTCCCCGCCGATCGATTGCGCGAGAATAGCGCTGGCGGCGATGACCATGACCCACATGTCGCGTCCGGTGCGGAAAGAGACGACGGCAGCGAAGGCGAGTAGCAGGGCTTCAAAGAGCGGGAACGGGCGCGGGTTGGATGATGCGTTTTGCTGGGGTTGAACGGCGCGCCACGCGAGTGTGGCTGTGGCGATGAGCGCGAGGAAGAGCATGCAGAAGTCGGCAGGTGAGCGGAATTCGAGCGCGTGCATTTCGGCGATGAACTTGAGGGCTCCTGCCTGTGAAGCGAGGCCGTAGGCGATTTTGTAGATGCCGATGCCGTACGGATTGAGGAATGTGGCGAGGATACAGGCGATGAAGATACCGCCGAGCCACACGGCGCTTGAGCGCGTGCGAGCCAGGGTCCACCAGCGGGCGAGGATGGATTCGCCGAGAGTGAGCGCGAGAACGACGAGACCGTCGATGAACTGGATATGCGTGTTGGCCCAGAGGACGTAGAGGATGGGCAGCCAGAGAAGTTCTTTTGATTTACCGGTGCGGCGCACGTGCAGAAGGATGTCGAGCTGGAGGGTGAAAAAGAGAATGGTGAAAAGCCACGGGCGCGGCGTGAAGAGACGCATAAGGCTGAGGCTGGCGATGAGAGCGAGCAGCACGGCGAGCGAGAAATCGGGTTGAAGGCGTCGGATGAGGTGATAGATGGCAGCGGCGATGGCGACGACCAGTGCCGTGGAGTAAGCGACGAGTCCGGCGAGGCCGAGACGCTCGAAACACTTGAGGACAATGAGATCGAAGAGCCAACTGTAAGCCTGCCAGGGTGTGCCAGCGATGCGACTGAAGGGATCGGCGTGCGGGATTGCGCGATGGTCGATGATCCACTGGGCGGTGCGCATGTGCCACCAGACGTCAGGGTCGCCGACAAGGGCCATGTGCAGGCAGACGAGCGCGGGCGCGGCGATAAGCGCGGCGAGAACCAACGCCTCAGCGATCTGATTGGCGCGGGAGATACGCGGCGGTGTGCGGGGTTGTTCTGTGGAGAGAGTGGGGAGCTGATCGGACGCGTCCATTGCCCACCAGCGTACTGGCGCGACGATGTTGTTTCAATGGCGAGAGTGGTTCGGAGGGAATCGGAGACCGGCAGCTCTCATAAGATTGAGTTGAGCGCCGCGAAATGTGAGGATCACTCTCCGGTAGAATTCGTTGGGTAGTTTTGGATCGGCCCTTTATCTTCCACTGAAGGAGCAGAATATGGCTGGCGATCTGATGATTCAGAATCTCACCTACAACCAACGAACCACGCTTATAGAGGCTGGCGGAACTGCCGATTTGACCATCTATCACGCGGACAAGCCCTGGAGTGACGGAGCCCTCGACAGCAGGGTGAGCTCCCAGAACGGTACGCGTGTGGGTCTTCCCGCGCACAGCTACATTACTTTTAAGGGTGGCGCCGGCTTGTCGGGGGACTATTCCGGGGACAGGGTGAAACAATTGCGTCTGGACGACATCCTGAGAAAATGCAGCCGCCCGGCATTCGTATCGCAGAAGGCATCGCTCAACGGGTGGCCGGGAGTTGGCGCCCTTTCGGCGGTAAACATTCTGGTAGCAGCTCTGCCTTTGGGCAGCATCATCATTGAGTACTACACCTTCGACGGCAAAGCCATTTCCTCGGTTTTTACCGAGTGGTCGAAGGTCGACGAATAGCTTTCGGATGGATCACGGATTCGCGGATGCTCCGGCTCTGCGAAGCTCCTGCGCCGCGATTTCCCTGGGCAGAGGTAAATAGCCGAGTCCCGAACATTCTTTTTGCCCTGATGTGAGCATCCAGCGCAGGAAATCCTGAAGCGCGGCGCTTTTTTGCGGGTCTGCCGCGGACCGTGGCAGAAGAATCCAGGTAAAGGTGGCGATGGGATAGGCGCCAGAGGCTGGGCTGTTGACGAGCGGAGTGCGGATATCTCCTGATTTAGGCGCGGCGCGCGCGGCCTCGCTGAGCGTGGCGAGATTGGCCTGGACGAAATTTCCTGCTGCGTTTTTAACGAGGCCGTAATTCAGCTCGTGGCGGATGGCATAGGTGAGCTCGATATAGCCGATCGCGCCGGGAGTATCGGCGACTTTGGCAGCGACTCCGTCGTTGCCCTGCGCAGCCAGGCCGATGGGCCAGTTGACGCGCATGCCGGTGCCGACGGCGGATTTCCATTCGGGCGTGGTGGCGCTAAGGAACTGCGTAAAGGTGAAGGTGGTGCCGCTGCCGTCGGAGCGATGCACGACAACGATGGGCTCGTCGGGGAGCGTTGCCCAGCGATTGATGGCGCGCAGCGCAGGGTCATTCCAGCGGGTGATTTTGCCGAGGTAGATTGCGGCGAGGATTTCAGGCGTGAAGCGCAGGTCGGGACCTGCGTCGGGCAGGTTGTATGCAGGCACGATGCCGCCGAGGGCCGTTGCAATGTTGTCAAACTTCAGCTGCATGGCGTCCATCTGGCTATCGGACAAGGGAACATCGGAGGCGGCGAAGTCGACCTTGCCGGATTTCAGCAGCTCGATTCCTTCTTCTGAGCCGACGGCCTGATACGTGGTGCGTACCTGCGGATGCTGCGTTTCGAAGGACTCGATCCACTCCTGATAGAGCGGCGCGGCAAAGGTAGATCCTGCGCCGGTGAGCGTGACTGCGCCAGCGGCAGCTGCGGAGGATGGAACGGGATGCGCGCCGCTCTGCGCCAGGGCTGCGGTCATGAGGCGGACGATGTGGCCGGCCATTTCCTGGGCCAGGTTCGAATACATGCGACCGGGAGTGACGAGATAGGACCAGAGCGTCTGGCCGCTTTTGTTTTTGACTTCGAGCGAAAGGTAACCGTTGTAGACGGTTTCGCGGGCGGCGCTGTGCGGACGGCTGGCAACGTATCCTTCAACCCAGATTTCGCCGGTTCCGTTGACGATGGCGTCAGCGTCGGACGCGTTGTCGACGAGCTGAAATGCGCCGTTACGGCGCAGGCTGGCGATGACGGCTTCGCGAAGCTGACCGGAACCTAGCCTGCCCTGGAATGTGTCGACGAATATTTTTCGGATGGGCGCGGAGGTTTGCGACGATGCCCGAAACGGGAAAATACACAATGCGATAACAGCAAAAGCCGACGCAAGCGCGAGGCATGATGGCAAACTGTTTATAGTGCGAAGCCGCATTTGGTTCCTCCCCTCAGAGACGGTATGCTATCACCGCGTTGTTGACGAGATGCGAACGCGAAAGCAGAGGGTTGGGCCGCGCATCTGGACGCGCATCTGGAGTGGTACAATTCAGCCACTCAATCACCTAAGAAGGACTCCCCTGTTGTGACGATGAAGGTGGATTATTATGAGTTCCTGCAGATCAGCCCGAATGCAGAAGAAGAGACCATCCATCGCGTCTACCGTTATCTAGCGGCGCGCTTTCATCCAGATAATCCAGACTCAGGCAACGCTGAGAAGTTTGAGACGCTGACGACGGCGTATGAGGTGCTGTCGAACCCGGAGCGGCGCCTGAAGTACGATGCGACGCATGGCAAGGATCAGGCCGAATGCGTTCCACTTTCAAATTCAGTCGATTTTATGGATACGCTCGAGGGCGAGTTAAACCGCAGGCTGGCAGTTTTGGCGGTGCTGTATTTCCGGCGGAGAACGAATCCGGTGTATCCCGAAGTTTCGCTGATGGAAATCGAATCGCGGATGGGGTTTCCGCGGGATTACCTGGATTTCACGACGTGGTATTTGCAGAAGAAGGGATACATCACCAAGGCGGACAACTCAGATTTCACGCTGACAGTGGACGGCGTGGATTTTGTGGAGACGCAGCGGGTGAATATTCCGGTGCTGAACAAGCTGCTGACATCGGGCGAGCCTGAGGCGGACACAAAGGCGGCGAGCAACGGCAATGGGCACCACGCTCCACGCGCGGTGATCGTGTTGCCGGACATGACACGGATTGAAGACCGGCGCAGGCTGGGAGACCGCAGAGTGAATCTGGCAGACAGGCGGGCGGGGAACCATGACCTGCGGGAAGACCGCGTGGAGCGCCGCGTGAATGGCGGCGACCGGCGCAAGAACAGCGCGGAACGACGGAATAAAAACGGCCAATAGCCAA
>JASHRS010000138.1 GCA_030037215.1 Silvibacterium sp. | reverse complement strand
CTCTTCGAAGGCCGATATCCGGGACTGCGCGGTGGCGAGCTCGCCGCCAAATACATCGCCACGCAGTTCGCGATTTACGGCCTGAAGCCGGCCGGCGATAACGGAACATTTCTGCAGGAGGTGAACTTCGTCGGGATGAAAGTTGTCCCCGACCAGACCAGCTTCACCCTCGTCCCCGCCAGCGGCAGCCCGCTGTTGCTCAAATTCGGCGATGACTATGTCGTCTCGAACCAGACGCTGACGCCAGTCACAACCATCGACGCCCCGATAGTCTTCGTCGGCTACGGAGCCACTGCGCCTGAGTATGACTGGGACGACTACGCAGGCATCGACGTAAAGGGCAAGGTCATCCTCTGCATCGTGGGCGATCCGCCGTCGGACGACCCGAACTTCTTTGCCGGCAAGGCGCTCACCTACTACGGGCGATGGACCTACAAGTTCGAGCAGGCTGCGCGCAAGGGAGCCGTCGGCGCGCTCATCATTCATCGCACCGACCTGGCAAGCTACGGATGGAATGTCGTTCAGAATTCCAACTCTGGCGAGCGCACATTCCTGCGTGACGACGCAAACCCTCGGCTGCAGGCAGCCAGCTGGATACAGCTCGATGTCGCGCGCAAGCTGTTTGCGATGAGCGGACTCGATCTCGACAAGGAGTTCGAAGCAGCGGGCAAGCGCGGATTCCATGCAGTCGAACTGCCGGTGCGCCTCAAGGCAACGGTCACAAGCACCGTGCGTCCCTTCCAGAGCCCGAATGTAGTAGGAATGTTGCCGGGCGAGAACCTGAGCAACGGCACAAAAGACCAGGCTGTGCTCTTTACCGCACACTACGATCATCTCGGGTTCGTGCCCGGAATGCCCGGCGACAATATCTATAACGGAGCAGCCGACAATGGCACCGGCGTCGCCATGATTCTCGAGATGGCCCGCGCCTGGGCGCAGTCTGGAATGAAGGTGCCGCACTCTGTGATCTTTGCCGCAGTAACGGCGGAGGAGCAGGGTCTGCTCGGCTCGGAATATCTCGGCCAGCACCCGCCAGTGCCCGCCTCACAAATCTCACTGGACATCAACTACGACATGCTGCTGCCCATCGGTGTACAGCAAGAGATCAACGTCAACGGAGCGCAGCGTACGACATTTTATCCCGAGGTGCAGGCCACCGCGAAACAGTTCGGCCTCGCAATCGTGCCCGACCCGCGGCCCGAAGCTGGCAGCTACTATCGCAGCGACCACTTCAGCTTGTCGCGCGTGGGCATTCCAGCTTTCTCAGTGGATGCCGGAACGCTGTATGAGGGGCACGATCGGGCATGGGGCGTAGCGCAGGAGAAGGATTTTAACGACAACCACTATCACAACTTCTCCGACAACTTCGACCCCTCGTGGGACTTCCGCGGAGACGCGAATCTGGCGCGATTTGGCATCGACCTTGGTTGGCAGGTCATTAATGCTCCTCAGGCCGTGGAATGGAACAAAGGCGACGAGTTCGAGCCTGCTCGCGAAGCAAGCGAGAGAGCGCAATAGGTCTTTGGCCGGGTGACCCCGCAAGCTGGGGTTGCTTGAGTTGAATCTGTGGTTTAAAAGAAAATTTTCATCTAGCCGGAACCGCTGTTTCGGCTATTACGTACTTACCCTCGGAGGCACCACCATGAATTTACGCTGGGCCGCAGCCGCCCTCGCTCTTGCACTTACGCCCGCAGCCCTGTTCGCTGCCGAAGGCACCTTCGACCGGACGCTCAACGTAAGCGGAACGGCCAATCTCAAAGTCGGCACCGGTTCCGGGTACATCCACATCACCCCCGGCCCTGACGGCTCCATCCACATCATTGGCCACGTCCACTCAAACATGGGCTGGCTCTCCGGCTCTCCTGAAGAGAATGTCCGCCGCGTCACCGACAACCCCCCCATTGTGCAGAACGGCAATGACATCGAGGTCGGCCAGCACACCAGCTATCACAACGTCTCCATCGACTACGTTATCACCGCACCCCGTGGAACCAACGTCGAGGCCGACTCCGGCTCGGGCGATCTGAACATCTCCAACCTCGGCGCGCCTCTCAAGGCCGGAACCGGCTCCGGCTCCATCGACGCCAATGACCTTAGCGGAGACGTCGCCCTCAGCACCGGCTCCGGAGAAATACACGCCATAATGAACGGTGCACACTATGTCAAAGCCGAAACCGGCTCCGGCTCCATCCGCCTGCAGGGCGTAACCGGCGGGCTCTATGCAGAAACCGGCTCGGGAGACATTGAAATCGCCGGCCAGCCCGGCGATGCCTGGAAGCTTGAAACCGGCTCCGGCTCCGTCACTCTCAACACCGGTGGCAGCGCGCATTTCACGCTCGACGCCAGCACCGGCTCAGGCGACGTCCATAGCGACCCGCCTATTACCACGCATGGAACATTGGACCGTCATCACGTCACCGGCGAGATCAACGGCGGTGGCCCGACGGTTCGTGTCGAAACTGGATCGGGTGATGTGCGCATTCATTAAACTTCGTGCACTGACCGCAACTTCGTGTGAAGAGGGTGCGTCTCCAGCCGAAGACGGCTGCCATAATCAAAACTGCCCACGCGAGGTGCCAGTGTTCTTACGCAAGCTTCGCCGCAACTCTGTCACGCTGTCAGGCGCGCTGCTCCTGATCTCGATACCCTGTTTTGCCCAGCAGGCTGCACCCGCAGCTTC
>JASHRS010000137.1 GCA_030037215.1 Silvibacterium sp. | reverse complement strand
CGGATCAAGGGACAGATCAAGCAAGCCTCCCTGAACAACGGGAACAATCTTACTTGATCAGGTCAAACGATTTGCGATTTTTGTCCTTCTGCGCGCAGCTTAACTATCTGGGCGCATTAACGACGACATATGTAGCCGACGTGCCTGCGAATTGCGGCTGATACCAGGTGCTCCCGCACTGCTGATAGGCGATTCCGTTCACAATTACGGAGGAGCACGAGGGCGGCAAGGTGTTAACAACCGAACCAATCACTGCCGCAGTCACCATTGCGGTTGCAGTGACGGCTGCGGCCGTGGCCACGGGATGATAGCAGCAGCCGCAATTCCAGCAGCCGCCTCCTCCGTAGTATCCACCGCCGCCATAATAATTACCGTGATAATTCACGTTATTGTTCACATTAACGTTGCGGTTTACGTTGACGTTATTGTTGACGTTCGTATTTCTGTTGTAGTTGTTATTCACATTCGTGCGATTGTTGTAGTTGTTATTCGCATTCGTGCGGTTGTTGAAGTTGTTCCCGTGGTTCACGCTTGTCTGCGCGCTGCCACGATAACCGCCGCCGCCACCGCCGTGATAGCCGCCACCCCCACCCCCGCCACGGCGCTGTGCTGACGCAGTTGGCCCTGACTGGATGGCGATCACAAAGAGAGCGAGCACGAGGATTGAGCCGAGTCGCTTCATAAGTCTCCTTTACTTGCTTGTCTCGTCGGACGAGCCGGTGTCCACCGCAATCGGGATACGCTCAGCACCCGGGGGTGGTGTGAAGGTGAAGGTAGTTTCATCGAATGAAGGAGCCAGGTTCCAGCTGAGAACCTCGCTAAACTGCGGCCTTGCTGGATCGGTCAGCGTGCGGATAACAAGTTTACGCGGGAGAGGAAAATCTCCCTGCTGAATCCATATCTGCCAATCGATGTCCTGCTGGTGAAAGGCGTATTGCTCACAGGTGATTCCATCGACTCCAGCAGGACCAACATCCATCGCGCTCAGGATTTTCTTAACGGCAGTGTCATCCGTCCCCCATCGAAAGAGGTCGACCAAGGGGAGTTCAATTCCATACTTATCATTCAGCTTGTCCACCAGTTCGCCGATCGTCGCCGGCGCGGGAACAGTCGCATAGTAGTTCACATGCTGCCCGTACATGGTGAAGTTCTTTCCATCGAAGTAGAGAATCTGGTGCCTGTCTCTTCCCGTTATCTCGGCTCTCAGGCGGTCGGGTCGCACAGCAATAAGGTCGACAGATGTATTGGATTGAATCGTCTGCCCGTCATCTGTTACATCATCTGTCGTGACTTCCGTTGTTACCTGAAAGGCCGGTAGCGTCCGAAGGTACGTGCCCATCTTATTGAGAGCGTCTATCGCTGCGGGATCGATGGGCGAGGATTCTGCGGAGCCGGTCTGATCTGTACTCTGCGCATAGATGTAAATGCGGGGCGATGCGAGAACGCCCAGGAGAGCGGCTGCAGCGGTCGTCAGCGTCAAAAGTCGCCAAATGATTTTGGAGGATACGCTCCGGCGCATTGAAAACTCATAGGGACGGTTCATATCTGTGCCCTCGCGATTATGTTCCTACCGCGTCGTGCATCCGGAAACTGTCAGAATTGACAGGAACACACAAAGGACCATTGAGCCATCTGAGTGCATATCGTCCGAAGAATGCCTGGCAAAGCTATGTACCTTGACCCTCGTCTTTGCGTCTGAGTATTCTGCCCGCGTCACCTGACAAAGAGGAGAACCCGAGTCCAAATGGCACATTCAACACCGCTTCTGCGCCGCGCCGCCGTTCTCGGGGCCGGAGCCATGGGCTCGCGCATCGCCGCGCATCTGGCGAATGCAGGCGTGCCTGTTCTGCTGCTCGATCTGCCGCAGCCGGAAGGTAGTCTCGCCGCGAAAGCGGTTGCCGTACTGCTCAAAGGCAAGCCCGCCTCGTTTTATGATCCCGCCTCCGCCACCCTCATCACTCCGGGTGATTTTGAGCACGACCTGCCCCAATTAAAAGGCTGCGACTGGGTTATCGAAGCCGTCTCCGAAGACCTCGCCATCAAGCAGGCGTTGCTCGAAAAAATTCAGCCGCATCTCGGTTCGGCCTCTGTCGTTACGACGAATACCAGCGGACTCCCGGTCGCAGCTATTGCCGCGAAGGCCTCGCCCGAGTTGCGCCGCCGCTGGTTCGGAACTCACTTCTTCAACCCGCCGCGCTACATGCGTTTGCTCGAGATCATTCCCACGCCCGAATCCGACTCCGCGCTTGTGGCTGCCATCGCCGAATTTGCCCGTCGCCGCCTTGGCAAGTCAGTGGTCTATGCGCGCGACACGCCCAATTTTATCGCCAATCGCATTGGCGTCTTTTCCATGCTGACCGCACTGCGCCTCACGCAGGAGCAGGACCTCACAGTCGAAGAAGTGGACGCGTTGACCGGCTCCGTGATCGGATGGCCGCGCACGGGAACCTTCCGCCTCGCCGACCTTGTTGGCATCGACGTAATCGCGCATGTTGCCAGAAATTTTATGGAATCGCGCAGCGGCGATGCTGGTGGAGGCAAGCTGCCCGGCTTTGTCGAGAAGATGCTTGAGAACAGGTGGTTCGGTGACAAAACCGGCCAGGGTTTTTACAAAAAAGATCCGGCTGATCCGAAAAACCGCCTTGCGCTCGATTGGCACACGCTGGAATACCGTCCAGCACAGCGTCCCAAATTTCCGCTGATCGAGATGGCGAAAAACGCGGCCTCGCTCGGCGAGCGTCTGCGGCTCATCTTGGCTGCCGATCCAAAGAAAGACAAAGCTGCGGCATTCCTCATTCCGCTGCTCACCGGGATCTGGGATTACGCGACTCAGATCCAGCCCGAAATTGCCGACTCGCCCGCCGACGTCGACCGTGCCATGCAGGCTGGCTTCAACTGGGAACTCGGCCCGTTCGCCATGTCCGACGCTGCACTGAAAGATGCTGCTCCGCCAGCAGCGGCCATTCGCCGCCATCATAAGGTCATCCGCGGCAATCCCGGTTGTTCGCTGGTTGATATCGGCGACGACATTGCCATGCTCGAGTTGCATTCGCTCAAGAACGCCATCGGCGACGACATCGTCTCGCTCGTCACGCAAACGCTCATGCCCGGCAGCGAATACGTCCGCGACTTTCGCGGCTTTGTCATCGGATCGCAAGCCAGCGAGTTCTCCGTCGGTGCAAACCTGATGCAGCTTCTGCTCGCCATGCAGGAGGGCGAGTGGGACGAGGTCGATCATGCTGTACGCGCCTTCCAGCACATGACCGCGGCCATCAAATTCTGCCCGCGTCCGGTAGTGGTTGCACCCTCTAATCTTTGTCTTGGCGGCGGAGCTGAAATTTCGCTGCATGCCTCGCGCCGACAGCCCCATGCCGAGTTGTATATGGGCTTGGTAGAGTCAGGCGTTGGCCTCGTGCCCGCCGGAGGAGGCACGAAGGAGATGGCGCTGCGTGCCACCGATGCCGCGCGCGAGGCCTCTGGCATCGATCCCACCGCCAACCCGATCAAGTTCGCGCAGTCGGCTGATCTCCAGCACGCGCTGCGCCAGCGATTCGAGACCATGGCGCTGGCGAAGGTCTCAACCTCGGCCGCCGAAGCCCGCGCGCTCGGGTTTCTCTCACCCGCTGACGAGATCACCATGAACCGCGACCTCCTGATCGATGATGCGCGCGTCGCAGCCATTGCGCTTGCGGAAGAGGGGTATGCAGCGCCACAGCTACGAGTCATTTCTGTCGCCGGAGAAGCCGCGCTCGCTAACCTCAAACTCGGCATTCACCTTATGCGCAGGGCCGAGTACATCAGCGATCACGATGCGAAGATCGCGACACACATTGCGCGTATCCTCTGCGGAGGAGAAGTTACACCGGGCTCGCACGTTACCGAGCAGCAATTTCTCGATCTCGAGCGCGAAGCCTTTCTCTCGCTCTGCGGCGAGCGCAAGACACAGGAGCGCATCGCCTTTACCTTGAAGACAGGCAAGCCACTGAGGAACTAAACTCGAAGCGCTGAGTGCATTTGTGATCTTCCGTCAGATTGTTTTCGTCGCCTGCTACATGTTCACTGCCCTTGCGGCCGGCGCACAGGTACAGTCTGCTGCGCCGCAGACTGAACAGGTCGAAACCGGAACCTTGCCTGCCAATCTTGCTTATCCGGCCAACGACCTCCGCGAACTTAAGCCGGTTTCCATGCTTCACTACCGTATCCGCCTGCTTCCTATCTCGTCATTTCCGCAGCTTCCGGCACAGGTTTCGCAACAGCTGATGCAAAAGGGCTGCATGATTCCGCAAACCTATGAAGCGCACGAACCCGAAAACGTAATTCACGGATCATTCGAAAAGCGGGGAAGCAGCGACTGGGCCGTGCTCTGCTCCATTGATCAAGTCACCACACTTTATGTGTTCTTTCAGTCCGACTTCGCAAATCCCATCCCGCTGCGGCATCAGCCGGACAGTGAATGGCTCGGAGTGGAATGGTCGCTCGATTACGGCTCGGCATGGGGAATCAGCACGATGCATGCGGACGCAATGCCTCGCCTGGACCAGGCCGACCACGATGGTATTGAAGATGCGTTCGTCGAGCAATCCGCGACGGTTCACTATTTCAAAAACGGTCGCTGGACGACCATCGACGTTAGCCAGTGATGCGAGGTATCTTCTAAGGTCATGTCTGACGTCTATATCGCTTCCGCCGTTCGTACTGCAGTAGGCAAAGCACCAAAGGGGACGCTCGCCACTACGCGCCCTGACGAACTTGCCGCTGTCGCGCTCCGCGCCGCGCTCGACCGTGTTCCGCAGGTTGATTCCAAAGAAATCGAAGATGTGATCCTCGGTTGCGCCATGCCCGAAGGCGAGCAGGGACTGAACGTGGCCCGTATCGCCAGCATGCGCGCAGGTCTGCCCGCTGAAACCTCGGCCATGACCATTAACCGCTTCTGCTCTTCGGGCCTGCAGGCCATAGCACTTGCCGCGGACTCGATTCGCTCAGGCCGAGCTCACGCCGCGCTTGCCGGAGGTACTGAATCGATGAGCATGGTGCCGATGGAGGGCAACAAATTCAGCGCAAACCCCTGGCTGATCGACCACCATCCTGATGTGTATCTCTCGATGGGGCTCACCGCGGAGAACATCGCGCAGAAGTACGGCATTACCCGCGAACAGGCTGATGCGTTTGCTCTGGCCAGCCATCAGAAAGCATTGGCGGCAATCCGGTCGGGAAAATTTGAAGAGGAGATTGTGCCTGTCACGGTTACAAATGCGATGCCTGCCAACGGCTCTGGTAAACCTGTGAGCAAAACTACCGAATTCAAAACCGATGAAGGCCCGCGCGCCGATACCTCTGCCGAAGCCCTTGCCAAGCTCAAGCCGGCCTTCCATGCAAATGGAACCGTGACAGCGGGCAACTCCTCGCAGACTTCTGATGGTGCAGCAGTCGCGCTGCTCATTTCGGAACGACGCGCAAAAGAGCTGAACATCCAGCCGCTCGCTCGCTTTGTAAGTTTTGCAACAGCGGGAGTCGATCCAGCCATCATGGGCATCGGCCCGGTCGACGCGATTCCCAAAGCGCTCAAGCTTGCCGGACTCACCCTCGACCAGATCGATCTGATCGAGCTGAACGAGGCCTTTGCTGCGCAGGCACTGGCTGTCATTCAACAAGCCGGACTTGACCCCGCAAAAGTGAACGTCAACGGAGGAGCCATCGCGCTAGGCCATCCCCTCGGCTGTACCGGAGCAAAACTGACAGCAACGATTCTTCACGAACTCAAACGCCGGAAGCTCCGCTATGGATTAGTGACGATGTGCGTGGGAGGGGGCATGGGCGCGGCCGGAGTTTTGGAAAACCTAAGCTGAACGACGTACTATTTTCCGCGCGATCACTGCATCTTAAGGAGTGAACTCATGGCCACCACACTCACCTCCGCAGCCCCCACCGGCGCAAGCTTTCTTCTTAACGAGACTGATCCATCCAGCATTTTCACGCCTGAAGATTTCAGTGAAGAGCAGCAGCAGATCGCCGCAACCGCTGCTGAGTTTGCCGCGAATGAAGTGATGCCCGCAGCTCCCGAGATTGAGGCCAAGAACTTCGATGTAACCCGCGCGCTGCTCAAAAAAGCGGGTGACCTCGGTTTGATGGCTGTCGATATTCCTGAAGCCTACGGCGGTCTGGCCATGGATAAGGTGACCTCGGCAATCGTCGCCGACCGCATGTCCATGCTAGCCAGTTTCAGCGTGGCCTTCAGCGCGCACACCGGCATCGGAACGCTGCCGATTGTTTGGTACGGCACCGAAGCGCAGAAGCAGAAGTATCTTCCGAAGCTCGCGACAGGCGAGTGGCTCGCAGCCTATGCGCTTTCCGAGGCCAGCAGCGGTTCCGATGCGATGAACATCCGCACCCGCGCGGTGAAAGACGGCGACAACTATGTTCTCAACGGCGAAAAGATGTGGATCACGAACGCCGGATTCGCTGACCTCTTTACCGTCTTCGCAAAAATTGTTGATCCAGCCGGGCCCGACCTCTCGAAAGCGAAGATGTCTGCGTTCCTCATCGAGCGCAACACACCCGGCCTCACGATCGGAGCCGAGGAACACAAGCTCGGCATTCGCGGCTCGTCGACCTGTCCGCTGATTCTCAATGATTGCCGCATCCCCGCCGAAAATCTTCTCGGCGAAGCGGGCAAGGGCCACCACATCGCCTTCAACATCCTCAACATAGGCCGATTCAAGCTGGGAGCAGCCTGCATCGGCGGCTCGCGCACCTCGCTGGCTAACACGATTCAATATGCGTGCGACCGCAAGGCCTTCGGCAAATCCATCTCCGAGTTCGGACTCATCCAGCAGAAGATTGCCGATGCGGCCACGCGCATCTATATTGCCGAATCGATGGCCTACCGCACCATCGGAGCCATCGACGCCGCGCTGGTCGGCGCCGAAGACGCGCGCGAGATTCAGAAGCGCATCGAGGAGTACGCCATCGAATGCTCCATTCTGAAGGTGTGGGGCAGCGAGATGCTCGATGCCGTCGTCGACCATACCGTGCAGATTTACGCAGGCTACGGCTACGTCGAGGAGTACCCGGCTGAACGCGCCTATCGTGATTCGCGCATCAATCGCATTTTTGAAGGCACCAACGAAATCAATCGCCTCATCATCGCCGGTTTCGTAATGAAGCGCGCCATGACCGGCCAGCTTCCGCTGCTGCTTGCCATCAAATCCCTCACCGACGAACTCCTCGCGCCGCCGTCGTTCTCCTCCAGCGACAATTCCGACGATCCGCTCGCACGCGAAGCCGCAATGCTGATCAACGCCAAAAAGCTGTTCCTCTTCGCCTCCGGCGCAGCCAGCCAGAAATATATGGCCGCGCTCGCCGATCAACAGGAAATCATGGCTGCGCTTGCAGACATGGTTATGGAAATCTATGCGCTCGATTCGGCCCTTGCACGTGCACGCAAACAGGCATCCAGCGGTAGCGCAAAGGCGGAACTGGCACAGGCCATGACCCGGCTCTACGCCTCGAATGCTTTCAGCATCATTGAAAATTCTGCGCGTCAGGTCATCGCCTCAGTAGCTGAAGGCGATATGCTTCGCACACAGCTTGCTATCGTGCGCAGACTGGCCAAGTATGAGCCGGGAAATGCCATCCGGTTTAGCCGCGATGTTGCACGTGCGGCTATAGATCAAAGACATTATCCGATGTAAACCGTTTTGGTTACGGGTAGACCGCGAGTCATGGTTTTGCGCCTCACCTTGAGGGCCGAGTTTCGTCCATGCGACTTAGCGCGACTTCGAGCGGCGCTGCGGGTTTAATTCTGCATGGAACTTGCGGCCCGCGCATATACGCGAGCGCTTTCACTATACGGCACGTCGATTCTTGTTCAGCCAGGTGAGATTAAGATCAATGTTGAAAAGGGTTGTATTTGGTTCCCCTATTAGTTTTGCGCTTTTGCTGATATCTGCAGTTGTCTTCTCAGGGCAACCGGTACGCGCATTCGGCCAGTCAACTGCGCGCGATCGCATTACGCAGGAAGTAAACTCGACTTCTGTTGTTGCTTTGCCGGGCACAGTGAGCCCTCTCGCCAGGCCGGCATTCGATATTGGTCAAGCAAGTCCATCGACCCGCCTCACGGGCATGACGATCTACTTCCAGCCCTCTGCTGCGCAGCAGACGGCGCTCACCAATCTGCTGCAACAGCAGCAGACGCCGGGATCACCGCTTTATCACCGCTGGCTCACGCCTACGCAGTATGCCAGCCAGTTCGGACTCTCATCGAGCGATCTTGCCAAAGTTGAGACGTGGCTTGAGCAGCAGGGATTCTCCATTGACCACGTGGCAAACAGCCGCAATGCCATCTCGTTCTCCGGAACCGTAGCGCAGGCTGAAGCTGCTTTTCAAACGCAGATCCACCACTACAGCATCAACGGCATAACACATATTGCAAATGCCACAGCGCTCTCCATTCCGACCGCCTTCGCGGGAGTCGTGCTATCGGTCCGCAATATCAGCGATTTCCGCCCGCATCCGCTGCATCGTCTTCGAAGCGCAGGCGCGATAACACCGCAGTACACATTCACCAGCGGCACGACGCAATATCATTTCCTCGCGCCGGGCGACTTTGCCGTTATTTACGACCTCAACCCGCTCTACAGCTCCGGCTACACCGGCAGCGGAGAGACCATAGTTATCACCGGCCAGAGCGCGATTGAAACTTCGGACATCACGAATTTCCAAAGCGCAGCCGGGCTTACGCAGAAAGCTCCCACAATCACGCTCGTTCCCGGTACAGGGACGAGCACAATCACCGACACTGACGGGGATGAGGATGAGTCTGATCTCGACCTTGAATGGTCGGGGGCCGTTGCCAGAGGCGCGACCATCGATTTCGTCTACGTTGGCAACAATCAGAATTACAGCGTCTTCGATTCGATCCAGTACGCCATCGACAACGATATCGGCTCCATCATCAGCACCAGCTACGGAGCATGCGAAGCAGATTTCTCCTCTGCCGATGTCACCACACTGCAATCCTGGTTTGCGCAGGCCAACGCGCAGGGGCAAACAGTTGTCTCAGCCTCAGGCGACAATGGAGCCACCGATTGCGAAGTAGACTCCGGCACCGGTACTACCGTAGTGAATGGCGATGAAGCCACGAAGGGGCTCGCAGTTGACCTGCCTGCCGCATCGCCCTACGTCACCGGCATCGGAGGCACCGAATTCTTTGGTGACACGACCGCGCCCGGAAACTTCTGGAACTCCACCAACAGCACCGGAGACACGTCCGCAATCCAGTACATTCCCGAAGAGGTCTGGAACGACACCTCAACGTCTCTCGGCATAGAGGCCGGCGGTGGCGGTAAGAGCATTCTCTTCGGCAAGCCATCCTGGCAAACGGGAACAGGAGTTCCCAGCGATGGCGCGCGTGATGTGCCGGATGTGTCCCTCAACGCATCGCCGAATCATGACGGCTATCTCTTTTGCGCCTCCGGCGACGATTCCACAAGTTGCTCCAACGGCTTTCTTGACAGCAAGGGCGACCCTGACGTGGCTGGAGGAACATCTTTCGGTGCACCTACGTTCTCCGGAATCCTGGCAATCCTCAGCCAGAAGCTCGACTCCAGCGGATTAGGTAACGTCAATCCTGAGATTTACAGCCTGGCCAATTCGGACTACTCCAGTGCGTTTCACGATGTAACTGTCGGCAACAATGAGGTACCTTGCGAAATCGGATCGGTCGATTGCACCACATCGCCCATCGGCTACTCAGCGACCACAGGTTATGACCTGGCCAGTGGATGGGGATCGATCGACGCTGCGAATTTCGTCGATGCATATACCACGTCGTCCTCCTCATCGCCTGTGGGTACTACGACGACGCTGACTGCATCGAACACGGCGCCGGTAGTGAACACGGCCATCACGCTCACGGCGACGGTCACCAGCGACTCCGGCAACACGACACCTGCGGGAACGGTTCAGTTTGTCATCGATGGAACAGATGCGGGAAGCGCGGTAACGCTTTCGAGCAGCGGAGTTGCGACTTACAGTTACACGCCTGCAACCGCCGGGTCTCATACCATCGTTGCCAATTACACGCCGTCGAATTCTTCAGTAAACTCCGCCTCTTCCGGCACGCTTACCATCACCGTATCTTCGTCGAGCAGCAGCAATGAGTCGTTCACGCTGTCAGCCACCAGTGTCACGGTCACACCGGGCAGCAGCGGAACTTCCACCGTCACGGTAACGCCGTCTGGAGGCTTCACCGGAGCGATCGCACTTAGCATCTCCGCGCCAAGCTCTCTGACCAATGCGTGCTTTACCTATACGAATCCGAGTGTGAGCACCAGCGGCACTGAAACGAATGGGGCTGTGACCATTAACACGTCCGAGAGCGCCTGCGCTTCCACTGGCAGCAAGCGCATCGCTGCGTTAGGAACCGGTTCTGCGGCCGGTGGTTCCGGGCTTACACGCGCCTTCTCCGGAGTTGCATTCGCTTCGTTCCTTCTGATTGGGCTGCCGGGATTGCGCCGCCGCCGCTGGCCAGCGCTCTGCGCGCTGCTCCTATTCGCGAGTATCACTCTGGCCGTGAGCGGATGCGGCAGTAACAGCTCCACATCGACAACGTCGACTACCACTCCAGCCGGAACCTACACGCTTACTCTCACCGGAACCAACAGCGCGCTCAATCTTTCGTCCACCACCACCATCACGCTCACTGTGGATTAGCGGCAAAGGCTGATTTTCTTTCATAACGCTTCAATTTCGTTTGCCTTTTCGCAACAAAATGCGCGGAGATACGTCTATACCACCGCAATTCTGTTTGTCAGGCACCCATGCGCCTTTGCGAGATCAGGTCAGTCAGTGCTTCAGCCCCCAGGAGGCTGGCTCGTGGATTTCGACGCCTGAAAATCAAAGGTTTACCCGCTTACAGTTTTCTTGACACCCCCTATTTCCTGTCGTACAACGAAGCCAATCGCTGCTCTCGTGTTTCACAGATGTTCAGCTTGCTGCGGTCTGCCACGGATCGCGCCACAACGATGTTTCAAGCCGTTTCACCTTCAGGATGGCCATGATTTCCAGAATATTTCGTACAGTCGCCTCCCTCGTTACGGTATCTGCTGCCATAAGCTTGCTCGCTCCGGCTCAGCTTCATGCTCAGGCCACGTCATCGCTGGTTACCAACCGGCTCACCCAGCCCATTGACGAGAATTCCCTCATTACGCTCAGGGGAACCGTACATCCGCTCGCCAATGCCCGCAACGACCGCGGAGCCGCGCCCGACAGCATGCCGCTCGACCGCATCCAGATCGTTCTCCAGCGCAGCGCAACCCAGGAAGCTGCACTCGAGCAGCTGATCCGCGACGAGCACACCCCGGGGACGGCGAATTATCACAAGTGGCTCACACCAACACAGTTCGGCGAACAGTTCGGGCCATCCGATCAGGATGTTGCCACTCTCGAATCCTGGCTTGAGTCCAAAGGTTTCAACATTGAAAAGGTCAATCCCGGCAAACAGACCCTTGAAATCTCCGGCAACGTAGCGCAGTTCCGCTCGACCTTCCATGCCCAGATTCGCAAATACGCTGTCAATGGCGAAACTCACTATGCCAACGCCACTGATCCGCAGATTCCTTCCGCTCTGGCGCCCGTTTTCGGCGGGTTTGTCTCACTGAATGACTTCCAGGTCAAGCATTACAGCCACCTGCTCGGCCAGGCTGCTTACGACAAGACGACGGGCAAGGCAACACCGCAGTGGACCTATGGCACCTCCACCAGCGAGTCATTTGTGTTTGCCCCCGGCGACTTTGCCGTGCAGTACGATCTCAACCCCTTGTACACCGCAGGAACCAACGGCGCCGGCCAGACCATCGCCATCATCAATGACTCCAACGTCAACATCGCGATGGTGAATCAGTTTCGCACTCTTTTCAGCCTGCCGACGAATCCGCCACAGGTTATTATCGACGGCAATGATCCCGGCATCGACGGCATCAACAACCCCGACGGGCCCAATTACGATTCGACCGAGGCCTACCTTGACGTGGAATGGTCCGGGGCCGTCGCGCCGGACGCCACGGTCGATCTTGTCATCGGCGCCGATACCGCGCTTGAATCCGGCCTGATTCTTGCCGCCGAACGCGCCGTCTATAGCAACCTTGCGCCTGTCATGTCGCTCAGCTTTGGTTCGTGCGAGCAGGGGCTGGGCAGCGGCAACGCCTACTTGAACAATCTGTGGGAGCAGGCAGCGGCGCAGGGCATCACCGTCATGGTTTCTGCCGGAGACTCCGGCTCAGCAAGCTGCGATGCCGATAGTCAGTATTATGCCGTCAACGGCCTCGCCGTCAGCGGCTGGGCCTCGACACCTTATAACGTCGCGGTCGGTGGAACCGACTTCTATTACTCCGGTGGCTCGACCACCATCCCGACCTACTGGGACACCACA
>JASHRS010000017.1 GCA_030037215.1 Silvibacterium sp. | reverse complement strand
GGTTGCGGCCGCAGCCACCGGCGCTGGCTCCTCCGACGACACCAACCTGCTCGCCATGGCCAACCTCCAGAACCTGGCCATCGTCGCTGGAGACACGCCCACCAACTACTATTCCGCCTTCGTCACTACGGTCGGCAGCCTGGTCTCCGGCGTCTCCGCGCAGAACTCCGCACAACAGGCCTCGGTCACACAGCTTCAAAACCAGATCAGTTCGCTCTCCTCGGTCAACCTCAACGAAGAGGCCTCATCGCTTGAGACCTTCGAGCAGTCCTACGAGTCGGCCTCGAAAATTTTCACCACACTCGATGAAGTCATGACCGCCGCCCTCAACCTCGGCGTTGAAACCACCTACACCAGTTAAGAAAAGGCAACCCCATGCGCGTAGATCCCGATTACGTCACCAATCTTGTCGGCTCGCTCAATCAGGTCACCGCCAATGAGCAGACGCTCACTGAGGAGTTATCCACTGGCATTACCGTCAACGCTCTCAGCGACAATCCCGCCGCGGCAGGTGAAAATGTTCTCCTCAGTGCCCAGATGAACGCTGACGACACCTTCTCGCAGACCGCTACCTCGGTCGAAAGCATGCTTCAGGTCGCCGACTCCGCGCTCGGCAACGTCGTTACACAGCTCACTTCCGCCGTCTCGCTTGCCACTGAGGCCAACAACGGCACCCTCGACGCCAGCAACGAGCAGTCCATCGCAAACCAGCTCACCGGTATCCGCGATGAGGTCCTCTCGCTGGCCAACTCCTCTTACATGGGGCAGTACATCTTCGCCGGAAGCCAGGGTGCAACCGCGCCCTTCACCCTCAATACCGCGACTTCGCCCGCAACCGTCACCTATGACGGAGACGACGACATCTCCTACGTCCAGACGCCCACCGGCCAGCAGATTCAGACCAACCTTCCCGGCGACCAGATCTTCACCGCCGCCGGGGCCGACGTCCTGGGCACCCTCAACAATCTCATCGCCGACTTCTCCAGCGGAGCGCCCTCCGCCGCCTCGGTCACCGACCTCGACAGCCTGAACACCGCCCTCAATTACGTTAGCCAGCAGCGCGTCGTCCTCGACGACTCCATCACCCGCCTCACCGCCGCCGGCAACTACAACACCAGCCAGTCCACACAGCTTGCCTCCGCGCAGGATAGTCTCATCCAGACCAACACAGCGCAGGTGGCCAGCCAGCTTAGCTCTGCTGAAACCCAGCAGGCCGCGCTCACCCAGGTCATCGCGGCCATCGACCAGCAAGGCACTCTCTTCAACGAGTTACAGTGATGGGTAGGGAAGCCGTTGCCCGGCACCCCGAGTCCTTTTCCACCCTTATGCATCTATTCTTAGGTAGACTGTGTGAGAGATACCCGGCCATCAGCGCCGGTCATTCACAGTTCAAGAGGGAAGCGAAGGAGGAATATGGCAGGACAGGCAGTGATTGAAGTAAGTGATGCAACCTTCGATAAGGAGGTATTGCAGTCCGATCAGCCCGTTCTGGTCGATTTTTGGGCAGCATGGTGTGGCCCCTGTAAGGCTCTTGGCCCGACCGTCGACGAAGTTGCCACTCAGTACAACGGCAAGCTCAAGGTTGCCAAAATGGACGTGGATCGCAACCCATCTACGCCAGGTCGTTATGGTATCCGCGGCATCCCGGCTCTGCTGTTCTTCAAGGGCGGCAAGGTGGCCGATCAGATCGTCGGTTACGTTCCCAAGGACGTCATCGAGAAGAGTGTTGAACGTATTGTCAGCGAACCCGCGCCCGCACCGCAGGCCGCACCTGCAACAAAATAGCGGCGTAGTGCATCGATTCGGATCAGACGGGACCGCGTAATGCGGTCCCGTTCTTCGTTTGCCGAAAAAGGATCATAGGATCATAACTTCTGCCCGTTTTTTGCCGATAAATGCAATTAGGGAAACAAAACGGGCCATGGAAGACCGCAACGCTCCGGAGCACGCAGTCGCTCCGGAGCATCCATCAAACCGCCGCCGCCACTCTCGCTACCTCTGTGAAGGCCAGGCCGAAGTCTATCTTCCCCATGGTGGCCTGCTTCTGCGCGGCAGAATCCTCAACCTCAGCTTGTCTGGATGTTTCATCGAAGCTCCGGCTCTGAACCTTGAGCGGGGCACGCATGTCGAGGTTTACTTCACTGCGCGCGGCTTCCAGTTCCGCATTTCCGGACGCATCGCTGTTAGGCATCGCAGGCGCGGTGCAGGCATTGCGTTTCATGATCTCGGGCCCCGCCGCGCCCGCTACATCACTGATCTCATCCACGAACTCGAAGAAACCGCAGCAAAGGCGAGGAATCCGGCCTCGGAAGGACTCTCTGTCTGAAGGTTTACACCTCCCGCACGCCACCAGGAAGACATGCGAAGCTCCAAAAGCAAAGGCCCACAACTGCGGGCCTTTGCTTTTTACTTGCTGTTCTGAAGCCTAGGCTCCGTTTCCGGACGTAGCCTGTACATGCTGGCCTGGATGGTTGCCGTGCGGAACCGCTACTGCGCATGTTGGTTGTCCAGCCGATGGGTAGGGAGAGTTTTCTGTCCCCGTAAGCGCACCGCTGTTCGGGTTCAGCTTGTAGCCGGTCACCGAAGAATCGAGGAAGTTCGCGGTATAGAGGTAGCGGTTGAAGGCTGGGTCAATCATGATGCAGGTGGGCCCGGTTTTGGTGGCATAGCTGGTTGCGCCTGCCAGCGCCGAAGGGGTACCCGTGGACTGTGTGATCTGGTATGAGCTGATGGTATTTGAGTTGTAATTCGCCACGTAGAGATAGGTGCCGCTGCTATCAATCGTGATCCCGTCCGGATAAACTCCAGTAGCAAAAGGCCCATTAATCAGCGGGGTCAGTAAGCCATTCGAGGCAATGGTATAAGCATAGAGCTGGTTCGACGCAGCATCAGTCACGTAATAGAAGCGGCTTGTCGGGTCGCTCGCGCTGGCGGAAGGCTGCACGCCTGCGTAAGGTTCAGCGCTCGGCGACGAATACAACGGCGTCAGAGCTCCTCCACTGCCGATTGAGAAGCCAGACACGGTCCCGCGCTGGTCCGCTGCCGTCGGGTTATTCGTGTTGGCATTCGCCACATACAGAAAGTTTCCGTTCGCTGATACGTTAATCGTTGTAGGGGCGAACTCCACCGGCCAGTACGGCAGGGTTCCGTTGGAAACCGGAGTGCCCAGGGTGCCGTCCGAATTGATCGGAAAAACAACCACAGCTCCAGGCCCCGGATTCGCGCTGGTATAAGTCGCTTGATACGTATCGACCACAAACAGATACGTTCCCGCCGGGTTCACCGCCACTGCAATCGGTTCTGTTCCCGGCGTATTCGATACGTGTTCCGGATAGAGCTTGGCGTCGGTTCCAATCGCGAAGGGCACAATCGTATTGTCGTCGTGGTTCACGACATACAGATACTGCTCGTTGGGCGAAACCACCTCTGCCACCGGGTTGCGGCCGCCGGAGGGGTAAGGCGAGTCCTGAATCTGCGTCAACGCGCCCGACTCCAGGTCCACGCGATACACGCTGATCTGGCCAGGATTATTTTTCGAGGCAGTCACATAGAGGTAGTCGATGGTATTGCTTTGGCCACACGAGGTAATTCCAAGTCCTATGCCGATAGAGACCGCGGCGGCCAGGAGTCCCCGGCCCGTTTTGCTCAACTTCATGCGCTTCCTTCATCCTGGCCACTGGCACAGGCTGCGATTTTTGGGATCGCTCCCGCTTGAATTGTAAAATCTCACGACGCTTTAAGCTACCGGGGGATGCAGCTCCAGGCGTCCGCATAATGCAGCTTCAGCGCCCGGCAGCAGAACCTGATTTCGATCGCCGCACGCTGATTGCTGCATACTGCTTTAGTCAGTATGTCCGTCAGCCACACACCACGTCGGATTGCCAACCGTCGGATAGCTCGACTGATTTCGCATATCGGTCAACACGCCGGAGTTCGGATCGAGCACTTTGCCCGTTACCGTATTGCTGTTGAAATCCGCCGTAAAGAGGTACTGATTTGACGGGTCCTCAAGAATACACTGCGAACCCGACCCGGTAGGAAAGACGCCCGGCGCAGTGGGAGCAAGGACACCGTTCGAGGCAATCGTATACGCTGTAATGTCGCTGGTCGCCTGTCCCAGGCCTGTCGAGGGCCCGGCATTTGCTACATACAGGAACTTGCTCTTGCTGTCGGAGGTTAGAGCAACCGGATTGCCGGCATTTGTCGCTGAGTTGCTTGTTGGGCTTCCATTTACAGACTGTAACAGGCCATTCGTACCAACCGTGTAATACCAGATCATATTGGCTACCGGGTCAAGGATATAAATGTAGCTCTGCGATTGGCTGCTCCCAATGGCGCTGATGCTTGCAGCTCCGGTCGAAAACTCGGTGTTCTGCGTCGTCGTTAGCTGTCCCGTCGAATTGGAGATCGCATATGGAAATACAGTAAGCTTATTGCCCGTCACCGGATCTGAGGTATCAGCCGTCAGTGCATACCCACCCGTCACTTTGAAATCAATCGGCCCGCAGCCCACCGGGAAATACGTAAGCGAGGCGCCTGTTGGCCCTTGTAGCTGGTTATTCGTGATGAGTGACAGCCGCCCCGTGTTGCTGTCCACGGCGAATGCGGTCACGTCTCCCACGGGGTGATAAATGCCTTTTGAATCCTGGCATTCCAGTCCCGGCTGAAGCGTCGGCGAAGCAAGCAGCGGAGCCCCGGTGCTGTCTGTCCCAGCCGACGGAGCATACTCATCCAGCACATACAGGTACGAACCGCTGGCGCTAAACCCGAACCGGAATGATCCATAACCCTGGCTCGTATAGCTCTGCTGGAAAGCCAGAATACCGTTGCCGCCTACCGAGTACACCGAGATGTTAGCCGACTTGTAGCTGATGTTGCCGTTAGCGGAATTCGTAACCACCTGACCGGCGTTCAGGACATAAAGATAGCGCCCAGTCTGCGAAACCAGCATCCGTACCGGATCGGCACCGCCCGAGCCATAGGGCGAGCCTCCAATCGTAATCAGGTTCCCGGTGTTGTTCCGGATCTTGAATCCGCCAATTTGGTTGTACTGCGTACCGGTCACATACAAATACGCAACGGTATAGTCGTTTGCACAGGAGGTAAGGCCAAAACCGAGACCGAGGGACACAACCAGGGCAAGAAAAATCCGCCCGTAATTCTTAAACTTCATGCGTTTCCTTCATCCTGGCAGGGTATGCGCCAGGGGACTGGATCGGGATTCACTCCCGATTTGCATTGTAAAAGGTGAAACAAGGTTTGCGCTATAGGGGAGGGAAGGAAGGCGTAGGGCGGGTCGCCAGCCCTACGCTCTGTTTAACTACCACACGACGCACGGATCAACCGGCATCATCGGATCGCCCTTCTTGCAGCCGAATGCCTTGCCGAACTCATCGAAGTTCTGCACTGCACCATTCGCGCGGAACCGTCCCGGCGAATGCGGATCGACATGCGCGGCCACGCGCGCATATTGGTCGCGCGTGTTCTCGCACCACACCTGCGCAAACGAGATAAAGTATCGCTGCGCCGGTGTGTAGCCGTCTATTTCTTTCGTCTCTGCGCCCGGACCCTCGCTCGCCAGTACGCTCTCAAGCGCCCGGTACGCGATGCGCAGCCCGCCGTTGTCCGCCGTGTTCTCACCCAGCGTCAACTTGCCGTTCAGCTTCTGCCCCGGAACTGGCTCGAAGTTCCCATATTCCTTCACCTCGCATCCGGTGCGCTCGTCAAACGCTGCCTTGTCTGCCGGGGTCCACCAGTTCTTCACATTTCCCTGCGCGTCATACTTGCTGCCTTCGTCGTCAAAGCCGTGTGTCATCTCATGCCCGATCACAACTCCGATCGCGCCGAAATTTACCGCTGGGTCCTTCGTGTAGTCATAGAACGGAGGTTGCAGAATTCCCGCCGGGAAGTTGATGTCGTTGTTGCTCGGATCGTAGTACGCATTCACCGTTGGCGGAGTCATGCCCCATTCCTTCTCATCCACCGGCTTGCCGATCTTGTGCAGGTCGCGTGCCGTCTCAAACGCCGCCGCGCGTTGGATATTGCCCAACAAATCGTCGCGTTTCACTTCGAGCTTCGAGTAATCGCGCCATTTGTCCGGATACCCAATCTTTTTCCGGAACGCCGCCAGCTTTGCCTCTGCCTGCGCCTTCGTTTCCGGAGTCATCCACGGCAGGCTCTGGATGTCCTCGTTCAGAGCCTTCTCCATCTCTGTGACCAGTTTCTCCATGCTTGCTTTGGCCTGCGGCGGAAAGTTCTGCTTCACCCAGTCTTGCCCGACGGCCTCGCCCATCGCGCGATCCGTCAGCGCCGTGCACCGTTTCCAGCGCGGTGTCTCGACTGCCTGGCCCGTCAGCGTCTTCTGGAAGAACCCGAAGTTCAGGTCCACAAAATTACTTGAAAGCCACGGAGCCGCGCCGTTCAGCGCGTGGAAACGAAGATAGCTCTTGATATTGTCCAGGCTCTGTCCTGCGATCACGTCGTTCATCGCCTTGAAGAAGTCCGGAGTCGCAATATTCAGCGTCGTCACCGCCGGCGCAGGCGTGTCGCTCAGGTACGTGCTCCAGTTAAAGTCGGGAGCCAGTGTCGACAGGTCCGAAACTGGAAGCAGGTGATAGCGCTTGTCCGGATCGCGCAGTTCTACTCGTGGCAACGATCCTTTTGCCAGTGCCGTCTCAATCGTCAGCACCGCATCAGCCTCCTGAGCCGCCTTGTCATCGCTGTCGCCCGCCAGCTTGAACAGCGCTGTCACATATTCTTTGTACTGCGAGCGGATCGTCTTCATCCGGTCGTTGTCTTCAAGGTAATAATCGCGGTCCGGCAGCGATATCCCGCCCTGAAACACGCTCGCAATCTGCTTCGTTGCATCCTTCTCATCCTGCTCTGACCGGAAGCGGAAAAATGTGGCTGTGCCGTCCTGGTCCGCAAGTTGCGCGACTAACGCCGCAAGATCGTGCTTGTCGTTGAGCGCGTCGATCTTTGCTAACACCGGCTCTACCGGCTTCTCTCCAAGTTGGTCCGCAAGGTCTGAATTCATGCACGCCGCATAGAAGTTTCCGTACTTGACCTGCAGCGGCGTCTTCGGATCGTTTGCCGCCTGCGTCAAATCCTGATACAGCAGATAGCGGTCGCGCTCGCCCAGCTCATTGAACCGTCCCCACCGCACCTGGTCCTCAGGAATCGGATTATTCTTGCGCCAGTTGCCGCACGCATACTGGTAAAAATCGACACACGGGTCCACTGTCTTGTCGATTGCGGTCAAATCAAAGCTCACCGGGGCCTTCGGCTCTACCGGCACTGTATCGGAAGGTTTGGCTGCGGTCTGCGCCATGGCAATGCCGCCGCAGAAAAGAAAAGCACAGGCAATGCGGGAGATATGCATATTTCCTCGAAATTGCGGCCTGCGCGTGGGCGCGCCGCCGGGATTGATGCGCGCGACGCCGTGCGCGCGCTCACAGGAAAATTAGCACATACGCGGTCCCCAGTCAGGTTTTTTCTGCATTGCAATTTCTGCTGGCCAATCTTTTCAGCGCTCCCGTGTTCTCGGTCGTGAAAAAGGTGGCGAAAACTGCTCGTTAATCGCTAAGCACAGACAGAGTGGTGGTTTAATGGTCCATGCCCATTTCAGCTCGTCGAAATGTCGGTTGGCTCCTTGCGTTTTTGCTCTGCCTCGCCGGAGTTGGCTGCAAAGCCCAAAGCCCGGCGGTGCAGCAGCCCTCCGCATCCGTACCCGTCAGTCCTGCCGATGCCGCAGCCATCTCTGCACGCCTGCACCAGATTGCCGACGCCGGACATCTCGACGACCTCCACTGGCCCAATTTCTCCGACTACCGCCTGCACTTCCAGCACGTCTACGACGCCTCGAACTTCAATCCCGTCTGGCTCGACGGCGCCCAGCCCACGCCGCAGGCGCTCATCTTCATTCAGGCGCTTGAGGCCAGCAAGCAGAAAGGCCTCAACCCCGACGACTACGACGCCTCACGCTGGACCACCCGTCTCGCTGCGCTCAAAAACTCGCCCACCCCCGACACTCTCGCTCGTTTCGACGCCGCGCTCACCGTCGGCGCCATGCGCTATATCTCCGACCTCCACATCGGCCGCGTCAACCCCAAGCACTTCGATTTCGGCATCGACATCGAGCAGAAAAAATACAACCTGCCGCAGTTCGTCACGCAGGATGTCATCCACGCCGCCGATCTTCCCGCTGTTCTTGCCGGTGTCGAGCCGCCTTATCAGGGATACAAGCGCATAGAGGCTGCTCTCCAGCACTATCTCGCGCTCTCCGCGCAGGGAGATGGCCCGCAACTTCCTGTTCCAGAAAAATCCATCTCTCCCGGCGACCCCTATCCGCAGGCCGCACAGCTCGCGCAACGCCTCATTCTCCTCGGCGATCTTGATCCATCCGCTGTCCCGGCAGACACGCAGCATTACTCCGGCGCGCTCGTTCAGGCCGTCGAGCATTTCCAGACCCGCCACGGACTCGCGCCCGACGGCAAGCTCGGCAAGGGCACCATTAATCAGATTAATGTCCCTCTTGCCACCCGCGTCCGCCAGCTTCAGGACGCACTCGAGCGCTGGCGCTGGCTTCCACCTTCATTCCCGCAGCCGCCCATCGTCGTTAACGTACCTGAATTTATCCTCCGCGCCTTTGGCCCCAATGAGCAGATTGATCTCACCATGAACGTTGTTGTCGGCCGCGCCGTCCGCACGCAAACGCCGGTCTTCGCCAAGGACATGCGCTACATCGTCTTCCGGCCCTACTGGAACGTCCCGCCCAGCATCCTGCGCAATGAAATCATCCCTGCCATCGTCAAAAACCGGAATTACATCGCCGCCAAAAACTTCGAAGTCACCGATTTTAATGGCAAGCCCGTCACCAGCGGTCCGATCAGCGACGCCGTCCTGGCACAGCTTCGCGCCGGCAAGCTCACCGTCCGCCAGAAGCCGGGCCCGGCCAACTCGCTCGGCCTCGTCAAATTCATCTTCCCTAACGAGAACAATGTCTACCTTCACAGCACGCCGGCGCCGCAGCTTTTCTCGCAGGCGCGCCGCGACTTCAGCCACGGTTGCATTCGCGTGCAAAAGCCTGCAGAACTCGCCGCCTGGATTCTGAACCAGCAGCCCAATCAAAAGACGTGGACGGTCGAGCGGGCGCAGACCGCAATGGACTCCGGTCCTGACAATCAACAGGTCAATCTCGCCGTGCCCATCCCTGTGCTCATCCTCTATGTCACCGCAATCGTCGAACCTGACGGCTCCGTCCACTTCTACGACGACATCTACGGCCATGACAAAGAGCTTGAAGCCGTCCTCGCCAAAGGCCAGCCATATCCCGGGTAATACTCATTTCAGCTGGAATCATTTTGGCCGCCCAAAAAATAAGACATAGCCATCGGGGTCTTGAATCTCAAAGCCGCGCAGTCCCTCGGACGTTTCCATCAGCGGCTTATGGAAGACCGCATTGTTGTCGGCGAACTCGGCAGCAAGACCGTCCGGGTCCAGTACATAAAGATAGGCATCCCATTTCACCCAGGCGTTGCGTGAGGGATTCGGCATCGGCTTTGCACCTTCACCATGCTTCAAGAAAATCATTACCCTGTTCCGGCCAACGATGGCAAAGAAAGGGTCTTTCCCCGGCTGCTGATGCATCACCTCGAATCCGAGAGTGCCTTTGTAAAACGCGATTGTCTGGGAAACATTGCTGACAATGAAGAAAGGCGAAACGGTCTCAATTTTCGCTCGCGTCATAATCGCTCCATCCTGGCACAACTCCTGCTGACAATATCCAATTTGAAGCCAATTTGGGGTGGATTTTCGATAAAATATACGAATGAATTTCAGGAAATTTCTGTCCGCGGGAGCAGTAGCGTGCGCCCTGCTCGCGGGCACCATTACGGCTTCTGCCGCAACCGCTTCAACCAGCACTTCTAATTCTCCGGAGCAGTACCGTCTACGCCTCTACCACCTGCACACCGGCGAGCACATCGACATTGTCTACCGCATCGGAGATCAATATCTGCCCGCCGCCATTGCCCAGCTGAATCATTTCCTCCGCGACCATCGCACCGGAGACGTGAAAGCCTACGACGTCCACGAATTCGACCTCCTTCACGATCTCATGGCGCGCCTTGGCCATCCCGATGGCGAAATCGATATCGTTTGCGGCTACCGCACTCCGTGGAGCAACAACTATCTGCGTGAGCATGGCCGCGGAGTCGCGCTGCACAGCGAACACATGGAAGCCAAAGCCATCGACATTCGCGTTCCCGGCATTCCCACCGCTGAAGTCCGCGACGCCGCCCTCGCCATGCACCGCGGCGGAGTCGGCTATTACCCGGAATCGAATTTCGTCCATGTCGACGTGGGCCCGGTTCGGCACTGGGAGCTCGCCGCTATATCCGTCCCACGCTCCACGAAAGCGTCTGTCCAGAATTAGCACCGCGATTTCCTCACGGATCTGCGGTTCATTCTGAACAAATCGAGGTTCGCTGTGCTCGCTGTCTCTGTGGCGAAGAGAACCTCGTGTATCTCGGTGCCCAATTCCCGACCAACGGGAGGGCAACCAAAGCTGGCACAAGATAGCGCCGAACCAGGCCCCTATCGATAGGTCTTCGTCGCTGGGGTGGAGAGGCGCGTGTCGCTGGACGCGCGGTCCTAGAAGATTTTGAGATGAATTGTCAGATACTTCTTCGGGTCTTTCCTGATCGCCTTCACCAGGTCTGAAGTATCCAGAATCATCTGGTCGGAGTGGTTATACAACGATGGATCTTTCAGCAGCTTGCCAATCGTACCCTGTCCGCTGTTGATCTGCGTCAGAACTTCGTTCAGTTGCGTAACCGTGTTGTTCAGCTTATTCGCGAATTCCTGATTCTTCGTCAGCATCCCGATTGAGCCCTTGCCTGAATTCACTTGCGCCAGAATCTCATTCAGGTTCTGCGTCGACTGCTTCAGGTTGTTATAGAGCGTATCGTCCTTCAGCAGCTTGCCCATCGTTCCCTGGCCGTTGTCCAGCTCATCGGCAATGTGCTGCAGCTTGCCTACGGTCTCGTTCGCGCGGTTGTACAGGGTGTCGTCTGACACCAGTTTGCCGATAGACCCTTTGCCGTTGCTGATGTCACTCACCAGTGCCTGCAGCTGGTTGAGTGTATTTAGGGCTTTGTTGTACAGCGCGGGATCGTTAATCAACTGCCCGATCGATCCCTTGCCGGAGTTCAGTGAGTCAACCAGATTATTCACCTTGGCTAGGATCGTATTCAGTTGCTCAATTGTCCCCTGGCTCGACTTGATTACGTCCGTCAGGTTCGGTGTCTCCGTTGTCTTCAGCTCGCCGCCATCCTGGATCGCAGTCCCGGTCGCAAACTTGCTCTCTATGTCCACGACCGTGTCGCCCAGCACCCCGATCGTATCCAGGCTCGACTTCGCGTCGCTCCTCAGCAGCGGCTGGTACTTCTTGCTGACCTGCATGATTACTTCCACCGGAGTCAGTTGCCGCTCCGGCGCAATTCGGATCGCCTTCACGCTGCCGATCGTCACCCCGTCCAGGTTCACAGGCGCGCCAATCTTCAGCCCCGCGGAATTCTCAAAATAAGATCGGACCCTGATCTTGCCCTTAAAAAAGCCGCCGCCTGTATTCCCCGACATCAGGAATACCAGCGCCGTCAATGCCACCAGCGCTACCAGGACAAGCACGCCGACTTTTAATTCAGACCACTTGACTTGCTGCTGGCTAGGCAAAAGTTTCCTCGAACGGAGACTCGAGCGGTACACCTTCCCGCTCTGAAAGTGAGCATACCAAACGAAACAGCGGAAGTCCCTTTAATCAGGGCAGCCGCCAGGTCCCAGATTCTTGCTGCCTCCCCAATGTATTGCAGAAAAACATCATCCCGCACTAGCGCCCTTAGTGAGATGCCAATCCACGACCAATGGGAGGGTCGGATGAGCGTAATCGGAATGGCGCGAAGCGTATGCCTGGACTGCTAATCTTCCAGATGCACCGCCGCCATCGCCGTTTTCCTGTCATGTGTCAGCGACAGCGAAATGTGCTTCACGCCCAGCTTCTTTGCCCTCTCCAGCGCGCGTCCTGAGAAGTGCAGCGTCGGCCTTGCCCCCGGCACGCGCCGCACCTCGATCTCGCTCCACACAATCCCGTGCTGAATGCCTGTCCCCAGCGCCTTCGCGGCCGCTTCCTTCGCGGCAAAGCGAGCCGCAAAGCTCTCCGCGCCGTTCCGTTTGCGCTGGCAATAGGCAATCTCGCCTTCCGTGAACACACGCCGCAGAAACCGATCTCCATACCGCTCAATCGACTGAGCGATCCGCTCGATTTCCACCACATCAATCCCCGTGCCTACCAGCATGATGGCAACTTACACGATTTCCACCCGCCCCGGAAACTGAACATCGCTTGAGGTGCACCCTCCCGACCAACGGGAGGGCCATATGCCAGCGATTTATGATGCGCCTGGACGGCCAGTCCCTTAGGCGGCTGCTGTTCTCACCAGCTCCAGCGTCGGCTTCAGGAAGCTCTCGCGGTCGACCGCGCCCGACATGATTTGCGCCGCGCCGCCTGCCGACACCACCTTCACATCCTTCACGCCCAGAAAGCCCAGCACCGCCTTCAGGTAGGGGTCCACAAAGTTCAGCGCGCCCGCCGGAGTACCCGCCGCATACACGCCGCCGCTCGCTACCACAATCGTCGCCTTTTTCCCGTGCAGCATTCCCTGTGGCCCGGTCTCCGAATACGTAAATGTCTTGCCTACGCGCGCCACCTGGTCAATCCACAGCTTCAGCACCGAAGGGATCGAAAAGTTGTGCATGGCCACGCCGATCACGTATTCGTCCGCCTGCTCCAACTCGTCAATCAACTCGTCCGAGTGCTTCAGCGTCGCCTTTTGTTCCGGCGTGCGATTCGCCTCCGGCGTATACGCCGCAAACACCCATCCCTGATCCACAGGTTTCGGCGGATGCTTCGCCAGGTCGCGGTAAATCACCTTGCCGTCTGGGTGATTGTTTTCCCAGGTTTTTGCGTATTCCCGCGTCAGTTCGCGGCTTATCGAGCTGTCCAGCGGGCTTGAATCCAGATGTAATAGCGTCGGCATATCGATCTCCTTAGGCGACGTAAGACGTTTAACCAACATCTGTCGCACTTCAGTAGACGACATTCGTCGTTTTTCGGATTCTTTTTCTCGTTTGTTACCCTCTAATAGGGGACTGCCATGCCCATCTCCGACTGTGAAGTCCGCGACCCCCGCATCCGTCGCACCCGCCTGCTTCTCCAGGGAGCCCTGCGTACGCTCATGCAAACGAAGAGCTTCGACGAAATCTCCGTCCAGGACATCACCGACGCTGCCACCGTCAACCGCGCCACCTTCTACGACCACTACACCGACAAATATGCCCTGCTCGAGGCTTACATAGCCGGAGGTTTCCACAAGCTGCTCAACGAACGCGAGATCTGTTACGACGGAACCTGCCCCTCAGCTGCCAGCGCCATCATCCTCGCCGCCTGCGACTACCTCACGCTCACCCACTCCGGAACTGAATGCTCGCGCCAGAGCGCGTTCGAGCCGCTTGTCGACGAAGCCATCACTTCGGCTATCCGTCGCGTTCTCATGCAGGGTCTGAAACAGGGGCTCAAGCCGGCAACCGATGCCGCGTCTGAACCCGCAGCCCGCCCATCTCCCGAAATCATCGCCGCCGCTGCCAGCTCGGCCATTTACGGAGCTGTTAAGGAGTGGTTCTACACCCCCAACCACCCTCGTGCTGAAGCCATCCTCCCCGACATCCTCCAGCTCGTCCTGCCCATCCTCCAGACCAATGCGCGGGCCCTGAGTCCTGTGCTCTGAGTCCTGAACTGTGCCCGATCCATTCCTCATCCGCCTTGCAACCCGCAGCGACGAGGACGATATCCGCCGCCTCATCGAGCTTTCCGTGCGCATCCTGCAAAAGGACGACTACACCCCCGCGCAGATCGAGGGGGCGCTCGGCCACGCACTCGGCCTCGACACCCAGCTCATCGACGACGGAACCTACTTCGCCGCTCGCCCTGCATCCGATCCCTCGCTCATCATCGGGTGTGGCGGATGGAGCTTCCGCAAAACCCTCTTCGGCAGCGACCATGGCCCGCACCGCCACGCAGGCCTGCTCGATCCCGCGACCGAGCCGGCGAAAATCCGCGCCATCTTCGTTCATCCCGACTGGGCTCGTCGAGGCCTTGGCACCTTCATCCTCAAGCACTGCGAAGACGCCGCCCAACGCGCCGGCTTCCGCACCCTCGAAATGGGCTCAACTCTCACCGGCGTGCCGCTCTACACGCTCAAGGGATACGTCCGCCGCGAAGATGTCGCCGTCTCGCTCCCCAATGGCGAAGTCCTGCCCGTCGTCCACATGGTCAAAACCATCAAAAGTTCGTCATCCTGAGCGAACGCAGTGAGCGAAGGATCTGCTTTTCGCGGAATGTGAAGACCATCTAAATCTGCTTTTTTCGCTCGATTCGTTGCGCGCCGTCCGACCTGTCCGGCATATCATGGGAGCTCCCCGATGTTCCGCCGGTGAAGACGCCTCTACGGAGCCCGTCTTCAGGAAAGGACTTCTGTGTTCCTGCTCTCATCCATGGTCTTCTGGACATCCTTCGCTGGCTCGCTCTTCCTTATCCTCGGCTTCATCCTTTACCGGCGAGACATCGCCTCAGCCCGCGGCCTCGACAAGCTCATCGTTCTCGGCCCCATCTTCGTTGCCGCGCCTCTGGCCACCTTCGGCGCCGAGCATCTCCGTGCCGGCCGCTTCATGGCCAGCATGGTCCCCCGCTGGATACCCTGGCATGTCTTCTGGATTTACTTCGTCGGCCTCTGCCTTATCGCCGCTGCTCTCAGCTTCACCTTCCGCAAATGCCTTTTCTGGTCCGCGTCGCTGCTGGCCATTCTCTTCCTGATCTTCATATCCACAATGGATCTGCCGGGCACGATTGCGCAACCCAATCGGATCGACTGGGTGCTCCTCTTCCGCGAAACCTCATTCGGCCTCGGAGGCCTCACGCTCGCCGTCATCGTTCAACAGTCAAAAGGCGCGTTCACTATCCACCCCGAGTTCACCGGTTTCCCGCGAATCGTCATCGCCATCATTCGCATCGCCTTCGGCCTCATCCTTGTGTTCTATGGAATCCAGCACTTCCTGCATTCCGAGTGCGTGTCCGGAGTGCCGCTCGAAAAGGTCACGCCCGCATGGTTCCCGCTCCGCTTCTTTATCACCGATCTCGCCGGAGCCATCGAGCTCGTCGCCGGCATCGCTCTCGTCATCAACAGGCGTCCGCGTTTCGCCGCCGCTCTCGTCGGACTCCTCAACACTGCGCTCGTCCTCTTCTTCTATGTGCCCATCCTCGCCACCGACCGCGGAACCGAGCAGCTCGTCGAAGGCATCAACTACGTCTTCGACACCCTCCTCTTCGCCGGAACCGCGCTGCTCATCGCCGCAGCTATGCCACGCAAAAACGATCGCGAACCATCCGCCGCCAAACCAGCATGACGCTGGCGGAAATGATTTTCAGTCATCGCGAAACTTGGCACAGGCCGTCTTCTCCGATATAGAGCGGCGGCCGCGGCTAAGCGAAAACAGGTGCGAGTTTCCGGAATTGATGCGGTTATAATTGCTCCGCACGTTTGCGCTGAGAGAGAAAACTCGCGTAATTCAAGGAAGGCTTCATGATCAACGAAGTCGCACCCGCCCAAACAGCTGGATCGTTCGAACGAATCCAGTGCCAGTGGTGTCAAAGCATGAATGACAAGTCCGCGTTGTCCTGCGGTGCTTGCGGAGCGCCGCTCGACATCCGCAATGTCGTAAGCGAGTCCGGCTGGCGTGAAGCGCCTCGGATTCGCGACATGACTGAGATCCACTTCAACGCGAGTACCTGTCAGGTGGAAGGCGAGATCGTTCCTACCGCCGAAATTAACCTCGGGTCCGGTGATTCGATTTTCTTTGAACACCACGTGATGCTTTGGAAAGATGAGATTGTTCCGCTCAGTGTGATGCCGATGGGGGGCGGATTCAAGCGCGTTTTTGCGGGCATGCCCTTTATCATCAGTGTGGCCAACGGGCCTGGCCGCATTGCATTTTCGCGCGATGCCGCTGGTGAACTGGTCGTGCTCCCGTTGCACCCAGGCATGGAACTCGATGTTCGGGAGCATGCCTTCCTGCTTTGCTCCCATAATGTCGCCTACTCGTTCGTTCGCGTGAAGGGGTTGACCAATATTTTGTTCGGCGGCCAGGGCATGTATATGGATCGCTTCGTTACCTCGAATACGCCCGGGCTGGTCATCCTGCATGGTTACGGAAATGTCTTTGAGCGCAGACTCGCGCCCGGCGAAAGCATCATCGTGGAGCCGGGAGCCTTTCTGTACAAAGACGCATCGGTGACGATGCAGGTTGAGTTTCAGAAGCTCGGGTCCGGAATTTTCGGAGCCACCACTATGAGCCTCGCGAAAATGACCGGCCCTGGTCGCATCGGCATTCAATCGATGTACCTGCATCACAAAACGGAATAGAGGCAACCATGTTTTGCTCGCAATGTGGAACACCAGTTCCGGTTGGAAGCTTCTGCTCTTCCTGCGGTGCCCGGGTAAACGACGCACCTCCTCCTCCGCCGCTGGCGTCCACGCCTGAACCGGTACAGCAGCCGGCCGCAGTACCAGCATCGGTACAGCGGGCGCAGTCGATGGTTGCGCCGCAACCTGCCTCCGCGCAGGTTCCCCAGACCGGCGCACAGGAGAAATGCCAGTGGTGTGGAGCTCTGATCGACACCGGGTCAGGTGCCATGGCCAATTGTCCTAGTTGCGGAGCGGCTCTTAAGGCTCGATCGACAGCTTCGCTGGCCGGCTGGCTCGAGATGCCGCCGCGTAAGGACATGGCCAAGTTGCAGTTTGGCAACTCATCCTGCCAGATCGAAGGGCTCTATGTTCCTGTTGCGGACATGAATCTGGCCCCCGAAGACAGCGTCTACTTCAGCCACCATGTGTTGCTGTGGATGGAGCCAAAGGTAAACATTTCGGCCATGTCGATGAAAGGCGGCTGGAATCGTGTTTTTGCGGGTATGCCGCTAATCATGACCCAGGCGCAAGGGCCGGGTCACATCGCTTTTTCGAAAGATGAGCCGGGGGAAGTGATCGCTCTGCCGCTGCATCCGGGGCAGGCGATAGATGTACGCGAGCACATGTTTCTCGTGGCAACTTCCAATGTCCAATATGACTGGTTCCAGCCCCAGATCTGGTATCAGGTTCGGGCCGGAAAGGAAACAGAAACACATTATCCCGTAGGTCCGTTCATGGACCGGTTCTCTTCACCCGCTCGTCCGGGACTGCTGCTGTTGCATGCAGGAGGCAGCGTGCTTGTCCGCCAGCTTGCGCAGGGGGAAACCATTTTGGTGAAGCCGACAGCGCTGATATTTAAGGACCCGTCTGTCCAGATGCAGCTGCATTTTGAGCATCCCAATGCGGGGACAATCAACTGGGGTTACTGGACCAATCGCTGTATCTGGCTGCGATTGTTCGGCCCCGGACGTGTAGCCATTCAATCCGTTTTCGAACGCGTGGAGCAGGAAGGCGGAAGCATCGTCTCCCACTCGAACGCAACCACCTGGAATTGGTGACTGTTGTTACTGCCCTGTGCCGCATTCCGGGCAGAACTTCGCTGCTCTCGCAATCGAGTGTCCGCAATTCGTGCAGAACTTCGTATCCGCTGACGCGCCCGCCGGCTTCGCAGCCGCAGGACTGGCCGCCGGAGCTTGCGCCGCGGAACCCATCGCGTTCGCCAATTGCTGGCCCAGGCCTAGCCCGGCTCCCAGGCCCACGCCTAAGCCTGCTACCCCGCCTTCATTGGCGGCTGCGATCGGCAATGCTTGCGCCGCTTGAAATTGTGTATAGCGGTTCATATCGCCAAGCATGTTCATGCTGATGCGCTGGTCGAGCATCTTCTGCAGCTCGTCGGGTAGCGAAACGCTCTCCACGACAAAGCTGTCCAGCGTGAGACCCAGATCGTTGAATACGGGTCCAAGCTCGGTCTTCATCAGGTCCGCCATGCGCGACTGATTCGCGGCCATATCCAGAAAGTCCACAGTGCTGGTGCCAAAGGCCGTCGTCATGCGCCCCACAATAGTGTTGCGCAGTTGTCCGTCCAAATCGCTCACCTTGTAAATAGCGCGCGTTCCGCTGATGTTTTCGTAGAAACCCTTCGGGTTTGAGATGCGGTAGGAATAGATGCCGTAAGCGCGCATCCGCACCGCTCCGAACTCTTTGTCGCGGATTGTGATTGGCGTGGGCGTGCCCCACTTCTGGTCAATCTGCAGGCGGCTGGAGAAATAGTAGACGTCTGACTTGAACGGAGACTTGAACGCTTTGTCCCAGTTCATCAGGTACGTCAGAATGGGAAGAGTATTTGTGCTCAGCGTGTACAGGCCCGGGCCGAACACATCAGCAATGCGGCCTTCGTTCACGAACACAGCCATCTGCGAATCGCGGACGGTAAGCTTTCCGCCATTCTGGATCTCCATGTCTTCCATCGGATAGCGGTAGGCCAGCGTGCCATCCCCGCTCTCAGTCCACTGAATAACGTCGATGAACTGCTTGGATAAGAAACTCATAGCGTTTCCCCTCGCTGAGAGTATAGCCCTCAACCTCTCCATTGAATATCGTGTATCCGGACGGCGACTCCTTGTACCACCACGGTCCCACCACGACACACCCTGACCCGCACCATCCCCCCATCGGATCAACCACTATGTGACCATCCTCGCCACCGGCCGGGGAACCCCGAGCTCGTCGAAGGCATCAACTACGTCTTCGATACCCTGCTCTTCGCCGGAACCGCACTGCTCATCGCTGCAGAAATACCGCGCAAAGACGGGGAATCCCACCAGATGTCCTCCTGAGCGAAGTATTGCGACCACAATCTAATCTCAGCGAAACATCTAGCTCAGCCCATTGATGATGTGCCTATACTCCTCTTCCGTAAATGCGCGACTCGTCTCAGAGGTGAAATTTCCCATCGACGCCGAGCTCAGCAGCGCCTTTGCCAGCGCCGCGTCATCCGGAGCCTCAATCACCACCATCATGTCGTGATGTCCCATCACCATGTACAGCTCCTTCATCGTCACTCCGTCTTTCTTGAAGGCCTTCCTGGCCGCATCCACCCGCGCCGGGCTCTCTTTCACATTCTTGATTCCTTGTTGTGTCCACTTCAGCATTGCAATATAGGTCGGCATGGCAACCCTCCTGTCGCCGCGCATTCTACTCTCTGAGTTCCACCTTCGGACAACGTAATCAGAAAGGCATCCCCGTCCGATCAACCCTATGTGACCCACGCACAAGACACCGAGTCCTGGAGCCTCAGGCTCACCGCTCTCAGCGCCGACGAGCCAGAGCGCCTCGTCCGCTATCTCACCGGAGCGCTGCTCGCCTGTGGCGGATGGGTCCTCACCCGTTCCACCCAGGGAAACCAGTCTGCCGAGCTCGACTTCGAGTTCGCCCGTGCTGCCTGCGTCGAAATCTACGCCGTCCTCATCGCCGCCGGACTCGAACTCTCACGCGACTCCCACATTCAGATGGCCGATCTCTGCCACTGCACTCGGAACCTCATCGAAACCCGTGCC
>JASHRS010000136.1 GCA_030037215.1 Silvibacterium sp. | reverse complement strand
CAGTAAGCGGACGGATCTCGATAACGTAGGAGGGTTTGCGGCCGCTGGCCTTCAACTTATGGCGTCGAGACGATCTGCATCACAATTGGGGGAGCCAGGATACGTAGTTTTCAAAGAGGAACCATTCAATGCTTCGCAGGATTCAAGGTGAAAGTGCTTGATACGGTTCTGGGGACGCATTCGCCGCAGGAATTCTTCATGGATGAGCCCTTAAGTGGACAATGTCGCGGGAAGCTACGTCTGCAAACGCTTTTCCGTGCCCTAATTGCAAGCCGCTCCGGTGCCACTCCGGCGTGGACCGAGCAAAGTGTTAGCGCCTGATTGCTGAAACGCGTGTTGGAAGTCCTCACCCATCCGCTGGTTCTAGCGAGATGATTCTTTAACTCGATTTGGCGGGTCCTGAGGCAGAAATCTCAATTTCCATAGTTTCTGATATATCATTAATCGATGCGTGGCTGCCAAACGCTGGTCAGTTGAACGCGATCTCGCAGCACGAGTGAGTCTGTCCTCAGGGAAATTCCTGTACAGGGATGCCTTGAAATGGCTCAGACCAGCAGAAAATCTCAACAATGCGGGGATTGTGTCCCATGGCAACATGTTCGGTACCTTCGACAACTTCACGCAATCCCAACTATTCCGGCCCGTTTCTTGCCATCACCGCATTGTTTTTTGCCTTCGGGTTCATCACCACATTGAACATGGCCCTTGTGCCCTACCTGCGATCAATCTTTGATCTTGATTACGCATGGGCGATGCTCGCGGATTCAGCATTCTTCCTGGCTTACTTTGTTTTCTCCGCGCCTACTTCCAAGCTTATTGACGCAATCGGCTACAAGCGGACAATGGTCGTTTCGCTGTTCATCCAGGTAATCGGCTGCCTATTATTCATTCCTGCGGCAAAGTTCGTCATCTTCCCGCTCTTTCTTTCCGCGGTCTTCATCGTAGGCGCAGGTATCACTGCATTACAGACTTGTGCCAATCCATATGTCGTTATCCTCGGTCCTGAACATAGTGCTCCAACGCGCCTGACTCTCGCACAAGCCTTCAACTCCATTGGCGCTGCACTCGCTCCCATCATTGCCGGAGCCTTTATCCTGACAGATGCCTCCAAGACAGCCTCGGAGGCACAGATCGCCGGCACAGTTCGCATTCCATACTTGCTCATCTCGGCCGCGCTCGTGGTGCTCGGCTTGACCGTGGCAGTTATGCGCTTGCCGAACATCAACCAGACGCAAGGTCTCCGCTCTGGCGAGGACGGTGATCGGGGATCGCGCCGCAGTATCTGGACCTGCCGGCACACCTTGTTGGGCGCCATAGGAATTTTCTTATATGTTGGAGTCGAAGTGGGGCTCGCTTCGATCGCTGTCAATTACTTCAAGTCCCAGGGGATGAGCAGTGAAAAGACCGCCTCTTTCCTGGTATCGCTTTACTGGTTTGGTGCGTTGGTGGGGCGACTCCTGGGCTCTTGGATTCTAACCAAAATCAGATCTGGCCACTTGCTCGGAGGCTTCGGAGTCGCCGCAGCAATGCTTATTGTGACATCCATGGTTACCCATGGCCCGGTCGCGATTTGGACCCTGGTTCTGTGCGGATTCCTTAATTCCATTATGTTCCCCAATATTTTCGCGCTTGGCGTTGCCGGCCTCGGCCCTCTCACGAGCAAAGGTTCAGGCCTCATGATGACAGCCTGCGTCGGCGGTGCCGTGATTCCATTCCTGCTTGGTGCACTCGCTGACGCGATAGGAATCCAACATGCCTTTATACTTCCAGTCTTCTGCTATCTTTTTATCGCTTACTACGGCCTCTGGGGCTCGAAGATGCCCGAGTACAGTTGACACTTATGAACCGGGGATGTTCTAACCGCGTTTGTGATTTGTATGGGAGAAGATCAAGGTGCGTGATGAGATCCAATGTATAGCCCCGGCTGGAGATATCTGCGGTGAAGGTGCAGTCTGGCATCCGGGGCAAAACGTTTTGTACTGGACTGATATCAATCGATTCCTGGTCCATCGCTACGATCCAGGATGTCAGACGACAGAGACGTGGCACTTTAATGAGCCCGTGACCGCCGTAAATCTAACAACGGATCCGGAACTTCTTCTTCTTGTTCTAGGATCGAACGTTAGCTTCTGGTCGCCACGCACGCACCCGAACCTGCGAAGGCTCTATAGCTTGGAAACCGCGTTCGACATGCGTTTCAACGACGCCAGGATCGATCCTCGTGGTTCGCTTTGGGTAGGAACCATGCGCAACAATGTCGGCTCTCAAGGCGAGAATCTTGATGTGGATTTCACCGAGGGGGTTCTCTATCGGGTCGACCCAGACGGAACCTTCTCGAAATGGAAAGAGAATATCGGGATATCGAATACTGTTGCCTGGAGTCCTGATCGCAAGAAGTTCTATTTCGGAGATTCCCCAGCCAATACCATTTATTCCTACGCCTACGATGAGCGGACGGGAGCCATAATTGGCGAAAGTGTTTTTCTTGCCGCTTATCCACACGGCCTCCCCGACGGATCGGTCGTCGATGCGCAAGGGCATCTATGGAACGCACGCTACGGCGGTGGATGTTTGATCAGAGTAGCCCCAGATGGTGAAATTGACCGAGTCGTGTCTTTGCCGACCTTGAACCCAACCACGTGTACATTCGGCGGGCCTGAGCTAAAGACTCTCTATATCACAAGCGCTCGATCAACCGATCGTCTCTCCGGCAGTGTCTTTGCCATGGATACCGACGTTGGCGGCTTCCCTGAATCCCGCTTTCAGCTTTTGACGATTTAGCGCGGATAAACCACGCACAGCAGGTTCGTGCTTGGATGCTTTGCCACCCCCGGCACGATCGAAGCCGCTGGACTCCAGTCACTCAGCAACAGTAGGCGTGGACTCTCTCACAGATTCCGCTGAGGATATCTCTAAGGTCTCCGGAGGTTGTTTTGAACGAATCAGCGTCAATCGTGAGAGGGGCTCCGAGAACGACAAGCGGCGCTCCATACCCTGGCGTCCGGATGGCCTGTTCAATCGAGAGTCCACCGACTGCTTGAACAGGAACTTTGACCGCCGCTACAACATCGCGTAGCTGATCCAGCGGACTAGGACACGGCTTCCCTGCGGCGACGAGTCCGCGACGCTCGTCATACCCAATATGATGAATCACGAAATCGCAACCGAAGTCTTCCAATCGTTTTGCAGCTGCGACCTTATCTTCTGCCCCAAGGTTATCTCCCATAACCTTCACGCCGATGTCTCTTCCCGCCTTCACGACCATTTTGATCGTCTCTGGATGCGCTCGTTCCATTACCACTACGTGCGTGGCCCCGGCTTTTGCCATGATTTCAGCCTCGAGCCAACCGCCATCCATCGTCTTTAGGTCAGCCACAATAGGAGTGTTGGGGAATTCGCATCGAAGGGCCCGAATGCCGTTCATTCCCTCCGCGATAATAAGTGGGGTCCCCGCCTCTAACCAATCAACTCCGGATTGCATCGCAAGGCGAGCAGTGTCGAGAGCTTCCGGAATAGAGATAATATCCAAGGAGATCTGAACGATGGCTTTCATATGCATAATCTCGCTCTCAATTCGTAAAGTGCCGGTCAATTTTGCACCGGAGGAAATTGACCGATTCTCTTAGCTCGTCCATCCCATCCAGACCATCCTCTATGGATATCCACGAGCTGAATCCAACAGAGTGCAGCGTAGAGAATATCTTGTCGTAGTCGTTTAACCCCCTTCCAATGACACCGTGGGACAGGCGGCTTGCATAACCAACAGAGTTCTCCTCTTTGCGTAGATCTTCGATCGTGCCGCACTTTAGAAAGCGATCGCTTGCATGCATCGAGACCACGCGATGTTTCACTCGATCAAGGAGCACCAGTGGATCTTCACCGGCCAGGATTGTGTTTGATGGATCGAAATTGACACCGAACGATGGCGAATCAATTCGGTCCACGATCTCTATAAAGACATCCATCTTCTGCGCAAACTCCGGATACTCCCAGTAGTTGTCCTTATAATGATTTTCCATGTTCAAGATGACACCATGCTCTTCGGCAAATGGAAGCAGCTCCTTGATGACGCGAACCACCTGTTCGATCCCGTCCTCTCTTGTGAGTTCTGGACGGCGTTGGCCAGACAGAACACGGCAAAAGCGGCCACCCAGAAACGCGGTGATCTCAATCATCCGCTTCTCGTAGTCAATCTCCCTTTCAAGGGAATAACGATCAAGCTGAGTAAAATCCGGCGAGCAGCATAACATTGGCATTGCAAGATTATGCTTCTCTAGAGCAGCTTTGACACGTCTCAAAAAAAGATCATCATCTTTTAAGAAGCCCGAATAAAACTCCAACCCATCGACGCCCAGCGTAGCGCCAAGCTCGATCCATTCGAATATCGTCATGGTTCGCTCGACGCAGAGTTGATCCATAAAGCATTTCGGGAATGCTGCCAATTTGGGCTGCATGGAGATGCTTACTAAACCTCTTTCGTCGGATTCCGGCCAATGACGGGAAACTGCTCCACATCCAGGATCGAACCGTTAATGAGAGCTGCTTCGTCAGAAAGGAAATAGATCGCAGCCAGGGCAATCTCCTCTGGAGAATGTATGCGGCCCGAGGGTGCAACACTCTTCGACAATTTGGAAGGCCAGTCTTTTGGAAGGCCGTCTTTCAGCTTCAGCTCGTATTCATTTGGCGTGAGAGTCCAGCCGACATTTAATTGATTGATTTGGATGCCCACTCCCCCGAGTGCATCTGCAAGATTACGCGTCAACGTCATCATGCCGCCCTTCGAGATGGAATAGGCCAGAAGAATCCGCTCCCCGCAATAGCCGTTGATCGATCCGATGTTCAATACACGCCCTTTACCCTGCTTTCGAAAATGAGGAAGAGCCGCCTGAATCAGAAAAAACGGTGCCCTGAGGTTGATCGCCAATGTTCTGTCGAAAGTGTCGCGGTCAGTATCTTCAATGCTCCCATGTGTGATTGCCGCAGCATTGTTAACAAGGCCGTCGATTTTCCCGAATTGAGCGACGGTCTCAGCAACGAGTCTGGCAGGCGTCTCGAGGGACTCAAGAGCGCCGATCGTGAACGACGCCCTGGCACCGATCTCGGTTGCCAGCTTTTCCGCAGCATCTTTCCGTCTTCCGTGAATCATGACTTGAGCGCCTTCGCGGACAAAGAGTCGAACCATCGCTTCGCCAATGCCTGTGGTCGAACCTGTCACTAATATGACTTTGTTCTTTAAGCGCCCACTGGATGGAGATGCTGATTGATTCATGGTCTGAGCACCCCTTTGACAATTGCACCGGTATGCATCTCATCAAACACCTCACGCCATTCGGAGAGAGGCGAAATCCGATTGAGTATCAGATCGAGATCGATCTTGCCGCTGGATAAAAGCGAGAGAACTTTTTCCCATATCGGCCAGTTATGGGAATAGCTGCCCTGAAGGGTGACACCTTTCTGGACGAGTTGATCGAGCGAGAAGTTAAGAGGCTGTGGGCCCCACCCCACCTTGGTGATCTGGCCTCCTGGACGGACAAGATCCAATGCTAATTTGAGGGATGCGGAAACCCCCGCTGCATCGATGACTAGGTCGACCCCAAAACCGTCACCGAGTTCCTTGACCCAGCCAGGAACATCCTCCCCGTCTGCGCCCAGCACCGTGTCTGCGCCAATCCGCTTCGCAACCTCAAGCCGCCTGGCATCGGCAGGAATTCCGATTACGATGAGATGCCCAGTTCCAGAAAGCCTTGCCATCGCCGCGCAAAGAAGACCAATTGGGCCCGGTCCGATCACCGCGACACTGTCACCCGGCCGCAGATGCGAGTTGACACAGACAGCGTTGTAGGCCACGCAGCATGGCTCCGTTAGCGCCGCCTTTTCCAGGGCTAACGACGCCGGAACCTGATGAAGGCAGCGTGCCGGCACTCTTACAAAAGATGCCATTGCCCCATTGACCCCATACCCGAAGCCCAGTCTCCCCGGATCCAGATTGTAAAGACCTTGACGGATGAACGCAGAATCCTCAGGTAGTACGGCAGCGGTTTCGCTTACGACTCGGTCGCCCTCCTTGAAAGTACGTACGCGAGTTCCCTGTTTAGCAACAACGCCAGCAAACTCATGACCGAGGACGACTGGATAGTTGACATGCCAGCTCTGCTTGCCGACGTATTGATGCAGATCGCTCCCACAGACAGCTGCTGCACCTACTTTCAGTAAAACATCCTCATCACCGATTTCCGGGACCGGAAGTTCGCGCAGCTCCACCGAATAAGGCGCTTTTGCATAGTTAACAAGACCAAGCATAGATAGAGTCGGCAAGCCCTCCAATTCAATATAGATTAGCGATGGGAAATCTGATATGTCAAATAATTAAGCCTGACTCGAAGGCCAGCTTTGACGCGGCTTACGCCCGCTCCAGAACAATCAACTCGACGGTATCGGTGGGCAGCGGATGGGACAATCTCATACTGCCGCCACTGCCAGATTTCATCTCGACCAGTTCAAGGTTCTGGGTCGCACTTAGCCGGTAACGCTTGAGGTTGAATGCCTCATTGCCCCACGGTAAATTGCTCACCATGAGATCGTAACCAGCGTTATTGTGGTAAATGACATCTGTGCGGGGTGGAATCCATATATGACCCTGCGGGGCATTTGTCTGGGCGCCAGCCGCATGCGTTTTCGCAATCATCCTGTCCGGAATCGCGTAATTGGCGATCAATATCTGCACGATCCCGCCATCCGTGGAGCGGCCCGCAAGCGCAGCGAAGCCGAACGTATCTGTGCCCTCGACTTCAAGACGTTGCGGCGTATCCAGCATCTCTCCCATGGCCTTAAACGCATAAGCGGTCTTGAAATACTGTCCCGGCAAATCGAAGAGTCCCATCCAGGCCGCGTCGCCTCGATAAAAATGCGCTTTATCGAGGGGAGCGTCCTGAAAGTAACACAGAAC
>JASHRS010000135.1 GCA_030037215.1 Silvibacterium sp. | reverse complement strand
TTTCTCTGGGCGCGCCAGCAATGTGCAGCCGCGTCCGGGTACCGAATTTTTACTCCTCCGCCGGGCCGTTTTGCTCACGCCCGTTTTCCCGGCGGTTGAACTCATTCATCGCGGCCTTCACTCCCTTTGCCGCAACCACTTCCACTGCCTTTGCCACGCGGTCCAGAACCTCGTCCAGTGTGGCCAGATCCGCTTTGCGCAGCGGCGTCAGCAGGTAGTCCTTGCCGCGCCGGAATGCGCTGGCCGCATCGTCGTCCGGGCCAATCCCGATCCGGATGCGCGCCCAATCTTCTGTCCGAAGCGCGCCGCAAACCGACTTCGCTCCGTTATGTCCTGCCGGGCTCCCGCGCTCTCTTACGCGCAGCGTGCCCAGCGGCAGCGCCAGTTCGTCATACAGAACCAGCAGGTCGCAGCGAGGATCAACCTCAAACTCCTCCACCAGCGCCGCAACTGAAAGACCGCTCAGGTTCATGAAGGTCTCCGGCTTGGCCAGGATCACTTCACGTCCCGCGATCTCGATTTTTGCCGTCATCGCGCGGCAGCGGCGGTTCGCCACAGCCACGCGATGATCATCAGCAATACGGTCCACCGCCAGAAAACCCGCGTTATGTGGCGTGAACTGGTACTCGATCCCCGGATTCCCGAGTCCGACAACCAGCAGCGCGCCGCTGCCCACAGCTTCTTCCGCGGTGGCCAAAGCTTACTTCTTCGCGCCCTTGTCTGCTGTTGCTGCCGGAGCGGCTTCCGCGGTTTCCTGCTTGCCCTTCTTCACCACTTCGGGCTCAGCAGGCGTCGCTGCTGCTGCCACCGCAGCTTCATCAGCCGTCGGAGCAGCCTCTTCCTTCACCGCAGTTACGTGCGCGACCGTCGCATTCTCGTCCGTCAAAAACTTCAACTTGTCCGAGTGCGGCAGATCGGCCACGCGCACCACATCACCGAATGCAAGGTTTGTCACGTCCACGTCAATGTGGCTCGGAATATCGCCCGGCAGGCACTCGATCTCGAGCTCGCGTAGAACCTGATCGAGAATGCCGCCTTGGTTCTTCACGCCGGTTGCAATGCCGACGAGTTGAATCGGAACCTCGACACGGATCGCCTTATCCAGCGCAATGCGCTTCAGATCGATATGCAGCAGCGAGCCCTTGATCGGCTCATACTGCCAATCGACGATCATAGCCTTCGTCTTAGCCGTCGAACCGGAGATCTCCAGATCAAAAATCGAGTTGTGACCCGAATCCGAGTGCAAAATCTTGAGGATCTGCTTGGGGTCAACCTCGATTGCGACTGACGGCTCAGCCGCGCCGTACACAACCGCCGGAATCCGGCCCTTGACGCGCACGCGGCGCGCTGCGTTTTTATTGAACTTGCCCTCGCGGGGCGTTGCTGCAACCACTTCTTGGGTAATCATTGTTCTCTTCCTTCGGGCACGGCATCACCGCTCCCTTTGTCTCTGCGTCAGTTGAATAAGGAGCTGACGCTGGTCTCCATGTGGATGCTTTCAATCGTCGCAGCCAGCAGGCCCGACACCGAACGCACTTTGATCTTTGCTACTTTCTGCGCTTCCTCGCCCAGCGGAATCGAGTCGGTGACCACCAACTCTTCCAGCCGCGAACTCGAGATGCGCTCGATTGCCGGGCCCGAAAGCACGGCGTGCGAAGCGCACGCATAAACTTTGGTCGCACCCTGTTCCAGCAGTGCATCGACCGTCTTTACCAGCGTGCCGGCGGTGTCGACGATGTCGTCAATGATCAGGCACGTCTGGCCCTCCACATCTCCGATCACGTGCATCACCTCCGTCACGTTCATATCCGTCCGGCGCTTATCCACAATCGCCAGCGGAGCCCCCATCTTCGTCGCGAAGAAGCGTGCGCGTTCCACGCCTCCTGCATCCGGCGAAACCACGGTCAGGTTCGGCAGATTCAGCTCCCGGAAGTAGCTCACCATTACCGGGCTCGCAAACATATGATCTACCGGAATGTTGAAAAACCCTTGAATTTGCGCCGCGTGCAAATCCATAAACAACGCCCGGTTCGCACCCGCCGTGGTCAGCAAATCAGCCACCAGCTTCGACGAAATCGCCACCCTCGGCCTGTCCTTCCGGTCCTGCCTTGCATAGCCGTAATACGGAACAACCACGGTAATCCTGCCCGCTGACGCCCTCTTGAGCGCGTCAATCATGATCAGCAGCTCCACCAGGTGCTGGTCCACCGGATAGCATGTCGGCTGCACCACAAAAACATCCGCCCCGCGAACGTTTTCAAGCAGTTGGAAGTAAACCTCGCCATCGGCAAAGCGTTGCATCCGGGTCTCACCCAGCGTTACGCCAATGTGCTTGCAGATTTCCAGCGCCAGGGGACGGTTTGCCGATCCTGAAAAAATCTTGAACCGCTTGTCTTCGCCGTGCTGCCGTGCCCGCTTCTTTTCCTGGGCCTGCTTGCTCTCGTTCGCCGTGGACTTGACTGCTGTTTCCTGCGCCGCTTCCAGTACCGTTTCGTTCTTCACAAGATTCTCCTGGGCTGGTTGGCCCTGGTTGTCCTGCCTTAATTGTTGTCTGGCGAAACTTCCGCCAGGGCTTCTGCCGGCTGGTTGGGCCGGCTCTGCGTAAACTTTCTGGCTGGGCGACCAGGATTCGAACCTGGACAAAGTGCTCCAAAGGCACTTGACCTACCGTTAGTCGATCGCCCAGTACAACAAACTTCAACTACCCACGACTCTCGACTACTCGTGGCCGACCCGCATCTGGTCGGACACGACAGAAAGGCACTTGACCTACCGTTAGTCGATCGCCCAGTGGTACATCAAACCTAATCGACCAGCATTTGCCGCCAGTATTGATCCCGCGGCAAAGTCGTCGTCCTCATCGACCTCACGCCAATCCTCGCCAGCCGCTCTTCTGCCGCATCCGCCGCTGTCTCGGTTGCATACAACCCAAACAGCGCCGATCCGGAACCCGACAGCGCCGCATACACTGCCACCTGCTCCGGGTTATCCGAGGCCGCAAAAGTGCGCTTGATTTCACCAAACAGGGGATTCTGAGGAAAGACGACCTCTTCGAAGTCGTTCTCAATCCCGGTTCGGACAAGCGCGAGAAGCGGATTCACCCTACTGGATGAATTCTCGGCAAGGTCTTGGCCCAAAGCAAAGACACCGGAGGAGTACGGCTCGCAGAATGCAGACGCGAACGACCGACTCAACATATTCAGTTTACCGGATGGACCCGCGTGGGTCAACGAATCCGCACCATGCCGCGCATCCCACTCCCGAAACGCCTGCGGCGTCGAAACCCCGATCTCCGGCAGTGCTACCACGCACGCCATCCCGGGAAGGTCGGGCATGGGATAGACCTCCTCGCCGCGCCCCACTCCCAGAACCGCTCCGCCCACCAGAAACAGCGGCACATCCGACCCGACTTCAGCCGCAATCCGCAGTTTTTCCGGCCCTGAAAGCGGCGCAATGCCCATCCCCGCTAACTCCCGCTCCAGCGCAATCAGCGCCGCCGCCGCATTCGCCGACCCGGCGCCCATCCCGCCCTGGACCGGAAGCCGTTTCTCAATGTGAATTTCGACTTCAGCCGTCGCGCCTCGCGTCTCCAGCGCCAGCTTTACAGCTTTGTACGCAGTGTTCCGCTCCGCCTGCCCATTCTCACTCGACGGAACCCGCGCATCATTACTCGTCACCGAAACTCGCACTGTATTCGACCGCCGCGCTGTCACCGTTACCAGGTCATGCGCCGCCAGCGTCTGGTATAGCGTCGTCAGCCCGTGAAAACCATCCGGTCGACCTGGCCCGATGGCCAAGCCCAGATTGATTTTGGAGAAGGATCGGACGGTTGTGGGCATAGATAAACGATTGTAGCGAGTCAGGGCGGAACTCCATAAGAAGATGTGCGAATGAACTAAGATTCGTGTCATAACGTGGGGCCTTGAGATACTGAGACATTCATGCTGCGGCTGACCAGAGCAAGCGAAGACGAGCAAAAGAAGCTTCTAATGGCTGCCAGCCATGCGCCTGTCTCAAGCCCAAACTTACTGGCGTTGGAAGGCGGTCTACACAGCACCCTGCCGTTCGGGTTCGCGCACGATCTCTGTCGCAGGGA
>JASHRS010000134.1 GCA_030037215.1 Silvibacterium sp. | reverse complement strand
ATCGTGAAGTTTCAGAACAACCCCCAGCATTTGAGAGTGCTGGTGAATGAGTTGATTGCAACGAAACTGGCAACCATGATCGGGCTGTCAGCCCCGGCGTGTGAAGTCGTTGAAGTTGGTGAGTGGCTGATCGAGAATACAGCAGAGCTGGACCTAGATCTTGGTTCGCGGCGCGAGCGGTGCAAGCCAGGACATTGCTTCGGCTCGCGCCTAGTAGGCGGACTGATGCCTGGACATGTAGTGGACTATCTGCCGGAGGAGCAGTTAACAGAGATTCGTAACCTGGAAGAATTTGCTGGGATTCTCGCGCTAGACAAATGGACGTGCAATGCGAATGGACGGCAAGCTGTGTTTTCGCGCAAGATGCGGGGGAAGATTTATACGGCTTCGTTTATTGATTTCGGCTACTGCTTCCATGCAGGGGATTGGATGTACCGGGACTCTCCGCTGCGAGGGGTGTACGCGAGGAACACGGTCTACAAAGGTGTGACCGGGTGGGAGAACTTTGATCCGTGGCTGAGCAGGATTGAAAGACTAGAACCTGAGACCGTGTGGGCCATTGTGGAACAGATTCCTCCGGAATGGTACGAAGGGAATGTCTCTACCATCGAGGCACTGGTGGAACAGTTACTGCACAGGCGATCACGGGTGAGAGAGCTGATCGATAATTTTCGGGAATCGTCGAGGGAGCCTTTTCCGAATTGGGGGAGAAGCGCAGAAAAGTTGCGCGCGGAGCAATTTGCTGAGGCAAAATGGGACGATGAATTAAAGAGCGGGAGGGTGATGTGAGGAGCGAAAGCGAACGGCAGTGAACGAAAGACGGCCATGTGAATTCTTCCTGGTGCGGTATGTTCCCGACCCGGTGAAGAACGAATTTGTAAATATCGGGGTGCTCTTGCGTCAAGCCGGGCATCCGGAGAGCACTGTCTTGCGCTTCACGAAAGACTGGTCACGAGTACGCTGTATTGATCCAGATGTAGATACGGTAATGCTGGAGGCGCTTGAGAGCGAGATTAGACGGAGGCTTCTCGAAGATGGACAGCCAGTGATGAAGACGCTTGAAGATTCATTTTCAAACCTGCTGCAGATCACGCCGTCGAAAGCGTGCCTTGCGGAATCGGTTCCGGCGGAACTGGATCAACTGATGGCACTGCATGTTGAACCGCGAAAGCGTGAGACGGCGCGGCGAAGCGGACGGGTAGCCATCCATGCACGGATGCGTACGGAGTTTGAACGGGCAGGCGTGTGGGATTTGATGCGGAAGAGAATCGCGGCGGCGAGCTACACGCGTCCGGGCGATCCGTTGCGCATTGACTGCGGATATAGGCCGAATGGGATCATACGGATGTTTCATGCAGTTTCGGTGGAAGGCGATTCTGAACTGGCAAAGGTACTGGCGTTCAGCGCTACGGCGCTGGCTGAGGGCGTGCGTCGGGTTGAGAATGCCGAGCTGCAGCTGACGGCTGTAGTTGAACCGGTGCGAGATCGCGCAGATGACGAGGAGCAGTTGGCGCAGTATCGATTTGCAGTAGAGACGATGGAAGGGCAGAAGATCCGAGTATTGACGACAAGCGATATGGATCGCGTAGCGGAGACGGCCAAGCGAGAGTTGCGGGTTTAGTCGAGGTATAAGAAGTTGGTTTCGGTTCGGCATGGCAAAGCGCCATGCCGTTTCTATTTTGTGCTTGAAGAATGTGGGAGGGGCAAGATCGCGTGGGCGTGAGAGATTCAATTCGGAATGCGTGGAAGCGGCTTGGTGGAGAAGAAGTTGCGGCAAAGGGCGAAGCACAACAGCGAAAGACAGTGCCTCTACCTTCAATTCTTGCTCCCTACAGCGCGCAGAGGGCTCTGCCCAAACCAACGCCGGCAAATCTGCGGAAATTTGCGGAGACCCCTGTGGTACGGCGGGCGATCAACATTATTAAAGACCGTGTGGCGAGCATGGACTGGCAGGTTCGGCTGAAGCGGGATTATTCGCCGGATAAAGTGGGTTATGCGGGCCGGAAGATGACGACTCTGCGGCGCACACTGGAGGAACCAAATGATTCGGATTCGTTTCGTACGCTGATCGAGCAGGTGATTGAAGACTCCGGGCGCATTGCGGTGATCGAGGATCGCGTAGACCAACATGAACGGAGTTTTCAGAGGGCAAAGGGGTTTGCTGTGGCCATAGGGACGATTTTTACCTTGATTCAGTGCGTTGTCGAGCTATTGCGAAGAAAATAGAGATAGTTTTCGCAAGCATCTCTCAATGAGTTACAAAGATAGGTAGGGGCAGCAACGACATGCCGAAACCCATCGCTATCTATTACGAGCAGCAACACTGGTTCAAGCCGCTCTTTGCCGAACTCGACCGGCGCGGCACGCCTTACATCAAGATCAACGCCGTCGAGCACACGTATGCAATCAAGGAGCATCCAGAGCTGAGCTTCGCACTCGTCGTGAATCGAATGAGCCCGTCTGCCTGGAACCGAGAGCATGGTGACGCAATCTTCTACACGCTAGGCGTTCTCGATCACCTGCAACGGCACGGTGTGCGCGTGATCAACGGGCTCAAGGCGTTTCGTACAGAGCTTTCGAAGGCTGCACAGCTGTCGCTGTTGGATTCGCTCGGCCTGCCCTTTCCAAAAGCGCGGGTGATTCATCGGCCATCACAGGCGGAAGCTGCAGCGCAGGGATTACGCTGGCCTGTAGTTGTGAAGCCGAACATCGGCGGGTCGGGTGCCGGCGTCAAGCGCTTTGATAGCCCGGAGACGCTGGCAAAAGCTGCGGCAGCAAATGAGCTGGCCTTCGGGCTCGATTCTACGGCATTGGTGCAGGAGTTTATTCCGGCGCGTGATTCGCACATTGTTCGCGTTGAAGTGCTGAATGGGAAATATCTATATGCAATCAAGGTGCATATCACGGGTGAGACGTTTGACTTGTGTCCAGCCGATATCTGTAAGACAACAGGCGGAATCGACTTGAATCGCGCGGCGTGCCCAGTCGACGCGCCGAAGACTGGCATCAGCGTGGAAGGTTATGAGCCGCCCGCTGAGGTCGTCGCCGACGTGGAGCGCATCATGAGCCATGCCGGGATCGAGCTTGGCGGTGTCGAATACATCACGGATGATCGGGATGGGCAGCGCTTGTATTACGATATCAATGCGCTCTCGAATTTCGTGGCTGATGGACAGCACGTGATTGGGTTCGATCCCTTTGTGAAGCTCGTGGACTGGCTTGAGGCGGAGGCTGCGAACGTCAATGCGCGCTCGCACGAGCCTGCGCTCGCAGGTGTGCGCTGATGCGTTACGGATTCTGGCTGCCAGTTTTCGGCGGATGGCTCCGCAATGTTGAAGATGAAGGGATGGAGCCGACGTGGGATTACGTTCGTTATCTCACGCAGCGAGCAGAGGAGATTGGCTACTCGTTGTCGTTGATTGCTGAGCTGAATCTGAACGACATCAAGGGTGTTGATGCACCATCGCTCGATGCATGGTCTACGGCCGCAGCGCTCGCAGCGGTTACGCAAAAGCTGGAATTGATGGTGGCCGTTCGGCCGACATTTCACAATCCCGCACTGCTGGCCAAGCAGGCCGCGAATATCGATCACATTTCGAAGGGCCGGCTTACGCTGAATGTGGTGTCAAGTTGGTGGGCAGACGAGGCTACAAAGTATGGAATTCCCTTCGACCAGCACGACGACCGCTATGCTCGCACCTCAGAATGGCTAGATGTGGTGGATGGCTGCTGGTCACAGCAGGGTTTCAGCTACAACGGCAGCTACTACCAGGTAAGTGACAACGTGCTGTCGCCGAAACCGGTATCGAGGCCGAGGCCACGGCTTTATGCGGGGGGTGAATCGGAGACGGCGAAGAATCTGATCGCACAGAAGTGCGATGCATACCTGATGCACGGGGATGATCCTGCAACCGTGGGCAAAAAGATCGCAGACATGCGGCAGCGCCGCGAGGAGCTGGGTCTTCCGCCGCTGGTATTTGGCGTGGCAGGTTATGCGATTGTGCGCGACTCCGATGCGGAAGCAAAGAAGGAAGTGCAACGCATCACCAATGTGCAGCAGTCGGCGCTCGGTTATGCAAATTATCAGCAATGGATTACAGGGTCGAAGTTGGAACAGAAGATTTCGCTCGAAGACTATTCAGTTTCGAATCGTGGGTTGCGCAGCGGCCTTGTCGGCACACCGGAGCAGGTGAGCGCGCGACTGGAGGAATTCTCTGCGGTCGGCGTTGACCTGGTGCTGCTGCAATCGAGCCCACAGCTGGAAGAGATGGAACGGTTTTCAACGCAGGTCATAAGGTCTGCAGTGGCTGCAAAGTAGCAGCCGGGCAACAAAATCGCTTCTTGCTTACAATAAGGATTGAGAGAGAAACGAATGCCGCATACTGTGTTTTGCACCCGTTATAAGCAGGAGATGGAGGGGCTCGACGAGCCGCCCTTCGACAGCGATTTTGGCCACAAGATTTATCACAACGTCTCCAAAAAGGCGTGGGGCGAATGGCTTGAGCACCAGAAGATGCTGCTGAACGAGTATCGTTTGCAGCCGTGGACGCCGCAGGCGCAGGAGTTCCTTGTAGAGCAGATGCAGCAGTACTTTTTCGGCGAAGGAGCGGCGCTTCCGAAGGAGTATGTTCCTCCGAGCCACTGAACGCGCGCGCGTCGTATTCATGTAAACTAAATCAGTAAACCTTGGTCGTCGGGACGTGGCTCAGCCTGGTAGAGCACTCGCTTGGGGTGCGAGGGGTCGGCAGTTCAAATCTGCCCGTCCCGACCATT
>JASHRS010000133.1 GCA_030037215.1 Silvibacterium sp. | reverse complement strand
TTAAACATCTCCACACGGAACTGCGCGATGACCCGCTCAGTGATGTGAGTATTCTTGAAGACGGAGATATCTACATCGAAGTAGCCAGGACCGTGCAGCATGTTGCGCTGGCTGTCACCGTAAGCGCCGTTAGCTGATGGTGCAAAAGCGTTCGGATTGAGCCAGTTAACATAGTACCCGCTCAATGCATTTCCTTGTACGGAATGAGAAACTCCTTGATACGGGCTTACTCCGGGGACAATGTTCGCCCGCTCGGCGTATTCACCAGTGCCGCTGCCTCCGGAGTTGCTGGAGTGAATGGTGAAAGGCTGACCGCCGTGGAAGTTCCAGAGGCTGTTAAGTTGCCATCCTTTTACGAGCCATGTTGGCCCACGCGAGCCGCTTGGGATGTCATAGGTGAAATAGGCGCTGAAGGTGTTGCGTACGTCGAAGTCGCTGTTTCCGTATTCGCACCTCAGGCAAAAACTGTTCTGTGGGTTGTAGAGGTAGATTTCGCTTTGCAGATCTAGAGCGTGGCCCCATGTATACGAGGCCTGTGAAGTAAGACCATGCCAGCTTGCGAAGCGCAGCAGTGCCTGCAGTGAGTTGTAGTTGGAGACCGCTTCCGACTGAATCTCATTGATGACTCCGTAGTTCGGATACACACTCCCGTAAGGCCGCGAAGAGTTCATACCGCCGCTTCCAAGCGCCGCTTGGTTAATGTCTATAAGGTCGCGCAGGTGATGGCCCTGGCTGCCAACATAGCCTAACTGAGCGAATGCACCGGGTCCAAGGCTCCGCTGGATGTTGAGACTGTAGTTTTCGACGTAGCCGGGCCGAAGCTTCTGGCTGACAGCGAACAGGTTCGCTGACGGGCAGTCAGGTGAATTGGGATCGACAATGCAGAGATTGGTAGAACTACTCTCATTTAAGAAGATGCCCGAACCGTACTCAGCACCTGTGGGAATCGTCGGTGCGATCGGCGAAGTCTCTACTACAGGGTTGCGTCCTGCAGGATTATCCTGAACGCCAAAAGGGCCACCGTTGCTGCTAAAACGAGAATTCAGAAGATTCACAACATTCGGGCTGTCGAATCCAAGACCGAATCCTCCACGAACCACCGTCTTACTGTCAGCGAAGGGCTGCCAGGAGAAGCCTGCGCGCGGACCCCAGCTGCCGTACCACTGAGGATAGAGCGTCGGGATATTGATTCCGGCGATGGCGATTCCATTCGGAGCCCCGGGCAGGAATGTTGTGAGGTCCTTCGATGGATCGTGCATCGGGCCGATATATTCATAGCGCACGCCGTAGTTCAGGTTGAGGTGCGGGGTCAACTGCCATGCATCCTGACCGAAGACAGCCCAGGTATTGACGAAGACCTGACGCTTGGGGTCGCCCTGCACAATGTTCGTCACACTTGCGTCGTAGCAGCCAGCCAGGAAGTCGGCGAGAGCATAGACGTGTTCGGGGTCGGAGGTGCTCGGAGGTGTTGCTGGCGTTGTCGTAGCGAGAGCACCGCACGGCGTGCCGGTATTACCGGACCATGGTCCTTGCGATCCGTCGAAGACGAAAGTTCCGCGCTGGCCACTCTGATAATAGTCGTCTATCTGCGTCTGACGGAACTCGCCACCAAAACGAAGTTCATGTTTACCGACAGTCCAGGAGAACGCTTCATTAAGGTGCCCTGTGATGTCGTTGCGGCCGGATTCGACTGTGCCGCCGACATAATCAAAACCATCCGCCGAAGCGCCCAGACCGCCGCTGGCTGCCGGCGGAGCAATCTGAATACGAGGAGCACCCATGAGGCTCGGACTCGTTACACCCGTGTTCAGTCCCAGCGTTATCGGGTTGAAGCTCATATCGGCATCGGAGAATGACTGGTTGAAGTAGTTGATGCCCGCAAAAAGCTGGTTTGTCATGTGCGATGAAATCACCGAATTCCAGGTGAGCGAGTAATTCTGCACGTGCATCGGCGCCACTTCGAAGTATGGTGCCAGCAGCGAGAATGTAGGCGCGATTTGAGACCCTTGTCCCGCATACCACTTGAGGGAGAGCTTGTTGTTAGTTGTCAGGGTGTAGTCGAGCTTGATGAGTCCATTATGGCTGGTGCCTGTTTCGTTGGCCGGGCTGAAATAGTTGTAGGGGTTAGCCGGACCGGTGAGCGAGCCCGCAGGCCACAAACCGACGTAGTTTCCTGTACCGTTGAGGAGATTGACTGCTACCTGGTTTTCAGGAATACCCCAAGCGCTCAACTGCTCGAGAGCGAGGGTCTGATAGGCCGCGGATGGCTCGGTCGATGGCTGATTGACTCCGATCACAAATTTCTGTTCCTCGTAGGTCACAAAGAAGAAGGCGTGATCGCGCCAGATAGGACCGCCCGTGGAGAACCCGAACTGCTGGTTGCGTAATTCAGGCTTAGTAGCCGAAAGCTGCGACTGAGCGGCCAGAGCCTCATTGCGGTTGAAATAATACGCTGAGCCGTGCAACTGGTTGGTTCCTGATTTGATGGCAAGGTTGACGGCTACCCCCGGGTTGCGACCAGTTTCCGGGCTGGCTTGCGTGACGGTAGAGAATTGCACGATGGCATCGATGGGAAGCGTTACGCCTGCGATTCCCGAGACGCCGCCCTGGTTGGCCGCGGGTATGTTCAACCACGCGTCGTTATTGTCCGTGCCTTCAATCTGCCAGTTCATCATGTCCGGGCGGGTGCCGTTCACCGAGCCGTAACCGCCGCCCGCATATCCGGCGTATCCCGGCATAATTGCGATCATCTGTGTGAAGTCACGACCATTCATGGGAATGTTCTGCACCGCCTGTTCAGGAATATCGGTGGTTTGCACAGTTGAGGTGGTATCCAGAGCGATGGAGTTTGCAGAGACTTCAACCACCTGAGAAGCTGAGGAAATGCCCAGTGCGACTGGTAGCGTGTAGATCTTACCTGCCGATACTGGAACACCCTGCACTTTCTCAACCTTGAAGCCAGTGGCGGTGACGGTAATGTTGTAGCTGCCCAGCGGAAGATCCTGGAAGACGAATTCGCCGCCGCTTGACGTGATTGTTTTATAGGAAACACCTGTGGCTGAATTTGTAGCCTCCACCGCTGCTCCAGGCACGACGGCCCCCGAGGGGTCTGTGACAATGCCGTTTATGCCACCACGAAACGTCTGCCCGTTTGCGCCTGCAACGGCTAGCAGCAGGAAGGTGCAGGTGGCGAATTGGACGAAGGTGCGTGTTGCGTATGCAGCAATACTGTAAGCACCGCCTAGAGTGACACAAGACCTCGACCGATGGAACAGCATAGGAACGACCTCCAAAAAATAGGTTGGTACCTCGACAACCAACGCTGCCGAAGCGAAGCAGTATGGTACAGAGCGACATGCGCCGCATCACTGCGACTGAATCCACATCTATTTGGGGTCTTCAACTTGGAAGGATTCGACGGTAAATGCTACCTGCAGACGAGGAAACACGATACCGACAACTTCACTTTGTTACTGGTGAAGCTTCTCCTACATCGCTGACACAGCGTTATAAAGTTTGCAAGAAATTTGAGTGCGGCTCCGACGAAATATGTCAGAAAATCGGTTCTGTATTAAAGATTTCTATACCCCAACTGTTCCATGTCGATCAACAGAAGCATTCCTTGTTGAGTCAAAGTGTAAATTGTAGCTCGCCAAATGGCGAGTCGCGAGATTTCTATCAGTATCCGTGCGCCGTCTTGAGACACGGGATGCCATGAGGAGAATCGATTTTGGAGCGCCCAGTAAGGAAGAATGAGGAAGTCAGCGATATTGATCTTTGCACGACATCGGAAGCAGGACCTACACTTCGCCAACTCCTTGGGCTGTCCTTCGGCTCGATCTCTCACTTCTATCGTTCTCAAAGAAAGTATAACTGCCCTTCTAGCCACCCTATTGTCGACGCCGATAGCACTGTCAGGAAGAATAACCTTCGAGAAAAGAAGTTAGACTATTCAGTCTTACTGCCGGTTTCCTACAGGCGCGCCAGATTGGCACGCGCGGCAGCGTGTTGTGGATCGAGGGTCAAAGCGTGTTCAAAGTCTTTGCGGGCAGCCGCAGTATTTCCTGCCCTAGCCTGAAGCACACCCAGGTTATTCCAATCATCGGCATTGCCTGGTTCCAACGCGAGAGCCGCGTTGAGTTCACGGATTGCATCGTTTAATTGGCCAATCTGATCGTACAACTGCGCAAGCTGGCGGTGTGGCAAAGGATCTTGGGGTCGCAACTCCTGAACAACTTTGAACTGTTGCAGGGCGTCCCCAAGCCTGCCGGACTGAATGTAGATACTTCCCAGAAGTTGATGCGCGTCAGCATCGTTCTTCTGTTTCAGTGCCTGTTGTAATAGACCGATAGCTTGAGGGTAGTTCTTGTCGGAAGCCTCAATGCTCGCCAGGTTGTAAAGGGCATCGAAACTGTCCGGATCAAACGAGATGGCAGCTTGAAACTCGTTCTGTGCTTCCGCGATCCGATTCGTGGCGAGCAGAACAGCGCCTAGGCCATTATGAGCAGCGGCATCCTTGGGGTCTTCGACGAGAAGACTGCGGTATTCCTGTTCAGCAGCAGCATAGCTGTTGTGTTTGAAATACAATTGCGCAAGATCAAAATGTGCATCGGCATACTGGGAATCTGATACCAACGCCTTTTGGTATTCTGATTCCGCACCCTCCCAATTCCCATCTTTATCGAGCGCAGTTCCGAGAGCAGTTAACGTACGAGTATCTTCAGGGCTGCCAGTCAGGATGCGACGATAGAGATCGGTCGCGAAAGTGAAGTCGCTCTCACTCATTTTGACCGAGGCTAGATTGTAGAGTGCAGTCTCATCGTTAGGATCCTTGCTGAGTCGATTTTCCATCCAAGCCTGCTCGAGAAGGAGTCGCGGGTCCTCATCAGAGTTGGGAATCGGTTGAGGCAGAACCTGCAGCCAAAGATGACCCATTTCGTCCACCGAGCGGTTTCCGGCTCGAACCCGAATCGGCGGGCTGTTGGGATTGTGAATGTTGGCCGCAGAATTATCATAGGTGTAGCGCATATAAATTACGCTTCCCTTCGGCAAAAAGATCGGCGATTTATAACGATAGACTGACTGGCGGTCAATGTCCCAGTTGGGAATAAGGATGAGCCATTTCTTTTCGCCGCCGGGAAGAATGGCATAACCTTCCAGCTTTTTGCCGAGATAGTGGGCATGCGGATACACGCCGAGCACATCGACAGCGACAGGAAGCTTCAAGTGATCCTCGATAACAAAGTGTGGGTCTCCGGCAGGAATGTCGAGAGCTGCGTCATCCTCAAGCTGCAGAAGCATGGGATGAGCCACAGGCGGTTTATTCGTGAAATAAAGACCCACAGTGGCTTGCACCGTTTCTGGCTTGCCTGTAGGTTTCAGATGCATATTCAGGACAAGATCATTTCCCGGATCGAGACGCCACGGCATGCCCTCAGGCTCGATTAGGGCAGGCGTGTCTGGTTTCCAGAATAAAAAATGGCTATCGGGATCGAAGGTATCGCCTGAATCGAACATTACCTCCATTCCAGGAATACCCTCTTGCCAGTCGTTCGGATGCTGGTGTCGCAGAGAGGCCGTGCGATCAACGATGATGTTCGCATGATGAACTACCCTAGGTGCACCGGGCTTGATTTCCATGGCGCGAACATATTTTGTCTGAGTAATTGGAACAGGCAGGATGAAATTTTGAAACAGGTCTGTGCCGGAAGGTGGAACCTGCATCGGCAGTGGAACTTTAAGGATCAAGTCCGGCGGGCCAAGCACCCAGTCCGTTGAGTAGACTGGTGGCTTGGGTGCATCTGCGGGATCTCCTTCCGGCATCCCGGCTGTAACCCACTTCTTAATCAATTGCACATCTTCGTCGGGAAGACGCCGATCATCGGCGAAGCTGCCATAACCAGGCGCGGGTAGCCATGGGGGCATGAACCGGCTCTGCGTTACATTCTCGATCACTGTTCCCCACCGCCTCGCATCCGCGTACGTCAAAAGGCTGAATGGACCCGCACCGCCAGGGTGATGGCAACTGCTGCAGTGGTTGTAAATGATCGGCGCAATCTGCCGGTTGAACGTAACCTGATCTGCCGCAGCATGAACACTTGTATGCGGCGATTGCAGAAGAACTGAACTGAGCGCAATAGATAAAGCAATAACTGTAAGAAGATTGACTGTCCTTGGCCGCATCATGGCTGGCCCATGATTTCGCATCCTACCGGGGGGCCATCAGCCTGCTGTACTGGACGATGCTGCAGAACATCCTCAATCGCCTGCTCAAGATCAAACCGTGTAGGACTGGGCCGCTGTAGTCCGATCTGTATATAGCGGTTATCAATGCGGCCATGGTAAAGAACGCGGAACTGCTCAGCAGCGGATTGCTCGGGAACGAGAACTGCTACTTCCGGTGTAATACTCGCGCGAACAAAATCGACGATCTGGTGATGGGGATCGAGGAGTACATGCTGTTCCATCCCAAAGTCGCGTTCATGCCGGCGCACACTGGCTATGGTTTCTCCAACGTTGGGATAGACATACCAAAACACTACATGCTGCGCCGCATACTTGTTTTCGAGGCTCTGCATCTCGGGAATATAGCGATTGCAGATAGGGCAATCGGTCGCGGCAAAAAAAAGAACAACAGCTTTCGTATCTGGATATGCAAGAGCCGACACCGGCTGGCCATTCAAGCTGTAACCAAACAATGCCTGCAAGTCGTATGCTTTGCAGACCTCCGCGGCGGTTAGAAAGCCGACCACGAACAATACTGCGATACAGCAACGCCGCATGACGTTCTGAGTAGACAATATTCGGTTATATCCAGGCAAGTACATCTGTTAGCCGTTCAACGAAGATCACATCTTTGTCCACCATAAGTTCCAGAAGCTGCAAACTTACGAAGAGTAGGGTCGTCGGGATTGAACATAGAAATACTGTTAAGTATCTTCAGCGCTTCACTTTTCTGGCCCATTCTGCAATCGATGAAAGCTAGGTCAAGTCCTGCGGCCGTCTGGCTCGGATCAGCGTCAACTACTCGTTGCAATAAGTTAATTGCCTCCGTGGTACGCCCGGATGCAGCGTCAAGAACAGCGAGATTCGCCATCGCAGTTGCATCATATGGATCTTCCGATAGCGCCTCTGCATATTCTTTGTGAGCTGCCGTTTGATCGCCAGACATCTGCTCAAGAAAACCTATCTGCGTGTGTACCTCGACATCCGTCATGCCGTCCTCTTCTGCCTGGCTTAGCAGACCGAGCGCTTTCTCGCCAGCCTGCCGGTCACCGTGTTCGGCCAGTTGCGCGTATGCCAATCCTAGTTCCCGAGGCCCAGCTGCTACTCCGCCTACCGGAACCAGTTGGTCAGAGCCGGCGATATCGTTCAGTTGAAGTAACGGCAAAATCCGGATGTCGTGATCCGTTCGTTGTTCGTGCGATATGTCGCTCGTATTACGGACAGGCATGTGGCAAGCGGTACAATCCTGTTGCTCTGCATGATGTCTTGTCGCCATTTGAATGCCGGTGTGGCAAGACAGGCACTTACTACGAAAATAGCTGACGCGACTCTCGGGTGACGGCGAACTGTGCGGGTCATGACATGTCGTGCACGTCAGCTTGTCACCGCTCACGATTTTGCACTTGCTGCGCAGCAGGGCCTCATATTGACTGCTGGCACGTCCTCCACCCGATTCAGCACTGGTTTTCACGAAATACACAGCATAGTCGGCGAGATTCTCTCCCGGACGAAATTGTGCGAGAGACTTATCAGCCCGGTAAATAGCAACATCCCCTTCGAGGTGGCATTGCAGACAGACACTGTCTCGTCTAGCAGTGGTTAGCTTGGCCGGATTCACAATCGGGCCATGTCCTTGCTCAGCCAGGTGTTTTGATGGGTCTCCGTGGCAGGCGGAGCAGCCAATTCCGCCTTGCAGGAAGGGAGCTCCCTGATATTTGTTGCGCGCTTCAGGAAGAGCAACCTGGACATCAGTCGCGTGACAATGAAGACAGTTCGAGTCCACTGGAAGCGCCGCGGGCAGAGTTTTGGTCGTGCCATAGTTCGGAGCCATATCCCATATATGCTTCTTGCTGTAAAAATTGATCGGCGCCTCAAACCATTGGCCGTTGTCCCGATATAGATAAGTCCGTCCGCGATGCCCTGAGCCAATAAAGTAGACTAGCTGCCTTTCTCCCTTGAGGGTAGGCGTTTCATCACGTTCGAATGACATCCATGCCTTGCCGTCTCGCAGAAATATGCTATAGCGGATTCCGGAAGGAGCATGCAGAAAACCTCCCTGCAGCAGACCATCTACCGCCATCCCACTCCCTCGTGCCATTGGGGTGCGCTCGTAATTGTCGTATATCTCCCGATGGCATCCGGCACAAACCATGTCCGGGTTGCCCAAGGTTTGCACCAGGTTTGACTGCGAAGGGGCACCTGCGAAAGCAGCTGTCTGGGCATCAGAGACTACACACACCGTAAAGGCAATGATTGCCCCGATGGATGTAAGCACGAAGGAATATAGTAGGTTTCGCAGAAATTTATTGATGCTTACTGGCGTCCTGAGCGGCCAGACAACGGTTTCCTTCGATGGGCCCCTGATTTGTGTCATTCCCAGTAAGCTATTCCTGCATCTTAGTGAACCGGCTCAAGCCTAGGTTCCCCTGCGGCCTGTATTTTCTCAGATATCTGGGTCTCGCGGCTGGCGTCCTGCGCCCTGCCCAGCCCGCGGTACGCCTGCCCCAGCAGGCTATGGGTCATATAGTTGTTCGGATCCATTTTTTCGGCCCTCTCGAGATACATCACAGCGCTCGCTGGATCCTGCTGCCGAAGATAGACCTTTCCGAGGAGAATGTAGGGACCGGTCGAGGTGGGCTCCAGCAATATAGCCCGCTGTAACGACTGCAATGCTTTTGTATAGTCTCCCTCGCGGGTATAAGCATCGCCCAACCTATCGTAGATACTGCCCTCAAGCGGATTGCGGCCCTGTTCCTTTTCAAACTCGGCGATTGCTATATCGAGATGTTCACCCGCAAGCGCGATCTCACCAAGCAGTTCGTGAGCTAGAGGCAACTGAGGATCGATCTCCAGCGCTTTCTCCGCATATTGTTGCGCTATCGGCAGGTATTCGCGGCGGAACAAAAACCGGGCAGCCAAAAGATATGCAGATGCCGACTCGGGAGCGAAGCCGTATTGTGCCGCGAGAGCTCCTCGAGCCTTGTCATATTGCCGTGTATCCAGATAGCACAAGGCTAGAACATAGCTTGGGTCCACTTTCGTGTGGGGCGTCCAATGAGAAGCCGCTTCCAGCAGCGGAATCGCATCTGCGGATCTGCCCAGCCGGAATAGAGTGAGCCCTCGCAGTTGCTCCGCCTCCAGATCCTGCGGGTCATCTTTCAACGCGCTGGCAAAAGCAGTATCGGCTTCGGTGAACTCGTTTAACGAGTAAAATGCAAGGCCGCGCAATCGGTTAATGCCTGCCGGCACTGGCTGCTGGGCAGCCAGTGTATCAAGTTGTTTCAGAGCTTCTGCAGTCTGTCCACGATCAATCATCGCGCGAAGTTGCGCGAGCGTTGGTGACGCTTCGGCCGGAGCAGGTCCATCCGCAGTAGTTCCCTGCACATGGTCAGGCGCGCTATCAGGCGTCTGGGCGCTTGCAAGAAAGCATGACAAAGCCAAAAGAATGAGAAGAGGTTGAGATAACAGCGCTTTTTGCGAGCGACGCATTAGAGGAGCCGGACTAAGTGTAGACGAAATGCAAGAGGGGAGCCAAAGGCTCCCCTCTTGGGTAAACAAAGAGCTAAAACTCCAAGCGGAAGGAGAATTGCAACTGCCGGGGGCTGCCAACCCCGTTCGCCCCAGGCGCCATACTGCTGATGTACTGCGGTCCCTGGTCTATAGGCGCACTCCCATCCTGGTTGAAGTTCAGATTGATGTTGTTGAAGCCGTTAAAAGCGTCGAAGCGGAACTGCAGTAGCATAGTCTCCCAAATCGGAAAGTTCTTCATCAGCGACATATCAGTATTGAAGTAAGCCGGTCCGTGCCCTCCGTTTCTTCCACCATTACCGATCTGATCCAGAGCTGGATAAGAGAAACCTGTCGGCAACTGCCCGGTTGAAAGGTTGCCATTGAAATATAGCCGGTTGTGCGCAATAGGATTATACGAGCCGACATGGGTAACCAGGCTCCCTGCGCTTCCGTTCGGGTAACATGGCGCATCACCGGGAATGTAGGGAGAACAATTTCCAATCGTAAGGGTAAACGGCAGGCCGTTCGCCCATGTCATCACCGGGCTGAATATCCAGCCGCCAACAATTTCGTTCAACCATCCCGGCGAATTAGTCAGGAATGTCTGGCCCCGGCCGAATGGAAAGTTATAGACGCCATACAAAATTTCCTGCTGTGTACGGATGTCATTATTGACGCCCCTTACCGCAGCTCTGTTCCAGGTGGAGTAGCTCGAGTTGTAATCCCATCCGCGCTGCCACGCATAAGCCGAAGTAAACGACAGACCGTGCGAGAATTGCTTCGCGAGAGTTACCTGCAAAGCATCGAACTCACTGTTCTGATCATCGCCGTAGTAGCCGATGCTTTGGGTCCAGCCGCACATGCCCGGTACGATTCCCGGCTCATTTGTGGGAGTGGCATAGTTAGGATCCTTGCAGGCAGTCAGACTACCTCCGTAATAGCGCGATAGGAAATTCGAGTTATTGGTACCCCCATCGGCTCCGATTCCATTCGCGTCTGGGTTTACCGGATTGGGATTGTAGTACAGCGGCTTGCCTTCAATGCTATAGGCTGCGGGCAGGAAAATAGCCGCTTCGTTCGGATTCGTATTATTCCCGTCTCCTGCGCTCAATGTGTGCGTGGCCTTGTTTCCAACATAAGCAATCGTTAATGAAAGAGTAGGTGTGATGGATTGCTGCAAAGAAAGGTTCCAGGCATCGATGGTAGGCAACCTAAGCGTGTTCGGGCGCGCCTTAGCGCTGACTGCATAGCCGGGATTCGGCAGAAGTCCACTTGAAGGCACAGTGGGGAAAACATATGGGACGGGTCCACCACCCGTAGGTTGGCCTGCAGGCTGTGTACAGCCCGTATCCGGGACAAGACAGAAGACATAACCCGTCGGAACGCCTGTGCTCAACTGCTGATTTGCTAGTACAGGAAGGTTTTGTGTAACAACGTGCCCGAAGATAGACCCAAACACGCCAAGGTCGAAGCTTCGGCCATAACCGGCACGGATGACTGTGGTCGGCTTAATCTGATAGGCAACGCCCACGCGCGGGTTCCAGGCATTCGTCGCTGCACCCCATCCCATATTGCTCGCGACATTGCCATACTCCGCCACACGCATGTAGCCATCCGTCGAGGCGTAATCGTTCATTTGCATCAGGGAGCCGTTCCCTTTGCCATTCACGGATTCAGGGAAATATAGTTCATAGCGAAGGCCATAGTTCAATGTCAGGTTTGGCGTCACGCGCCAGGTATCCTGACCATAGAAGAAGTCGCGCTTCTGGAATTCCTTCGCATTCGTGGAAACACTCACATAGCGCCCGAACGCTGTGTCCTGACCAAGCACAAAGGTTGCGAAGCCAAGACCACCCGGGCTCGGGAGAGCCGGATTAGAAGTCGGACCGGTTCCGAAGCTCAAGATGCCGGCACGGTCCGTATCGCTTGGGACACGGAGGTTACGCGCATAGCGCAAATCCACGCCCACCTTAATCGCGTGATTTCCGATCAACTTCGTCCAATTGTTTACGATCTGGAATTGATCTTCACGCTCGGTTAACGGGCAATTGCAACGAGTGATGTTCAGGTCAGAGCCGTATGCCGCACCACCACTTTGAGCATTGTTCGGTCCGCCCGAAGAACCTACATCGGTAATGTTGAAGCCAGGCGCGCCGCTGGTGTCCAGGGATCCCGTGTTAATACCAGGAATTCCAAGGTTTGTCGCAAAATCAACACCTTCGTTGTACTTGTGATCGCCGATGTTATAGCGATAATAACCAAGCCGGAAGTCGGTCAGCAGCGTAGGACTGATTGCGATGTCCATTCCTGCAGCCAGACTGTCATTCGCGCCCTGGGAGTCGCCGCCGTAATTGTTAATGCCGAATCCAGCGCCTCCGGCAGGCCCGAAGATCGTAGTTCCGCTCAGCGTGTCGGTAAATCGGCTGAAACGCTCAAAAGCATGCATACTAGACGTGATTTGGTAATCGACACGTTCGGCCCAAGTGTCGGAGTTGAAAAGTCCTGTGCCGCTCGCGGCGTAGTTGTTCTCCAGACCGCTATAGTTACCGGCTTTGTTCGGCGCATACGGCTGAAGGAGCTTGAAGAGATTCAAAGCAGGCTGCGAAAGCTGTGAGGCAGGAATCACGTTGCCTGGATAAGGAGTTCCGTTTGGCTGGTAAATGATCCCCGCGCTGCCCAATGCGGTTGTATATTGACTGAAATCGCATCCTGGAACACCAGTAGTCGTCGTAGCTGTTCCTAGGCATGTGCTTACAAGAAATGCGGAAGGAACGGTCATCGAAGCCGACGTGCCGACCTTCTGGCGGACACCTTCGTAATCACCGAAGAAGAAGAACTTGTCCTTAATGATAGGACCGCCGATAGCGCCGCCGAACTGATTTTTCAATCCAGCCGGAATTGCATTGGGGCCAAATTGTGTATATGGATTCGTCGCCAGGTTCGCGTTACTCTCGCGGTAATCGTAAGCGGTTCCGTGGAAGTTGTTCGTGCCCGACTTCGTCTGCGCCGTGATAATCGATGAAATCGCTTTGCCGAATTCCGCGTCAAAATTCTGTGTAGCAATCTTTGTCTCGGAAATAGAATCAAGGGGGGGATTGATCACGATAATGCCAAGGATCGGGTCCTGATTGTCCGTGCCATCGAGGATGTATCCCACACCGCCAAATGCCTGCCCATCAATCTGAATCTGCTGGCTCCCCTGGGGGTTCTCATCCGCTGCATGGTTCCAGCCAAGTTGCTGCGCGCCAGGCATGAGAAGTTGCAGGTTCGTGAAGTTGCGGCCTTCGATCGGAAGGTTTTGAACATCTTTGGTATCGAACGTTGCTGATACATCAGCACGGTCGGTCTTCAACTCTGGAACCGTATTCGCGTTGACTTCAACGGTCGTACTCGCAGCTCCGGCCTTGAGAGCCGGAGTGACCTTCACTGCAGCGTCCGCAAAGACCTGGATGGCTGTTTGCTTGAAACTTTCGAAGCCAGGTGAAGAGACCGTAACGTCATAAACGTCTGGGATGAGGTGCTCTACTGTAAAATCACCAGTGCCATTGGATTGCGCGGTGACCGAGGTTCCCTTGGTCTCATCCGTCACTGTAATGGTTGCATTTGGTATGGCGGCGCCGGTTGAGTCTGTGACTGTGCCGTAGATGCTACCGTAAACATTCTGGCCGTATGCCGATGAAAATGACAACAGGCATGCGACGGAAACTAGCAGAGCAATTGCTTGCACCACACGTTTCATAACTGCCTCCTGACAAATGACCGCACCGTGCTTTAGCGATGTTCTCTACGTGTCTTTCACATCTCCTATCGTGTCTTTTGCACATCGCCCATCGTTTTATTCATTATTAAGCGCCAGAGAAACGGGGCTAAAAACAGCACCTGTAACCCTGGACTTCTGGGGCGGAACGAACTCTAGACCCGTAGTGCGAGGTATGTCAACCCATCCTGGGGGTTCCACGCAATTTTTTTAAGTAGGAATAAATTAGAAATAAATTCATCCTGCCTTCGATGGCATCAACAATTCTCAGTCAAATGCAGTGGCACTTACGCATGCTGCCCGGTTTGCATAAGATGGATTCTTATTCAGATCTTCACAGATGGTGCAACGGACGCTATAGTGATACGTCGTTACGGAGGTTACCCCTGATGCGAAATTCCCCTTTTCGCAGTGAGTCGTGCAGCATCTGCGCTGTAATTCTTTTGGTACAGGCCTTCCTCGTTTTCGCTAGCTTTCACAGCGTTGCATTGGCGGCTCAGCAGCCTGCTACAAATGACGCCCGTGTAGGCACTGCACCACAACATAGCGATGGACCCTGGTGGAAACATGCTGTAATTTATGAAATCTATCCACGCAGCTTCCAGGATTCCAACGGTGACGGTGTCGGCGACCTCAACGGAATCACCGAGCGGCTCGATTATCTGCAATCGCTAGGTATCGATGCCATCTGGCTTGCGCCTATCTACCCTTCCCCACAAGTTGACTTCGGCTACGATATCTCCGACTACGAGAACATTGACCCTCAATACGGAACACTCGCCGATTTTGACAGGTTGGTTGCCGAGGCCAAAAAACACAACATCCGCATCATCATGGATATGGTGATGAACCACACCTCCGACAAGCACAAGTGGTTCCTCGAATCTGAGAGTTCAAAGAACAATCCTAAACGCGATTGGTATATATGGCGTGACGGCAAGGGTGTAGGACCCGATGGCAAACCGTTGCCGCCAAACAACTGGATCAGTGACTTTGGCGGCTCTGCATGGCAGTATGATCCAAAAACAAACCAGTTTTACTATCATGAGTTTTATAAGCAACAACCGGACCTGAACTGGCGTAACCCGGAAGTCGAAAAAGCCATGTTCGATGTTGTACGTTTCTGGCTGGATCGCGGCGTGGCTGGCTTCCGCCTTGATGCCGTGCCCGCTCTCTTCGAAGATCCTGAGCTTCGGGACGAGCCGTATACAGGCGGAACTGATGCTTATGGCGACCGGAAAGTAAGCGATATATACACGAACAATCTTCCGGAAGTACATGGCGTAATGCGGCGTCTTCGCGCTCTGATTGATAGTTACCCTGGAAATCGCGTTTTGATAGGAGAAACCTATCTGCCAAACGTGGAGGAACTCGACAAATGGTATGGCGGCGTCAAACACAATGAGCTCCAGCTGCCGATGGATATGCAGGTTGGTTTCATTAACAAGTTAGATGTGTCGGCCTTTCGCAAGCACATTAACGAAGCCGAAAATGACATCAATGGAAACTGGCCGCTTTTCGTTTTCGACAACCACGATAATCAGCGGAGCTGGGACCGTTATGGCGATGGCATTCACAACGCGGCAATTGCGCGAGTGATTGCTTCCGTACTGCTGACTTCGCGCGCTACCGCACTTATGTATTACGGCCAGGAGATCGGAATGGTTACAACTCCGCCAAAACGCAAGCAGGACGTGAGGGACCCTATCGGTATCAGAGGCTGGCCGAAGGAGAAGGGCCGTGACGGTGAACGGACACCAATGCAGTGGAGCGATACAAAGGATGCAGGATTCAGTACAGCCGCAGCGACTTGGCTACCAGTTGCAACAGACTACCCAACGGTCAATGTGGAGACTGAGCAAGGCGAACCCGATTCTCTACTGCATTGGTACAAGCAATTGATTGCGATGCGCCGGAACGATCCAACTTTGCGCGACGGAAAGCAACTGACGCTCGATGAGAACAACTCCTCGGTCCTGTCCTACGTTCGCCAGGGAGTAGGCGGCAATCCGGCAATTGTCGTTGCCCTCAATTTCACGCCATCGGAGCAGACTATATCGCTTGATCCGGCAATTGCGGGAATCACGGACAATACGGTGAAGACACTACTGACGGACGCACCGTCCCTCGAACAGACGAACAGTTTACGCAACATCGTATTGCCGCCATTTGCATCGTGGATTGGGAGTATTCAATGACAAGGATTAGGTGAGTTTGTTGTCTTTCATGCTGTCTCTTCACTCGATCAACGACCCCTTGATGTAATCGATGCTTTTCTCAGCACGAGTAGAATCAGCGCAGAAATGCGATCTATCCGCCCGTCTTCGATATTCCTCATGGCGTGTGTGGCTGCGATGCTTCACTCGTCGGGAGCGCAGACCTCACAAAACACCGTTGTCACGCCTGAGCATTCAGCATTGTCGAGCGATAATCTGCGAGAAGCGGATGCCGCTTTTCGCGCAGGATCGGCAGCTTACATGCGGAGTGATCTGCAAACCGCGCATGTGATGTTTGCGAAAGTTGTCAGCCTTGCACCTAATGTTGCGGCCGGCCATGCTGCCTTCGGAGCTGTGCTTCTTGCACAGGGCGATGCCAAAGCAGCGATGCCCGAGCTTGAGCTGGCCCACGCATTAGACGCACACGATACAAATACCATTCTGAATCTTGCGTTGACGTACTCACAGCTTCACCAATACACAAAGTGTGTTGAGATGTTTCAGCAGCTTGAACACGCGAACAACCCACCTCCCGCACTCACGCCTGAAGCAGCGGCAGCGTATGCAACAGCGCTCTCTGCAACAAATCATCTGGAGGCCGCGCAGGAGCAACTTACACAGGCCCTGGTCAGCTCGCCGGACGATGCAACCTTGCATGATGCACTTGGCACACTTTTCGCACAACAGCAGCGATATAACGAAGCAAACACCGAATTTCAGCGAGCCCTTGAGCTGAACGCTGAGCTTGCGTCTGCCCATTATCACCTCGGCTCGGTTTATCTGAATCAAAACGACCCTGCCAGTGCCGTGACTGAACTTACCCGAGCCAGCGATCTCGCGAAAACGAACGTTGATTACATAGTCCAGCTCGGCCGGGCACTTCGTGCTAACGGTCAGGACGAAACTGCGATTCAAGTACTGCGTCACGCTATGGAGCTCGACTCCACTTCCACGGATGCAATATACGAGCTTGCGCTTACTCTGCAGTCGAGTGGAAACGCACACGAAGCGTTACCTCTCTTTGAGAAGGTCGAAGAGGCGCACCCGGGCGATCCAGCCGCACTTACAAATCTGGGACTGGCACTGGTACAGACAGGCGACGCAAAGAGTGCGCTTCCCTTCTACTTACGCGCGCTCAAGTTGAATCCAGGGAACCCGACTCTGTGCGAAGACCTCGGCGTGGCCTACCTGCAGCAAAGCGATCTCAATCACGCAATCGAGCAGTTCCGAGACGGTCTCAACACCGATCCCAATAATGCCTACTTGCACTATGATCTCGGCCTCGCACTTAAGCTTAAGGACGATCCCACGGCTTCAATTACCGAACTCGTGACAGCAGAGCGTATGGCGCCACAGTTGCCCGATCCTCCGTATACTCTGGGTGTACTTTACATGCAGCTTGGTCAGTTTGAGCAATCGCAGATAGAGTTGGAGAAGGCGACTTTGCTGCGTCCCGATAATGGGGACGCCTGGGCCCTGCTCGGCACCATCTATAAACAAACCGATCAACCCCAGAAAGCGATAGATGCGCTGCAACGCGCAATTCAGCTGATGCCCAATCAGCCCAGCCCGCATATCACTCTTGCGTCGATCCTCAGCGAAGAGGGCGACCACAAAGGTGCAGCCGCCGAGCGAAAAATTGCGGAGGATCTTACACGCACAGCGGTTAGCCATCAACGGGCAAACTTCGCCCTCGACAGCGGCAAAGCACTTCTAAGTCGAGGCCAGGTAGCTGACGCCATTGTCCAGTTTCAGACTGCGGTGAATGCTGACCCAACATTTGCAGAGGCGCATCTTGCATTAGCCAATGCACTTGCCCAGCAAGGGCGGAACGCGGACGCCGCTATTGAGCGTCAGAAGGCTCTGCAATTACAACTCGCTACCCCGGTGTCAGCTCCTGTGGTATCAAGGTAGGTTCAATAAATCAGGCATGAAAACAGTTGTATTGTTCCTTCCCCGTTCCCTGTGCGACAGATGTTCCACTATACTCAGTCGACCGCTCCCCTGGCCCTTTCACTCTGCAATTGGCCCGGCAAGTGGTGACCGAATTCCAAAGGGCATTTCTAACCCGGACGCTGGACAGGTAATCGGAAGAGGGTCTTTTTGAGCTGGTCGCGCCGCAACTTCATTACTTCCCTTTGCAACACCGCTTTGGTTCTTACTTTTGACGATGTGCTGGCGCTCGCAGCACCCCAAAATACGATGCAGGCTGGTTCGCAGGTCAGTGCCCGGCCCACCTATAACGCAACCCCTCGTCCTGCTCCGAAGCGGCTGCCGTCTCCGATAGCCGGAACGCCTCTTGGTGTCAGCTTCATCGATGTGGCGCGTAAGTCCGGCCTGAATGCAAAAACTATCTACGGCGGAGAGCACAAAAACAAATATCTGCTCGAAACGACGGGCTGTGGAGTGGCTTTCTACGATTACGATCATGACGACTGGCTCGATATCTTCCTTGTTAACGGCTGGCGTCTCGATGGGTTTCCTAGAGGGCAGGAGCCGCACTGTCACCTTTTCAAAAACAACCGCGATGGCACCTTTACAGATGTAACCATTGGCTCTGGCCTCGAGCACAAAACAGGGTGGGGTCAGGGATGTTGCGTCGGCGATTACAACAATGATGGGTGGAACGACCTCTTTGTCTCCTATTACGGCCAGAATGCGCTGTATCGCAACGACGGCAATGGAACCTTCACGGATGTAACCGCTGAGGCCGGACTTCTTCAGCCAAAAACCCGATGGAACTCGGGCTGTGCCTTTCTTGACTACGACCGCGATGGGCATCTTGATCTTTTCGTAGCCAACTATATCGATTTCGACATTAAGACTGCTCCTCTACCTGACGCAGCGGGTTGTGAGTACAAGGGAACCCAGGTAGCATGCGGCCCTCCCGGTCTTGAAGGCGGGAAAAACATTCTCTACCACAACAACGGCGACGGCACTTTCACCGACATATCGGAAAAAAGTGGCATGTGGACCGCTATCGGAACCTATGGCCTGTCGGTCGGCATCTGTGACTTTGACAACGACGGGTGGCCGGACATTTATGTCGCCGACGATTCGACGGCGGCGACGCTCTATCAGAACCAGAAGAACGGCACATTTAAGGATGTGGCGATCGAAGCCGGTGTAGCTTATTCACCAGACGGCAAGCCGCAGGCTGGGATGGGAGTGGCCATTGCAGACTTTAATCGCGACGGCTATTTCGACATTGTCAAAACAAACTTTGCAGGCGATACGGATTCTCTCTATGTGAACCTTGGGGATGGAACTTTTGATGATGATACCTACGTTGCCGGTCTGGGAGTTAACACCAGGCTTCTCGGCTGGGGAGTGGGCTTCCTTGATATGGACAACGATGGTTGGCCTGACATCCTCATCTGCAATGGTCATGTTTACCCGGAAGTGGACGGCGCTGGCATCGACGCGCCATATGCGGAGCACAAGTACCTTTACCGCAATCTGCAAAACGGACAATTTGAAGATGTAACAGCGGAAGGAGGTCCCGGTGTTAACGAAGCCGTGCCTGCTCGTGGCTGCGCTTTCGGCGATTACGACAACGATGGCGACATCGACGCAGTCGTCAACTGCGTCAATGCCCTTCCCCAGTTACTCCGCTGCGACTCAAAGACCGGACGCAACTGGATCAAGATTCGCATAGTTGGAACGAAATCAAACCGCTCTGGCATCGGCGCACGCATTGCAGTTACAACACAGGTGTCGCCGACCGAAAAACCATTTGTACAGATGGACGAGGTGCGCAGCGGCGGTGGCTATTATTCGCAGAACGACTTTCGCATTCATTTCGGGCTCAACCGTGCAACCAAAGCAGACACGGTAGAGATCACATGGCCTTCCGGCGCCATAGACCATCTGCATGATCTGCCTGCAAATCACCTGTACGTAATCCAAGAGGGTGGAAAGGTCCTTAAAACGATGGTCATGAATGCACACCCCCAATTGGGTAAGGTGTAATAATGTTTCATCTGCGACAATCCGCGCCAGCGCGAAATGCTTTGATCTTCAGCATTGTGTCGATGATATTTACGCTCTCAGCAGGCTCCCAGCAGCCCTATCCTCCGACAACCGATCACCCTCCCCCCGCATGGTTTATCGATGTGGCGTCGAAGGCCGGAATCATGGTGCGCGACGTTAATGGCAACGTCGAATCCAAGCACTACATCATCGAAGCTACTGGCTCGGGGGTAGCTATCCTGGATTATGACAATGACGGCTGGCCTGACATCTTTATCGTGAATGGGACTACCCTGCCAGGTGAAAAAATAAGCGATCAGGGACCACCGCCAACAAGCCACCTTTTTCATAACAACCACGATGGAACTTTCACTGACGTTACCCGGAAAGCGGGCCTTGCATTTACGGGCTGGGGGCAGGGTGTCTGTGTCGGCGATTACGACAACGACGGCTACGAAGACATTTATGTAACGGGCTATGGCAAGAACCGCCTCTATCACAATGAAGGAAATGGCACGTTCAAAGAAGTAGCCGAACAGGCCGGAGTCGCTGGTACTGGGAATGAATGGGGCACGGGTTGCGCCTTTATCGATTACGACCGCGACGGCAAGCTGGATCTCGCCGTTGCAAATTACGTTCACTTCGACCTTGCAAAAACCCCTCCTCCGGGCGGCAACTCAACCTGCATCTGGAAGGGCGTGCCTGTCATGTGCGGTCCTCGTGGCCTCGAAAGCGCGCCTAACATTCTTTACCACAACATCGGCAATGGAAAGTTTCAGGATGTAAGCAAGTCCAGTGGCTTTCAGAAAACCTATGGTCATTACTGCTTCTCCATCACAACTCTCGATTACGACGACGATGGCTGGCCTGATCTCTATGTTGCCTGCGATTCGACGCCTTCGATCCTCTATCACAACAACCACGACGGCACCTTTACCGACGTCGCCGCAGATGCGGGAGTAGCCTTTAATGAAGACGGGCGCGAACAAGCGAGTATGGGTTCAACCTCAGCCGATTACGATGGAGACGGCAGGCTCGACCTTTTCAAGACCAACTTCTCTGACGACACTTCAACCCTGTATCACAACAATGGAGACGGCACTTTCACTGACGTGACCTTCCCCTCCGGGCTCGGCATCAACTCGGATGCCCTCGGCTGGGGCGCAATATTCGCCGACGTCGACAACGACGGATGGCCGGATCTTCTCGTCGTCAACGGTCATGTCTATCCGGAAGTGGACTCCGCTAAACTTGGCTCAAATTACCGCGAACCGCGCTTTCTGTATTACAACCTCGGCAATGGAAAGTTTCGCGATGTCAGCAAGACCTCCGGTCCTGGCCTCAACGACCCTCGCTCCAGTCGCGGTCTAGCCGTTGCGGACCTCTTTAACGACGGTCGCCTTGAGGCTGTGATCAATAATCTCAGCGACTACCCAATGCTCCTTGTCAATATTGCAAAAAACAATAACCACTGGCTGGAGCTTCATCTGATCGGCACAATATCAAACCGCGACGCCATCGGCGCCCGAGTAGCCATTCAGGGAACAAATCGCCTATGGGTTGACGAGGTACACAGCGGCTCGAGCTACAACTCGTCAAGCGATCTCCGCTTGCACTTCGGACTGGGCGAAGATACTCATCTACAGAGCATTCAAGTGCGATGGCCAAATGGGGAAACGGAGATCTTCGATCCCCCGGCAACTGTCGATCAAATCATGAGTCTTACCGAAGGAAAAGGCCGTCGTTTGAGCGCAACAGCCAGCACAACGCGACAGGAGCATCCATAGACACTTCGAAGTGATTCACCAAAGACGGCATAACTGAGCAGCTATGGGTGGGTGAAAGGAATTTGGTTCCCTCAGATAGACTCGAACCCGCAACTCCAAGAACGACCTCTTTCCATTTTTACTCTAGTAAATATCGCGCTGATAACGGTGACCATCCTTGAGTGCTCCCACATAATTGCCGGCATCTGCCTGGGACATATTTCCTTCCACTTCTATCACTTGATGCAACGCACGATCCACGTCCTTTGCCATACGCGAGGCGTCACCACAGACATAAAGGAACGCTCCCTCCTGCAACCATGCCCAAAGCTGTCGAGCGTTTTGCCTCATCAGGTCCTGCACATAAATTTTGTGGCCCTGGTCACGCGAGAAAGCAGTATCAAGCCGGGTCAGGAGTCCATCGCGCGCCATAACCTGCAACTCGTCTTGATAGAGAAAATCTGTTGCGGCACTGCGCTCTCCAAAGAAAAGCCAGTTGCGTCCTGAAGCAGCTGTGGCGCGCCGTTCATGCAAAAATCCACGGAACGGAGCAATCCCTGTGCCGGGCCCCACCATAATTACGGGAGCTGACGCATCTTTCGGTAGACGGAACTTCTTGTTCGGCTGGATATAGATAGGCAGCCGGTCGCCAACAGCCACGCGGTCAGCTAGTAGTGTGGAACACACACCCCCACGTTCACGCTCGTGCGAAACGTACTTTACAACGGAAACAGTAGTATGAATCCGGCCAGGATGGGCCGCAGGACTGGATGATATCGAATAGAGCCGCGGCACTAGACGGGGCAGCATCTTTATCAAATCCTCAGGTTTTTTCAGAACGCCCGGACACTGCCGCAAAAGATCGACAAGATCACGTCCATGCAGATACTTCTCCAATTCGGGATGATTATCAGGTGCAAGCATTGCACCGAGGCGAGAACACTGTGCCAGGGCTGCGTAATCCGCAATGATTTTGCGAGTGAGCCGGGTAACGGAAAAGTGATGGAGTAAAGCATCACGCAAGGCAACACTACCGACTTTTGGAACCTCAACTGCCTCGCCTCCGCTGAAAGGGAGCAGGCCGAGGAGTGCATCGACAAGATCAGGGCTATTCTGCGGAATCACGCCACAGGCATCTCCCGCTTCGTATTGGATGGCTGAACCCTCAATCTCGAAATCGAGATGAATGGTTAGTTTGCTCGACGCTGGATGAGTGAGCGCACGCTTTTCGGCGAGTGGTGAAAAAAATGGATTGTCACGCGTATGTACGAGTGCCCCCTTTTGGGGGGATGAACCGTAATGATCCGATGCTGCTGGGGTCTCTGCTCCATGTGTATCGGGTTTTTCTATTGACGGTGATTGCCCTGACGCGAGCTCAACAAGCTTTCCCGTTATGACCTGCTTCCACATGGCATACGGAGCATCAATATCTATATCGCACTCCACGCGATCGATAATGGGGGTTGCGCCCAATGCATTAAGCTTCTTATCGAGGTCCTTCCCGAACTGGCAAAAATGTTCATAGTGCGAATCGCCGAGCGCAAGCACGGCATAAGAAAGATTTTGGAGTAATGGAAAATGCTCTACGCATAGCTGCTGGTAAAACGGCTGCACTACGTCAGGTGCTTCTCCCTCTCCATAAGTCGAGACAATAAACAGAGCGTATTTTTCCGCAGCGAGTGTGGCCGGGACATAACCTTCGAGTGATGTCAGCGTCACAGTATGTCCGGCAGCTTTCAGCTCTTTTGAAAATTTCCGCGCTAACCCTTCCGCAGTACCGGTCTGCGAGCCATAAAGCACCGCCAACTGCAGCGATGGCTGGGCCTCGGCCATTTTCGCTGGAGCATAGGAATAAAGACCGGCAAGATAGCCATTGAGCCAGGATCGCTGAGCAGGAGAGAACGGCGCGTCTTCAGGAATATATGGAACGAGATCTGCCGTCATACGCTACGCTTGCTCCTTTATTGAGAGCATCTCTCTGAGATGCCTAATTTCATGTCTCCGCGTAAAGTCGAGGAACGATTCGCCTTCGTCGCGTTTCTCTTCAAACAGCCTGAAGAATTCTTCCAGCACTGGTGGAAGATCTTCGAAGCGGATTGCAGGTATGAACTCGCGGCCCAGTCCCCGTCGCTCATCCGACCCGCCGCCGATCAATACCTGATAGCCTTCTTCACCCCCGATCTTTGTGCCCAGCAGGCCAATATCTCCGATGTAATGTTGTGCACACGAGTGTGGGCATCCCGTCACATGTAGATTGACCGGTTGTTGAATCTTGAACCGTTCATCAAGAAAGCCAGCCAGTTCAAGCGCGTGCGCTTTGGTGTCGGTTGCCGAGTACCTGCAACCCCGATTGCCGGTGCATGCAATGGTTCCCGCTGCGAAGGTACTCGCCGAATCGCTAAGACCAGCGTCGGCTAAAGCCTGTCGAGCCGCCTGGAGTTTCCCAGCCGGGATATTTGTCAAAATTAGGTTCTGCCATACTGTCAGCCGTATTTCACCGGAGCCATGGGTGTCGGCAATGTCGGCAATCGCACGCATTTGTGCTGTACTCATCCGCCCAACTGGCAACGCGGCCCCCATGTAGAACAAGCCCGGCTGGCGCTGCGGGTGAATGCCCAGATGTCCTTGCCGGTCGACTGCCAAGCGAGGCTCGCATTCGTCAACAGAGACACGCATAAGAGGAAAGGTAAGAAGTTTCTCTGTCTCTTCGAGAAACTTCTCCGTTCCCCAGCGATCAATCAGGTATTTCAGCCGTGCTTTCCTGCGGTCCGTGCGATCGCCGTTCTGTATGTAGATACGAATCATGGCCGCAGCAACCGCTACCGTCTGGCTTGGCGTAAGCAAAAGTCCGCTGTCACTCGCGAACTGTTTGTGCCCCGTGATTCCACAGAGTTGTACGCGGAAATATATTCCCGCAGGTATGCTCCGGTCTTCAGGAACACGCACCGCAATGAAGGCAATATCGTTCGTATCCGCCACAACGCTAATGGCGCCACCACTGTCAAAGGCAACGTTGAACTTTCGCGGGAGCTCATACAAGTCGCGCGAATTCTGGATGTAAAAATTCAGCGCCTGGGCCATCGGAGCAACATCAAACAGCTCGGTTGGGTCAATGCCGCTGGTTGGTGTGGCAGTGATGTTGCGGATATTATCTGCGCCCGAACCGCGCGAGCTCATGCCCAGACTTTGAACCTTCATCAGTACGTTGATGATGTCTTTCGGCTGAAACTGACGAATCTGAATGTTGCCTCGCGTGGTGACGTGCGCCTCGCCAGCACCCCAGTCTTCGGCCATGTCGGCAAGGCCTCGCAATTGACGGCTAGTAAGAATGCATCCTGGCACACGTAGACGCAGCATGAAGGAGTCTTGCGCAGGCGCGACATAAAAAAGGCCGTGATATTTGAAGCGAAAGATGTCGGCGCCTTCTGGAAAGCGGTTTTCCGCTGAGTGCGCAAGAAGCTTGTCCCACATATCGAGTGGATTCTCTTGCAGCTTCCAGCACTCTTCCTTGCAAAGTTCATCCGTTGGCGTACCGAACCACAAATCCTGCCCGGCAGCAGCAGCCGCGTTTGGTACGACCGATCCGGGGTCTGCCGTAATACGCCCGTCCGCCGTATGTCCTGCGAAAAATGTAGGCCCGCGCTTTGCTACAGCGAGGAGAAACCCGGCCAGATATTCTTTTTGCTCGACTGTGAGGGTGTCCTGCATCTCCTTCAACGCAAGCGTTTCCGGTACTGCCATGTCGAATCTCCCTGCGCCAAGAAATCCAGCAGGAATGCCTGCCAGTTCTCTGCGTAGCTGTAACGGGCAAGGGCCCGCATTGAGCAAGAAACTGAACTGTTCGCGATTGCTCACCAGGGAGCGTTGGAAGCCTGCACGCAGCAGCGTCAGGCTTTAATGGCACAGGCGGGGTGCCAAAGCAGCAAAGGAAAGGGAAACCGTACCTTGTGATCGAACGTCGGAACCCGTGCAGGTCTTCGCTGCTATGTATGCAAGAATACTGTGCTACAGCCTTTGGCACAAGAGAAAGCTAAGCCAAACCAAAAAATTTGTCGTGATCGGCCTCATGATCTTCAGCCCAGCCCTGTATTAAGGGCTGGCCATTAGAAATATTTATGTGCGTAATAGTTGCAAGCGATACAGGTCAGAATTATGACGCATATTACATAATTTCGGTAAAGAATAAAGACATGGCGATTGGCAGCTTGAATGGAATGAAAGTCCTTGCGCTTGAAAACCGTCGTGCCGATGAGATATCCAAGCTCATTCGAACTTACGGCGGCAATCCCACAGTCGCACCTGCCATGCGCGAAATCCCTCTCGAGTCAAACCACGAGGCATTTGAATTCGGGCGTCGCCTGCTAGACGGAGAATTCGATCTTATTATCTTTACCACCGGCGTCGGCATCCGCAGACTCATGGACATTCTCGGATCGCGATTCGAACGCTCGCAGATACTGGAATCATTGCGCCGCGTCAAGCTGGCCGCGCGCGGGCCTAAGTCCAGTGCGGCATTGCGCGAGCTTGGACTGCCGGTTGCAGTCACTGCTCCCGAACCATGCACATGGCGCGAGGTGATCAGTGCACTCGACGCGGCATTTGGCCCTTCGCTGGAAGGCCTGCGCGCCGCGGTGCAGGAATACGGCACAACCAACCCAGATCTCCTAGCTGCGCTAAGCCGCCATCTGGTGGAGTGGACGCGTGTTCCGGTTTACCAATGGGCCTTACCGGATGATTTAGAGCCATTGCGTAACTCGGTCCGATCGATTGCTGAAGGGAAAATTGACGTTGTAATCTTTCTGACCGCGATTCAAGTCGTACATCTGTTCCGCGTCGCAGAGATGATGAATTCCACGCAGGCATTGCTTGACGGCTTGCGGAAAACCGTGATCCTTTCGATCGGACCGAGCACTTCAGAGGAGCTTTCGCGTCATGGTGTTGAACCGGACTTTGAGCCGTCGCATCCGAAAATGGGCTTTTTGATTAATGAGGCTGCAGACTGCGCACCGCGTCTGCTTCAGGAAAAACGCAAAGCAGCGTCGCAGAAAGCGCTAACGTCGCTTCCGGCAAAGGTCACTGTAATAGATGCCATCGGGCATCCCGATGCACGTCACCTGAATGCAATTCGGATCGTACATGATATCGGTCGCAGAATGGCTACTTCTGATCCACTGCACGCCGTTCTCAACCAGATTGTCGGCTTCATTGAGACGCTGCTGAGCTGTGACTCCTGCTTTATCTATGTGCTCGAGGAAAACCAGCTGGTACTTCGTGCCTCGAAGAACCCACACCCCGATGTCATCGATCGCCTTGAGCTGGAGATCGGGCAAGGCATCACCGGCTGGGTTGCGGAGCACCGGGAACCGGTCTCCATCAGTTCAGGTGCGCTGCGCGATCCACGCTTCCAGATGTTCAAGGATTTACCGGAGGACACCTTTGAGGCGTTTCTATCTGTGCCGATCCTCGCGCGCGGAGGATTGGTTGGAGTAATCAATGTGCAGCACCGCCAGCCTCACAACTATACGCCGTGGGAGATGCAGACTATCTCCACAGTAGGCTTTCTTGTAGGCGCAGAGATTGAGATGGCGCGGCTGGAAAGCGAGCGCGACGCCCTCACCGGGCAGCTTGAGTCACGCAAATTGATTGAGCGCGCAAAAGGGCTTCTGCAGCGTGATCACAATATCAAAGAAGACGACGCCTATCGCATGATGCAAAAGGAGAGCCGTCAACGCCGCAAAAGCATGCGTGAGATTGCCGAGGCGGTTCTGCTTGGCGAAGAGCTCCGACGCGCCGCTGCGGCAAAGCAGCTGTGACGCTTCAGGAAATTCACTCCTGCGCGGCAGATGACAGTTCCACGCGCACGGCGCATTGTTTGTAATTCGGCTCCCGTGAAATAGGGTCGAAGATGTCTTGTGTCACTTCATTGATATTCCACTCGGCAAAGTGAAAAGGCGCAAAAACCTGGCCCGGCGCAATCACCTCAGTCACACGAAGCTCCACGCGGCGTACACGCCCCCGCGCAGAAACCACGTCCACAAGATCATGAGGCCGCAACGAGAGACGCCTGGCATCCATGGGATTCATCTCAAGCCATGCGCGCGGCGACAATTGTTGCAGAATAGCCACCGCCCCGGTCTTGGTACGTGTATGCCAGTGCTCCACGGTCCGGCCCGTATTCAGGACAAATGGAAAATCCGCATTCGGCTGCTCAGGAAACGGCTCCCAGTCCGCACAAAAGAACCGTGCCCTACCGTCGTCTGTTTCAAACTCCCCGTCAGCATATAGTCGCCTTGTCGCTTCAGGCGAGCTGTTCGCGTTTTTTGGAAATGGCCACTGGATACCACCAACTTCTTCCAGCGCTTCGTAGGTTATGCCTGAATAGTCGCAAAGCCTGCCCTCCGAAACCCGCTTCCATTCCTCAAAGGCATCACATGGTGTCTCCCATCCGGGGAACAGCTCGTCATAGCAGCCCAGTTCACCCGCCAGCTGGAGAAAGATTGCAAAGTCGCTCTTCGCATCACCCGGAGGCGGCACAGCAGCATTCACCTTGCTCACGCGCCGCTCGGAGTTAGTGTACGTGCCTTCTTTTTCTCCCCATGAGGCCGCCGGCAGCACAAGATCTGCCAGTTGCGTTGTGGGCGTCGGATGAAAACAATCCTGAACAACGAGAAACTCCAGCTCATCAAGCGCTTGTTTCAATACATCAATATTTGGAAACGAAACCAGAGGGTTGGTCGCAATAATCCACAGTGCGCGAATCTTTTTCTTGAGCACCGCGCTGATGATATCCGGATAAGCAAGGCCACGCTCCGCGGGAATGCGGTCCGCAGAGATGCCCCATAGTGCTGCCAATTCTTCGCGGTCGGCTGCGCTCTCAAATTTGCGATAACCCGGCAGGCTGGATGTGAAGCCTGTCTCCCGCGTGCCCATGGCATTGCACTGTCCCGTAATTGAAAACGGTGTTCCACCTACGCGTCCCACATTTCCAGTCAACAGGGCAAGATTGTTGATTGCATTGACTGTCTCGGTGCCTTTCGAGCTATGGTTCACGCCCATCGTCCAGCCTATGAACGCAGCGTTTGCCTTGCCATACAGGTGAGCAACTTTGTGGATTGACTCGGTGCTCAGACCGGTGATGCCGCTCACATATTCAGAATCATATGTTTCAAGAAACTCACAAAGCTCATCGAACCCTCTCGTATGGTCTCGAATATATTCGCGATCAATTAGCCCGTCGCGGATCAGAATGTGTGCGATTCCGTTGATCAGTGCAAGATCCGAGCGTGGCTTGACCGGCAGATAAATATCCGCCATCATGGCCGTCTTCGTCACGCGCGGGTCCGCCACAATCAATGTCTTCGCAGGGTTCGCATCCAAGTGCTGGCAAAGGATAGGGTGGTTTTCGGCTATGTTAGCTCCTATCAGCAGCACAACGTCAGCCTTCGTCATGTCCTCATATGCGCCTGGAGGACCATCGCTGCCGAATGACCGCTTGTAACCGGAAACTGCCGTCGACATGCAAAGGGTTGTGTTGCCGTCAAAGTTCGATGTGCCTATCCCGAGCTGAACCAACTTCCCGAGCGTATAAAACTCCTCGGTGACCATTTGTCCGGTGCTGATAACGCCGATTGCCTGCGAGCCATGTTTCTCAGCAACATTGCGAAACTTAGCTGCCATGATTTTCATTGCATCGTTCCATGAGACGGGCGTAAGCAGGCCCTCGTGTCGAAGCAGCGGAGAAACTGCGCGATTCTCTGCTTCAAGAACATAGTGCTCGGCCAATCCCTTTGGGCACAGCTTTCCACGATTCACCGGGTGGTCTGGATTGCCGCGCGACGTAACGACTTTGTCATCACGCAAACCAAGCATCATGCCGCATCCCACCGAACAGTACCCGCAGGTTGTTTTCACCCAACGATCCGCCGCTTTTTGCGCGGAGACGTGGCCCACAAGAGCATCCTTGACGAACGCATATTTTTCACGGGCAATATCCAGCCCCAGAAAACGGCGAAAGTTCATGCAGCTCGTCTCTGCCGAAGATACGGCGCAGCCATGTTCTTTGGCACAACACTCACAAAAAACAGATAGCGTCCGGCCAGCTCTAATGCAATCGCAACCGCTATACAGGCGATCCGCACCCATAGCTGTCTATCGAGCAGCAATAGAACAGCTGCGAGGGCCGGAAGCGTATAAAGCCTCGTCAGGAATATCCCCAGGAAACGATAACGCAATAGCTCGCCCGCTGCGCGCAGCTCAAACACGCGCGAATGCCACAACCATGCAAACTTCACAGCTTGCTGAGCAGCAATGGCCAGTGCAGCCCATGCCGTCATTTGCAATAGCGCATTGCTAGTTGCCGACGTAAACAACGCGGAAACCATCGTGCCGGTGAAAGCCGCACTTAAATAAAACTCTGCAAACGTATGGCTGCTGTTCCACATGGGACGTGCTGCAACGGTATATAGGCGGGCGCTGGCATATACAGCCGCGAATCCAAGAACGGTTGCGCATGCTCCTGCGTAAAGGCTGGATCCGGAATGAACCCAGAGCAGGCCCGCATAAACAATTGCTGCTGCTGCAAAAAGAGAAAAAAAGAGAACCTCACGGCTCAACCACGAGCGTCGCCACATACTGAGGGCTCTAAACGCATAGATTGGCCGTCCCAGATGCAGCGTTGATGCGCATAATGCCAGAATCGCGATGAGCACGATGATCGCTGCAGGAACGCGGGCGATAGCAACTCGCGCAAATGCCTGCGAGGCCCACATGGCGGCAATCGCTCCCACAGCGAGTTGGGTGAATACGGTCATGAAAATGAGCGTCCAGTGTGGATGTTCAGGTTCAACTTGTGAGGTGTCTACACGGGAGATGTTCTGCAGCATTGCCGTGTCAAGTGAGACCCTAGTGGTCGAAATGCTGTCATCCGCGCTGGGCAGGCCGGGCGCATTAGCTTGTGCTGCGTACCCACGCCGCCACTCGGACGTATTTACAATCTCAATCCGAATCGCTTCTTCGGGACACGCTGAGACGCAGGCCGGCTCACGGCCATCCGTGAGCCGGCCGTAGCACATGTCGCATTTCCCTACTACGCCGCGTTCCGGGTTGTATTGCGGCACGCCATAGGAGCAGTTCCATGTGCAATACTGGCAGCCGATGCAGCGCTCGGCACTGTGCAGCACAATGCCCGTCAGAGCGTCCTTGGTGTAAGCGTTGACCGGACATCCCGTCATGCAGGTTGGCTCAAGGCAATGGTTGCAGCCCATCGAGAGGTAGTGGCGCACCGTGTCCGGGTAAGTCCCGCCTTCTATCTCGCCAACACGCCGCCACTGAATGTCTGCCGGGTTGCCGTTCTGCTCATTGCACGCAACTACACAGCACTTGCAGCCGATACAGCTTTCCATGTCAAGATGAAAGCGGTACTGCTCGCCGGCAAGCGGCAGCCGCGACGGAGTGAGGTTCGAACCCTCTGCTGCGATCGCGCAGCGGTCCCTGCGTGGCACTATGCCAGCTGGCGTCAAACGATATTGTTCGCCATCCTCTGTTGCTTGCTGCAGCAAAGGTAGATTCATCTATCTATAAACTCCACTCCCCGAAGCCGGGTAACGAGAAAATATGTTGAGGACAAATATGCAAAAGCCGATCGACCGGAAGTGCCGTCTTCCGGGACACAAGCTCATCATGGAGTGGTCAAGACGTCACAGGCGGGGTGGCGTCGCAGGAAAGTGTCTTCATCATAGCCGCGTCAATTGCAGAGTGCAAGTTTTAAGAGTGCAAGTACAGATTTTGTCTTGCTCTGTCGGAGTCTTTGCGCTATAGTCCGGAAATAATTCTTCTGCGATGCGCACCTTGACGTGCCCGCAGGATTTCGTGAATGCGGGTTCCCGCGAAGACGCGAAAGCACCCCCTTATAGTTCGCCCCTTGGTTGCGCGAGCAATATACCCCTATTAACTATGCGTGCGCCCGTTCAGCACTGGACACGGTGCGCATCTTTTTGGTTCGCGAAAACTTGCTTCCAGGCGCAGTCACGCGTGGCAGAGAAGCCGCGAAGCCGTAACCAGCACCATCCATCTCTTGTTCAACATTCAAGAGAAAGGGCCATATATGACTACGCACAAGGTCGAACAACTCATTATTGCGACTGTAGGTTTTTTCTGGTGCTTTCTCATGTGGTTCTCTACCGCGGCATTCAGCCCAAGCATTGCTGCCAACTACCACCTCAGCATCAAGGCCCTCGGACTGCTGGCGAGTTCCGCAATCTGGATGGCTCCGGTCGGCCGTGTTGTCGCAGGCTGGGCGTCGGACCGTTTCGGTGCTCCCCGCACCTTCGCCTTCATTCTTGCTGTCTGCGGACTGATATCAATAGCCTCCGCGTACACCGTCAACTATCGCCTACTTTTTATTGAGCGCGTCATTGTGTCCATTGCCGGAGTTTCCTTCGTCATCGGCATTCAGCATGTTGCGCAATGGTTTGAGGCATACGAGATCGGCACTGCTGAAGGGCTTTACGCCGGTACAGGCAATGTAGGTGCGGGAACTGGCGCCCTGCTGCTGCCGAGAATCTTCGGCACAAATTATCACAGCGCTTTTCTGTGGCTTGGAGTCATTGCAATAGGCATCGCGACTTGGTATCTCGTGCGCGGCCATGCTGCCAAAACTTCACAGCAGCAGGACTTTGTACGCGGGCGCAGCGACCTGCGGGGCACCATCTTCGTGTGGAGCCGCTATATCGCCATCGCGCTCATGTTGGCCTATGCCATGTCCTTTGGCCTAGAAATCGCTATGAACGCCTGGCTGCCCGGATACTTTACGCGCGGCTTCCATAGTGCCATCCTCGCGCTGGGCTTCACTGGCGTTGCGGGCTCGCAGATCGCTGCCGGAACATTCGCTGCCGTCCAGTCCTTCACAGCATCGCTCTTCCGGCCTTTCTCTGGATTCATGTCCGACCTTTTCCAGCGTAAAGGCTGGACGCCGTTGCCCTTCATTGCGAAAACTCTGCCTTACGCACCCCGTCTCCATTGGCTAGGATCGTCCCTGATCCTGATTACGCTCGCAATGGCTGCATTGAGCATCGCCGGGCTGTCTGGCTCGCTGCATTTCTCCGTGTCCGTTCTTGTCGTCCTCGGAATCTTCATTTCCTGCGGAACCGGTGGAACCTTTGCGCTGGTTCCTCTGCTCTTTCC
>JASHRS010000132.1 GCA_030037215.1 Silvibacterium sp. | reverse complement strand
GGCAGCGCAACATGTCTTTGCTATAGCGGTCCTTGCTTGCGCCTTTGTCTGCCCCACGCAGGGCGCCAATCCGCCTCAGTCAGCGATCGCAGACACTCAGCCTCCGGTCGTCACGGGCAATCCGCGGGTGGACAAGCTGCTCAGCGAGATGACCTTTGCCGAGAAAGTCAGCATGCTCCACGGCTCCGATGAAAATCCTGCGACCTTTCAGGGACAGGCCGGTTATCTGGCTGGAGTACCGCGCCTCGGCATTCCTCCGATGCGCTTCGCTGATGGCCCTCCGGGAGTGCTCACTCGTGTTCCTTCCACAGCTCTTACCGCAACGATGGGCCTGGCCGCGACTTTCAGCCGCGAGGACGCGCGCCAGAACGGAGTTGTGATCGCGCGCGACGCCAGGTCGCTCGGAATCGATGTGGTCCTGCAGCCCTTCATCAACATGGACCGCGACCTGACTTTTGAGCGCGGCTACAACACCTTCGGAGAGGATCCGCTGCTTACCGGAGAGATTGCCGCCGCAGAAATCGACGGCATTCAGAGCCAGGGCATCATGGCGCAGGCCAAGCATTTCGTTGGGTACGATGGCGGGACAGACGTGTTTATCGGGCCGCAGGCGCTGCACGAAATCTATGTTGCGCCATTCGACGCCGCGGTTCGCGCCGGTGTTTCATCGATCATGTGCTCCTACAACAAAATCAATGGCGCCTACGCCTGCAACAATCCCGACACGCTCATTACAGTACTGCGCGACCAGGTGGGATTTCGCGGTTTTGTCACTTCCGACTGGGGCGCGAACCACACTCCGGATTTTGTGAAGGATGGCCTCGACCTCGAAATGCCGGGACCCATGGCAAAAGACTTCATGCAGACAATGCGCTCCGCGGTGGATTCAGGCGCCGAGAATGAAGCTGCCATCGACCGCGCTGTGGGCCGCATTCTTTGCCAGATGGACCGCTTCGGTTTGCTCGACGGCAAATCGAAACACACAATCACGCCCATCGACACAGCCGCCGATGCTCCTGTTGTCGAGAAAACCGGCGAAGATGCTGCTGTGCTGCTCAGGAATGAGGGCCGCACGCTTCCCCTCACTGCGAATAATCTGCACTCCCTTGCGCTGATCGGCCCCGGAGCGGGGCAAACCATATCCATCGGAATCCCCGATGAGAAGGCGGTCGGCATCACCGCACGCCAAATCGGCCCACTCTATGCGCTCCGGAAGGAAACAGCCGGCGACCCTCTCGTGCACCTGCGCTATGCCGTCGCCGATGACATGACCGGCACGCCCATTCCAGCGGAATTCTTCACACACGATGGCCAGCCTGGACTTGAACGTATGCCGAGTCATAGCGCGTCCTCCGGCATGAACCCGCACATGGATCCGCAGATCGACTTTGCGGTTTCCAGCGACACTGCTCTCCCCGCAAACTCCGCTTATACCTGGACCGGAGTGCTCAATGTTCCCGCCGCCGGCGACTACTGGCTGTACTTGCAGAATCTCGGCTGCTTCGCTTCCCTCACGCTCGACGGCAAGAAGTTGCTTTCGAACGAAGAGATGGTGGGCCATGGAATCGTGACTCAGGCTGGCCAGGACAACGTCCTGCCGACTACCGATGGGTTGGATAATCTGCGGGTGAAACTTCAGCTCACGGCTGGCCCTCATCCCGTGGTCGTGTCAATACAGCCCGACTCCTCCAATCAGCCTACACAGGTGCGTCTGAGTTGGGTCACACCGGAGCAACAACAGGCTAATTACGATGCGGCCATCGACGCCGCAAAAGAGTCGCGCATGGCGATTGTCTTTGCGTGGAATGCAGACAATCCAGTCTTTCAACTTCCTGACAATCAGGATCAGCTCATCGCCGATGTAGCAGCGGTAAATCCAAATACAGTAGTGGTTCTCAATGCGAGCCAGCCCGTGGCCATGCCCTGGCTGTCAAAGGTGAAGAGCGTTTTGCTGATGTGGTTTCCCGGCGACGAGGGCGGATGGTCGACCGCCAATCTTCTCCTGGGCAAGGCAAGCCCGGCGGGCAGGCTTCCCTTCACCTGGCCGCAGAGACTCGATCAGGGCGTAGCCAACAATCCGTCTCATCCGGAACGCGTGTCACATGCCGAAGAGGGTCAGGGGAAGACGATCTATTCGGAAGGGATTTTCATGGGTTATCGCTGGTATGACCAGCAAAAAATCCAGCCGCTGTTCCCGTTCGGGTACGGCCTTTCGTACACCCACTTTGCTTATTCGCACCTTCACGTCGCGCGCGCAGCCGACGGCGGGCTCGATGTTCGTTTTGACATACGCAATGAGGGCCCTGTGGCAGGCGATGAGGTTCCCCAGGTGTACCTGGATGCGCCGGAGCGTTTGCCCGGAGACAATGCGCAGTTCGCCGTTCGCGCACTGGCTGCCTTTGATCGGATCCATCTGGCCGCAGGACAGAGTCGCGAGGTCACGCTGCATGTTTCGCTTCGTTCATTGCAGTATTGGTCACCGGGCACAAACCAATGGACGCTCGCTACCGGTCCGCGGACAGTTCGGGTTGGCGCCTCCTCACGCGATCTTCGCCTGGCAGAGACGATGGCAATCCTGTCTCA
>JASHRS010000131.1 GCA_030037215.1 Silvibacterium sp. | reverse complement strand
GGGGAGATGAAGTTGGGAACGGTGTGAGCCGTTTGGAGAAGAGTCATGGCAACACAGGCAATAGCAGCGCAGGCGGGATTTGACTACGGACGCAGAAGCGCGGACCGGGAGCTGGATCGTGTCCACGAGCGGGTCCATGACCGGATTCAGGAGCGGAATGAGGCGCTTATGGCGGCGCAACAGCGCGCGCGCCGCGGGCCGACGCCTGAGGTGCTCTTTGCAAAGCGGTTCGACAATTCGCGGCTCGTGAAGACGGCCGACCCTCAGCGCGTGAAAGAGATGCGCACGTTTGCGTGTGTGATGGCGCTGGTATTCGGCCTGGTCATGATGTATGGATGGCAGCATTTGAGCGCGATTGAATACGGGTATCGCATTGAGACAGAGAAAGGGCAACTGCAACAGCTTGAGGAGCAGAACAGACAACTCCGGCTGACCGAGGCGCAACTGGGCGATCCGCAGAGGATCGATCAACTGGCGCACCAGCTCGGGCTGGCTGTTCCGGCTCCGGGACAGGTAGTCCGTCCGGATGGCGCCATTGATCCGAATGCACCGGTTCTTGCGGAGGCACATCCCCTGCTGCCTTCGATTCGATAACGAAGTTCATTTTTTCAGGGGAGGGGGCTCATAGACAGTGAAGCGTCTTGCGTTCCCCTCCTCGTCCTATCCAGGTTCTTCCCATGAGGGAGCAGAGCCGGGCGTGATCACGCCTATGAGCCGCTTTCGCGTCTTCATCGTACTGGCGCTATTTGTGTTCTGGGTTGCGCTTATCGGCGGACGACTGATGTGGCTGCAAGTCTTTCGCCATCATTATTACGTTGAAGAAGCAGCGAGGGAGCAGGAGCACAGTTTTGAAGTGGCGCCACGGCGGGGCATTCTCTACGACCGCAATCTTCATGCGATGGCAATGACCGTGCTGGTGGATTCAATCTACGCGGTACCGTCGGAGATTACCGACAAAGCCGCGACGGCGAAGACGCTGGCGAAGATTGTTCATACGGACCCCCTTGAGAGCTTTACGACGGAGAAACAGATATTGGCGCGGTTGAACGACTCGCGCAATTTTGCGTGGGTGGCACGCAAGCAGGACGCTGCCGTTGTAAACCAGGTGAAGGCGCTGAACCTGAAGGGGGTTTATTTCCAGAAGGAGTTCAAGCGGTTTTATCCCGACAACGAAATAGCAGCGCAGGTGCTCGGTTATGTGAGCCTGGATGATAACGGGCTGGGCGGGCTGGAAGAACAGTTCAACGACGATTTGCGCGGCACGCCGGGCCGTATGCTGACTGCGCTGGATGCAAGGCGGCACGCCTTGGGCAGCACGGAGCGCGATCCACTGCCGGGTGAGAACCTGGAGCTGACGATCGATGAGAACATTCAGTTCATGGCGGAGCAAGCGCTGGACCGCAACATGGAGCGCACGCACGCGCTCAGCGGAACCATCATTGTGCAGGATCCGCATACGGGGCAGGTTCTGGCGCTGGCAAGCCGGCCTACGTTCAATCCAAACGATTTCAGGCATGCCGACCCAAGCCTGTTACGTGACCATGCGGTGAGCGATGTTTATGAGCCGGGCTCGACGTTCAAGCTTGTGGTGTATTCGGCGGCCCTGGAAGAGCATGTAGTGACGCCGGACTCGATGTTGCATACATTGGGCGGGCAGATCAATGTGGCAGGGCGGATCGTTCATGACGATCACGATGCGGTTCGCTATGAAGCCGAGCATGGCAATGTGCTGACGACGACGCAGGCGCTGGAGCAATCGAGCGACGTGGCGGCCATTGAGCTGGCGGAACGGATGGGTGTGGACAAGTTTTACAACTACATTCGCTCGTTTGGATTCGGCCAGCGCACAGGAATTGAACTGCCAGCGGAGACGCGCGGGCTGCTGAAGCCGCCACGAAGATGGAATCCCACGACAATCGGGTCGATCCCGATGGGGCAGGAGATCGGTGTAACGCCGCTGCAACTGATCGCGATGGCGTCAACGATTGCGAACGGTGGCGTGTATCTCCCTCCGCACATTCTGCTACAGAGTTCGGGTGACGAAACAACCGGGAAATTGATTCCGGCGGCATTTCATCCCGGGTATGACCTTCCTGATCCACTGCCGGATGGTGCGCATCGCGTGATTTCGACGCTGACAGCTGCGGAAATGCGAAAGATCATGGAAGGCGTCGTCGAGCAGGGAACCGGAATTCCGGCGCAGTTGAACGGCTACAGCGCAGCCGGCAAGACGGGGACGGCGGAGAAGATCGATCCGAAGACACATACGTATTCGAAGACGAAGTATGTGGCGTCGTTCGTGGGCTTCGCGCCAGTGAATAATCCGGCAATTACGATTGCGATCGTGATGGATTCGCCGTCGTATCAATATCACTACGGAAACGGAGCGAGCGCGCCGGTGTTTCATGAGCTTGCACAACAGATTCTGGAATATCTGGGCGTGCCGCATGACCAGCCGGTGAAGACCACGCAGGAGATGGCGGCGATTGAGAACAAGCCCGTCGAGGACGACGAGCCGGAACAGCATATCGACGATCTCGATTCGCTTTTCGACGAAGTAAATAATCTGCCTGCGGATGATCCGCTGCGGCAGACGCAGAATGCGGCTGCGCAATTGCCGGTGCTGAAAACAGACCAAAGGACAGATACGGAGTTTTCGAAACAGGTCAATGACGCTGCAGGCAAGCCAATTGAGGCAAAGACCGGCGATACGGCTGACGTGATCTCCGAGGTCTCGACAGAGCAGAGTGTTTCATCTTCTTCAAACTTGCCGGCCAGTGCGGTAGTAGGACCGAAGCATTCGGTTGTAGTTGCTTCGGGCAAAAACGTGGCGGTGCCATCGCTGGTGGGCGAGCCGGTACGCGCCGTGATCGAACATGCGGGCGCGGCAGGGCTCGGGGTGCAGGTGGTCGGCTCCGGGATTGCACGGCAGCAGGTACCAGTGGCGGGAACGATGGTTCCGGCGGGTACAGAGATCGTGGTCCAGTTCGCACGCTGAGG
>JASHRS010000130.1 GCA_030037215.1 Silvibacterium sp. | reverse complement strand
GAACGCAGTTTTCTTCCCAACCCCGCCTGTCCGCAGGCAAACAGCAGGAGAATAAACCATGTCTATGAAGATTACTCCCGGCAAACTGGCCGGATTGAAGGCCGTGTCCGATGCGCGCGGCGTGATTGCCGCCGCAGCGATGGACCAGCGCGGCTCCTTGAAAAAGTCGCTGGCAAAAGAGAAGGGCGTGTCTGAAGTTCCGGATTCGGCCTTGATCGAGTTCAAGGAACTGGTGACCGAGGTGTTGACGAAGCATGCGTCGGCGATTCTGCTGGATCCCGAATATGGGCTGCCCGCCTCGAAGAAGCGCAACGGCAAGGGGCTGCTGTTGGCCTATGAGAAGACCGGATACGACTCGAACACTCCCGGCCGCCTGCCCGACCTGCTCGACGTCTGGTCGGTGCGCCGCCTGAAGGAAGCAGGTGCGGACTGCATCAAGATTCTGCTTTACTACACGCCGTTTGAGAAGTCGGCCATCAACGACCACAAGCATGCATGGGTTGAGCGCATCGGCGACGAGTGCCGCGCGCACGACATCCCGTTCTTCCTTGAGTTCGTCGGCTACGACGTTCATGGCGAGGACGAAAAGGGTCTGGCCTATGCAAAGCGCAAGCCCGATATCGTGACCGGATCGATGGAAGAGTTCGGCAAGGAACGCTATGGTGTGGACGTGCTGAAGGTCGAGGTCCCCATCCAGATGGAATTCGTCGCCGGCACCAAAGCCTTCAAGGGCGAGCAGGCCTATACGCGCACCGAGGCGCTGGAGCACTTCCGCATCGCAGCTTCGTCCACGCACAAGCCATTCATCTACCTGTCGGCTGGCGTGAGCAACCCGGTGTTCATTGAAACGCTGGAGCTGGCCGCCGAAAGCGGTACCAGCTTCAACGGCGTGCTCTGCGGCCGCGCCACCTGGAAAGACGGCATCGCCGTCTACGCCAAGCAGGGCGCCAAGGCTTTTGAGCAGTGGCTGGATACCACCGGCGTGGAGAACATCGAGAATGTGAACCGCGCTCTTAAGGCCGCAAAGCCGTGGTACAGCAAGGTGGAAGCAGTCGAACCTGTTCTGGCTTAAAAGTCGTCAGCAACGATAAAAGCGCCGCGGCGATAGCTGCGGCGCTTTTGTTTTGGGCCTGGATACCTACAGAACGCGCAACCGCGCCTCGATTTGCTGCGCGGAAGTACACTTTGGAAGATGCTCAAAGCTGCAGCGCAGAAAAAATTCCGGGCCGCGATTTCTCTGGCGGCATTTTTCCTGGCTGTTTTGCTTCCGGGCCACGCTCAAGAAGCTTCGAGCACTCAATCCCATTCGGAAGAGATCGGCATTATCGTCACCAGCTCGTCTGCCGACGCTGAGCAGCTTCTCGCCCGTCTCAAGGCCGGGGCTGACTTTGCGGTTCTGGCGCGCGAGGAATCGATGGACGCGACCGCAGTGGACGGCGGATCGATGGGCGAGCTTGACCCGAATGGCCTGCGGCCGGAATTGCGCGACGCGTTGATCGGCCTCAAGCCGGGCGAGTATTCGCACATCGTTCACATCTCGTCAGGCTATGCGATTCTCACCGTTTTTCTTCCGCGCACGCAGAGCACGCCCTTGAATCTTGAGAGGGTTCAGGAACTGGTTGCCTCGGGCGAGGTCCATGTCGGCATCGACGTCGCCGGCAATGAGGAGGAAAATGCGCTGTTCAGGCAGTATCCCAAACCAGACGGCTGGGATCACAATCTGCAGGAGGTGTGCGCGCTACGCAAGGAAGTCCATGCAGCGGCTGTGCAGCACATGAGCGCGATTCTTGCAGCGGCGGAAGGAACTCCCGGCCAGTTCACTCCCACGGACCTGATCCAGGGTCATGGCGCGCTATCGCAGCTCCACGCATTCGTCGGAGACATGGACGAGGCGATCGCGCAGGCAAAGGCTGCCTATGATATTGCGGTTGCCAGCGTGCCGGAGGAAGTGCCGAATCTGGCCGAGACTGTTGGCGCGCTCTATCTGCACAAGTCGGAGATGGAAAATGGAGTCTATCGCGATTCCAGCACGATCGATCTATTTCCACCCGCCGATGCACACGACGCAGCGGACCATTTTGCGAAAGAGGATGATTCGCGGCAGGCGATTGCCTACCTCACAAAATATGTTGAGGCCACGCCCGGCGATTATGAGGGAAAGTGGCTGCTGAATCTTGCCTACCGTACCGTCGGGGAGTATCCGGCCAAAGTACCAGCGGCTTATCTGATTCCGGAAAGTTTTTTTGCGTCGAAGGAGAATCCGGGCCGGTTTCCTGATGTCGCGAAAGCTGCAGGGCTGAATGTCTTTTCCGAAGCAGGCGGCGTGCTCGTTGAAGACTTCGAGAACAACGGGCGCCTGGATGTAGTTACGTCGAGCATGGACGTGTGCGAACACATGCACTACTTTCACAACAATGGTGACGGGACGTTCACCGACCGGAGCGTGCAGGCGGGATTGGCGGATCAACTGGGCGGGTTGAACCTCGTCGCGGGCGATTACAACAATGACGGCTGTGTCGACATTCTGGTGCTGCGCGGCGGGTGGGAATTTCCCGTGCGGCGTTCGCTGCTGCGCAACAACTGCAACGGGACCTTTACTGACGTGACCGATGCCGCGGGCCTGGGGGAACGTGCGACCATGTCGCAGACCGCAGCGTGGGCCGACATTGATAATGACGGCTATCTCGATCTGTTCATCGGCAACGAAAACACACCCAGCCAGCTCTTCCGCAACAAGGGCGATGGGACGTTTGAGGATATCTCTCACAAGGCGGGAATTGATCAGATCGCCTACACCAAAGGTGTAACTGCAGCTGATTACGACAATGACGGCTACATGGACTTCTACGTCTCGAATATCGGCGGCCTGAACTTCCTGTACCACAATAATCACGACGGAACGTTCACCGACGTGGCGAAACAAGCCGGAGTGCAAACTCCGTTCTACAGCTTCGCCACCTGGTTCTTCGATTACGACAACGACGGCTGGCCGGACCTGTTTGTAACAAGCGCCTTCAATTCGATCAATGAGTCGGTGCGCAGCATTCTGGGATTGCCCGTGCACGTCGAGACGCTGAAGCTCTACCGTAATCTGCACAACGGCGCATTTGAAGACGTAACAGCCAAGGTCGGCCTCGATAAGGTCTTTATGCCCATGGGCTCGAACTTCGGCGATATAGACAACGACGGCTATCTCGACATTTATCTGGGCCAGGGGCAGCCTTCATTCACGGGAATGCTGCCGCATGTGCTCTTCCGCAATGATGAAGGCAGACGGTTTGTAGACGTGACGGCTGCGACGGGTACGGGTGAGCTGCATAAGGGACATGGAGTCGCTTTTGCCGACCTCGAACGCGACGGGCACGAAGATATCGTGACCGAGACTGGCGGCGCCGTCCCTTCGGATAAGCACACCATGCGGGTGTTCCAGAATCCGGGCAACAACAACGACTGGATCAACGTGAAGCTGATCGGAGTAAAAAGCAACCGGAGCGCAGTCGGCGCGGAGATCAAGGTCACGGTTAAGAACGGCACAGATCCGGAACGGTCGATTTACCGGCGCGTAGGAGAAAACAGCTCGTTTGGGGGCAGTCCGCTGGAACAGCACATTGGTCTTGGTCCGCAGGCGAAGATCGCCGCGCTCGATGTATGGTGGCCGGCCACAAATACCCGGCAGCATTTTACCGGTGTTGAGAAAAACGAGTTCATTTCCATTGAAGAGTTCGCGACGAAGTACACGAAGTTAAACCGGCCCGTCTGCCGAATTGGCGGTGAGGCGCGGGTTGCGGCAAAGTGATCTCACGGATTCGTTACCGGGATTTCATCAACCGCATCGAGAGCTTTTTGATATGCTTGCGCGCACCGGGCCGAGGAGCCGAAACGTGGGACGCATTCTGCTGAAGCTTGTGCGGCGCGTGTTGAGGATGATTCTGCTGTTGGCGCTTGTCTGTTCCGGATTGACTCGTGCTCAGACCGGCGCAACTCTCAGCCGTATCACCTGTCGCGGAACGCTCGGTCAGGCCCGTATCGGCATGACGCTCTTTGTCGACAACAAGGGAGCATTCCAGCACGGGCATTATTACTATGCAAAGTATCTGAAGGACATTCCGCTTACCGGAGCCATGCATGAGGGCAAGCTGGTGCTGCGCGGACCCGATGGCGGTACTTTCATGCTCGCTTTCAAAGGCAACGGCAGCGAGAATGGCCAGCCGTTGAACTTTGATAACAGCATCGGCCTGGAAGGCGACTGGACGGATGGCGTAAAGAGCCTCCCTGTCACCTTGGGATTCAACTTTGTATCTGCAGTTGCGAACAGCAGCCATTGGTACGAACTGGTGACCGATGAGAGCGACACAGCGTTCGAGGCGCGGGTACAGGACTTCCGGGATGCTGTACTGAAGGGCGACCGTGCCGCAGCTGCCGAGTACGTCGATTTCCCCCTGAGGGTCAATTCCAGCGGCCGAAGCCGCATGGTACGGTCCGCGGCACAACTTGCAGCTCAATGGGACAGCATCTTCACCCCGCAGTGCCGGGAAGCACTGAAGAAGGCCATCCCACACGAGATGTTTGTGCGCAACGGTCAGGCAATGCTGGGCGACGGTGTGGCGTGGTTCGGAGCCAAAGGAACGCAGGTAATCAACGTCCCGTAGTCCCCAGGGTGCAGCGGCATCCGCCAGCCACGGCTACTTCACACCGGCTGTTTTGGCCTCCCGAAGAAGGCCCAGAAGATGGCAAGCAGCGTGATCAGCGCAATGATGACCTGCGAACTCACACAGTAAAGGCACCAGACCTCAAGTTTGTGCGCCTCGATATTGGTGAGGTACAGCGCATAGGCCAGCCCGATGACGGATGCCAACAGGGTGAGACTACGGCGCCGCGTGAACGCGAGCACGCCAAGCGCCAGATAGCCGACGATTCCAATGGCGGCGACAGGAAGGTGTCCTACTGCGGAATAACGGCTGTGATTCACAATGCCGCAATCCCAGCGGGCGTTGATGTCGCATGGCTCGACGGCATTGGAGTAGTGAATGCGGAAGGCCAGAACCGAGACGATAACGCCGGCAAGGGCGAGAACAGCAATCAGATAACGCATGATGATTCTATTTTCCTCCGGATGGGCCGGGTGACCGCTGCGCCCATTTTCCGTCCATAGTTAAGAATAAACTTTTGCGGGCTGCCGTCTGTCCGTGGCAGGCCGCTGTGAGCGGGAGTCAAAAGCACGATAAGATGAAACAACACGCTATGGTTCGCAAAGTCGCTGTTTTTTTCGCTGTCATCTCTATTGCGCTGGGCGCTTCCTTCAGTCAGGCCCAGGAAAAATCATCCGTTCTTAAGCCTCCGCCGGGGGCGCACGTGGCCATTATCGAATTCGCTGATCTCGAATGCCCGATGTGCGCGCGTGAGAATCCGGTGCTGAAAGCGGCGTCGGAGAAGTACCATGTACCCTGGGTCCGGCACGATTTCCCGCTACGTTTCCATGTCTGGAGCCGTCAGGCGGCGGTGAACGCGCGCTGGTTCGATGAGCAGCCAAAGCATCTCGGGAACGAATACCGCGACGCGGTGTTCGCCAACCAGATCAATATCGAGACCAAGGACGATCTGCGGCAGTTTACGGAAAAGTTTGCGCAGCAGCATGGCGTCGCGCTGCCCTTCGTGATCGATCCGCAGGGCAAACTCGACGCCGCGATTGAGGCTGACTACAACCTGGGCATGCGGCTGGGCGTGCATCAGACTCCGACCGCCTGGGTAGTCACTGATGGCAGCGGAGGCGCCGCGCCGTATACCGAGGTAACGGATTTCGACAAGCTGTACACCATGCTCGACGAGGCTGTCGATCAGACGAGCCACGGACGGCGGTAGAACTCTAGAGGGCAGGTCTTCTCCCCCGAAGACCTGCCCGGATGTTGTTTTGCTGGAGTCATCGCAGATCGTTTAAGCCAAAATTATTCCGGGCTGGTCACGTAGTCCATTAGACTGTGGAGTTCGGCGGGAGAATTCCCATGCAACTGGAAGCAATTCAGGCTGCGCTGCGCGAACAGAAGATGGACGCGTGGCTCTTCTACGATCATCACCATCGCGATCCCATCGCATACCGGATTCTAGGGCTTCCGGAAGGCGCGCACGTTACCCGGCGCTGGTATTACCTGATCCCGGCTGAGGGCGAGCCGCGCAAGCTGGTGCACCGCATCGAATCTGGTCGGCTGGATGCACTCCCCGGATCGAAGGGCGTGTACTCGTCGTGGCAGGAACTGGAAGCGGGCTTAGGGGCAATGGCCAGCCCGTACAAGTGCATTGCCCTGCAATACTCGCCGCGCAACACAATCATGTATGTCTCTCTGGTCGACGCGGGGACAGTGGAGGTCCTGCGCGGGTTCGGCAAAACGGTTGTCACCTCAGCCGATCTCGTCAGCCGCTTCGAAGCCGTTCTTTCACAAGAACAGATCGCCAGCCACTACGAAGCACAGGCCGCACTCGATGACATTCTGGCCGAGGGCTTTCGCGAGATCGGGCGGAGGGTTCGCCCGATGTTCGGCGAGGATGTGCGCGTGACCGAATACGACATCGTGCAGTGGCTTCAGGAAGCAATGCGCCGCGCTGACCTTACGTGGGAGAATGGCCCAAACGTCTCCGTGAATGAAAACAGCGCCGATTCGCACTACGAGCCTACGCCTGAAGGCGCAAAGCAGATTCATAACGGCGACTTTGTGTTGATCGATATCTGGGCGCGCAAAAACCGTCCCGGAACCTGCTACTACGACATTACCTGGACAGGCGTGGTGGGGCGCGAGCCGTCGGAGCGCGAGCAGAAGGTATTCGAAACGGTGAAAGCGGCACGCGATGCGGCAGCAAGCGCCGTCTGCGAGGCCTTTGAAAAGAACCTGCCGATTGCCGGCTGGCAGGTAGACGACGCTGCGCGCGGCGTGATCGCGAACGCCAGCTTCGGTGAATTCTTTACGCACCGGACAGGGCACAACATTGGCAACATTCTGCATGGGAACGGCGCGAACCTCGACAATCTGGAGACGCATGATGAAAGGCTGATTCTGCCGAACACATGCTTTTCTGTCGAGCCGGGAATCTATCTCGACGCTTTCGGCATTCGCAGCGAGCTGAATATGATGGCGACCCCGGGCCGCGCGTCGGCTACGGGCCGGGTGCAGCAGGAACTGGTGAGAATCTAGCCAATAGGCAACAGCCAATAGCCAATGGGTTCTCGATTCAAATTGCCAATAGTCCGGTCCTGCACAGGCGCACCTATTGGCTGTCGGCTACTGGCTTTTGACTGATATAGTCAAAAGAGATGGCCTCGAAGGTTCAAGTGCCCGCGAAGACGCAGACTTCCTCGCCGGGTTTTGTGTATTCCGCTCTGATCATAGGCTGGCTGGTTCCGGGCGCCGGGCATCTGCTTACCGGGCGCTGGGTCCGAGCGCTGCTGCTCTTTATCTCCATCGCCGCCATGTTCTGGCTGGGCGTCGCCATGCAGGGCAAGCTGTATATTCCGAACACGGGTGACGTGCTCGATATGCTGGGCTTTGTCGGCGACTTCGGCAACGGCCTGTTCTACGCGCTGGGCCGGATTCTCGACGTTGGGCATATAGCCGTGCAGACGGCCACTGCCGATTACGGGACTAAATTCATTGTGGTCGCGGGGCTGCTGAACTTCATCTCCGCAGTGGATGCGCACAACCTGCGCATCGGCAGGAAGGCCTGATGTTTGCTCCTTCGCACTTCATAGCGGTTCTGTTGTTTGCATCCTTTGCTTCCGTGGTCTTCGGGATCACACAGCGGTCCACGCCTAAAGCCATGGTGCGCTACGGCGCGTACTGCTGGGTTCTGTTTGTAGGCTCAGTGATTGCAGCAAGCTGGCTCATGTGGCTTATCCGCCGATAGCCTGCCGACGTTCAGTGGGAACTCTTCTCCCATAGCATTGCGTCGAAGTCGCGGGTTGTCTGGAAATCTGTGTGGCGATAGAGAGCTACCGCATTTTCGTTGCCTGCGGTTACGGTCAGGGTGAGCGCGCGGAATCCCTGGGATTTCAGATTCGCAGCGCAGTCTTCAAGCAGCAGGCGGCCCAGGCCGCGGCCCCGCTCGTCCTTCGATATGCAGATTTGCGTGATGTGAGCCACGTCGTCGCGCACGCGCGAACAAAGCAACAAGCCTGCAAATTCGTTGCTTCCACGACGGAACAGAACTCGTGAAGAAGCCGCATCGAAGTATCCGCATCCGGGAAAGCGCACAATGTTATGCAGAAAACGCATTGAGCCGGAGGCGGACCGGTACTGGTCGTTGATATAGCTGTCAAGGTGCCCGTTATAGGATGCGCAGATAAGGCGTGCCGCGGGATTGAGGTCGTCGTCATGCCATGGACGCATCTCGATGCCTGCCGGAAGGTGCGGCACGGTCTCTACGGAATCCGTCAGCAGATCGCGGCGCATAAACAGACGCTTGTGGATGTTAAAGCCTGCGGCCTCGAAAACTCCTGCCAGCACACCGTGGGAATGGAGAAGCAACTGCGATTCGATACGGTTGATGCCGGGAGTATTTTGCAGCAGCTCGATCAGGCATTCGAGAAGCTTCGATTCGATATGGGCAGTGGGCACATCGGATTGCTGAGGCGGCAGGGCAAAGACGTCGCCGACGACTGCCTTGTGCTCCTCATAGACGCAGAAGACATAGCCCGAGATGCGGCCATTCTCAATTGCAACGTAACCGGGCAGTATGCGTGAATCGAGATACTGCAGCAACAGATTCGCCGAAGGACGGTAATCCCATTCGAGCCGCTGGCTCCACGTATGCGACTCGGCTTCCAGCAGCGGACGCAGACTGCCTGCCGAGAAATGCCGCAGGTCGAGAATCTCGAGTTGAAGAGCAGAGGTCATTGCCGTCTTCTCTTTGGTGTACACGATTACTGGCAAAAGCGGTCCTCGAAAATCGCTTCCGCGCGTTATTTTCGTTTGCCAGGAGCCGGATTAGAAACCGGGCAGTCTACCCTTCGAACCGCTGTTAGCGCGCCGAAACCGAGTAAACAACCAGATTTTGAGCAGGATAATTGAAAAGCGGCTCGTATGTCCTGCCGTTGAGTATTTGACGCAATTTATCGATAGAGGACTCGCGCACGACAAGGATGTGCTGTTCGGCGGGCACACCGTCTCTGTCGTAGTTGATAACCCTCTTGTCGCGGTAAAAGGAAAGCCCGTATTCCAGATCGCGGCGCACATCATAAACGGCGACCGGCTCTCCGGGGACCGTGATCTTGCCAAGGATATTTGCGAGCGGGCGGGCAGAGTAGGTGAGATCGATGAGAACGATGTTGCGCTTGGTTCCGGCCATCGCCGGGATTCCGAAGAACGGCCCAACACCGAAAAGGAAGAAGAGCATGATGACCATGGGAGTCATGGTCGCGATGCGCAGGCGCTTGAGCCCAAAACGATAAACGGTAATGAGAATAAAAACGGCGGCAGCAAAGCCGGTTATGCTTCCCGCGACAATTGCGATGGTGGGCGGCAGGGCTTCAGGATGCTGCAAGTGCATGGGCATCAGGACGACGAAGGTGGTCAGAGCTCCTGTGAACACTGCATGGCTGATCAGCAGCCAGGGCTTGAGCCCACGCTCGCGCATGCGGTTGAGATAGTCGCCGGTAAGAATGGTGAGCGGCGGGATCGACGGCAGGATGTAGCCGGGAAGTTTGGAATCCGAAAATGAGAAGAAAACGATCGGGATGAGAGCCCACAGAACCAGGAATTCGGGAAAAGCGTCTCCGGCGCGAAAATTGCCCATGTAGTGATATTTCGCGCTGCGGGCTCGCCACTCGGCAATAGACTGGCGCACGGCATCCCAGAATGCTGCGATGGCAAGGATGGCCCAGGGCGTTAACGCGAGGATAACGATGGGCAGGTAGTACCAGAAGCTCTGGGCGTGGTGGAAACGGTCGGTCGCGAAGCGCTCCAGGTTGTGCTGGAGGAAGAAGACTCGCAAGAAGCTCGGGTTGCGGTGCTGCACTGCGATAAACCAGGGCAGAACCATCGCGAGGTAAAGGATTGCCCCTGGCCACCAGAAGCTTCGCCGCAGAATAGACCACTCGCGCCGCAATGCGGCAAAGGCGAAAAGGATGACGATGGCCAGGAAGGGCGCGACCGGGCCCTTGGCGAGCGTGGCCGCCCCGACGAAGAAGTACAGATCGAAGAGCCAGAACTTGCTGTCGGTTTCATACCAGGCGTACCAGCCCAGCATGCCGATGCAGAAGGGCGCGGCCAGCTGCATGTCCGTCGAAGCACCGCGCGCGAAACTGAGGATTCCGGCGCAGGAAGCAGTAATCAGCGCGGCGTCGAGCTGGCCTCCGCGGCGGAAGCGGCGGATATGCAGGTAAATCAGGGTGACAAGAACGAAGGCAAAGCTGGCCGAGGGCAGGCGCGCCGACCAGTCGTGAATTCCGAACTCGCGGAAAGAGAACATGGCGCGCCAGTAATAGAGCGCGGGCTTTTCGAGCCAGGGCTGTCCCCACAGGATGGGCGTGATGTAGTCGTGCCGCTGGAGCATTTCCCGCGCAACCTGCGCGTAGCGTGGTTCGTCGGCCCCGACCAGGCCCAGTCCGGCTCCGCCAAAAATAGGGACGAGGCCGTAAAAAAGGAAAAATGCGGTCAGAATGAAAAGGGTGCCTGCTTCCAGAACGGTCTCCAGCGCCGGGAAACGCATAGACCACGTAGTTGGATTGTGGCGGAGTGCCTTGATTCTGGAAGGAATGCCCACGTCTTAAAGAGAGTTCTGAATTAAGGCTATCAGATTTGACAGGCCCAAGACCCGGCCGAAGACCTGGCCAAAATCCGTGCCGAAGACGTGGCTGGAGACACGGCTGCCGTGTGCTTCCGGCAGCCAATGTAAGTGAGAAGTCATCGACGTGGACTCAGCGCGGCATAAGGCGAAAAAAGAGCGACTGCTTGTAGACCGGCTCGACCTTTGCTTCAAGCTCGGTCATCTGCCGCTCGCTGAGAGGAGTGAATTCGCGCGCAAGCTGCACGCACTCCTCAACCTGCTCGACGGAGTCGCAACCGATAATTGCAGTGCTGATCGGTAGCGACAGTGTGTAGAAGAAAGTCTCGTGTTTGGTGAGCGTGCCCGGCGTAGTCGCGATCGCTCCTGTTCCTTCCCACGAGTGTTTCTGGACCTCAATCGGCGGCGGCGTCCAGCTTGAGAGAATGCGTCCGCGTGCCATCACCTTCATGGCAATGATTCCCATCTGTTTTTCGACTGCGAGAGGCAACAGGTTCGGCTCGAACGGGTAGGCGTACTTGTCGGCGGCATTTATGCCAAAAAGCACGGTGTCAAAGGGAAAGCGGTTGATGCATTCGATAAGTGCGTCTGGCCGGAAGCGTCCCGTGACGCCAAGGTGACGCACCATCTTCTGCTCTTTGGCCTGCTGGAGAGCCTCGATGGCTCCGCCTTTGCCGAAAATCTGGTCTACATCCTCCTGAATCCCGACGTCGTGAAGTTGCCATGTATCGAGATGATCGGTGTTGAGCAGTTTCAACGAGACCTCGATGTTCTTCATCGCAGCGTCACGGGTGCGCTCCTTGGTCTTGCTGGAGATCCAGACCTGATCGCGGTGCGCCTTGAGCCCCTTGCCCAGATACTGCTCGCTCCAGCGCTCGGGTCCGCCGTAAATAGCCGATGTGTCGAAGTAGTTCACGCCCAGCTCGAGCGCTCGCTGTATGATCGGCAGGGCTACTGCTTCGTTGTTCACTTTTTCGAGCGCGCCCTGTCCGCCAAGACCGAAGATGCCCACGCGGAAACTGGTCTTGCCCAGGTTGCGGGTAGGCATCATGTCCTGAATGGCCCGCGCGTTCTGTGGAGTGGTTTGAGCCGGGGTCAATTGATCGGCACGTGCGGTTGAAGAAAGCGCAGCCTGTGTAAGCGTAAGTCCGAGCGATGCGCCGCCGGCCTTTTTGAGAAAATCCCTGCGATCCTGATTGTGCGTTGAAGGGGGCTGGTCAGGTGGTTTCATAAGTGCGACCAGCATACTACAGGGTTTGCGGAATGGCTCTTGTCAGTGCCGGACGCTATCTAACTCGCGAATTTCCATCCGCTCGATGATGCCGTTACGAATGGTGTAGATGTGCTGGATCATCTGATTGATCAGAACATTCCCCGACAGGTCGCGGACGACCTGATGAACGTCCACCACGGTATTGCCGTCCCCATCATCCTCAACGCGCATCGGTTCGACGTTCGGATTCACAACGTCCCACTGGCGCGTCCAGTAGGCGCGGACTTCGTCGTGTCCGTGCACCCGACCGCCCTCCATGCCGTTGGGCCAATCGACATCGGGAGCCATGTGCGCGAAAACGGCATCGATGTCGCGGCGATTGAAGGCTGCGTAGACAGTTGCGATCAATTCCTGTTTGGAGGGCATATATCGGCTCTTGATTGCCAGTGTGGACATTCAGCGCAAAGCGCCTTCGCGGGTCTCGGCCTGGAGACACTCGCGCAGATGGTTGAGGATGCAGCTTGCGGCCTCGATCAGCGGCCCCGCGAGCGTGCAGCCGCTTGCGTGGCTGTGGCCTCCGCCACCAAAACGCTCGGCAACGCTGGCAACATTGATCTCGCCCTTGCTGCGCATTGACAGCCGGATGCGATGGTCGCTCAGCTCCCGCAGAAAGACCGCGACTTCAACCCCGGCAATGCCGATGGCGTAATTCACCAGTCCTTCGCAGTCCTCTTCGGCGGCTGCGGCGCGAAGCATGTCTTCACGGGACACCCACATCCAGGCCAGCCGCCCTTCGCGGTGCAGATTGGACAGTGCGGCACCGAGAATGCGCATCTTGGATGTCGGATTAGAAAAATAAACATGCTGGGCGATGCTGACCGGATCAGCCCCGCGGCGCACCAGATCGGCGGCGATATCAAAGGCGCGCGCATCGGTTCCCGCGTAGCAGAAGGAGCCTGTGTCGGTAAGGACAGCAATGTAAAGGCACGTCGCCAATTCCGGAGTGATAGTTACTCCTGCAAGCATGGCCAGTTGGTAGACCATGGCGGCGACGGCGCAGGCATCGTTTTCAATCCAGTTGATACCGGCGAAAGCCTTGCCGCTGAAGTGATGATCGATGTTGATGATGAAGCGGCCTTCGAGACCGCGAAGCCCTGTGCGCTCAATTCCGTCGCACTCGAGCAGGATGACCGCATCGTAGTCGCCGCTGACGCAATCGGTCTGCCGGATCTTGTCGACGCCGGGAAGACTGCGATAAATAAGCGGGACGCGATCGCGGGTAACCATGTCCACATGCTTACCCAACTGGCCAAGCATCAAACCGCAGGCAAGAATCGAGCCGATCGCATCTCCATCGGGACGCGCGTGTGCCGCGACCAGAAAGCGGTGGCCACCCTGAATGGCATCGAGAACAGCGCGGATGTCGTTCAGCTTCTGCATAGAGTTCGGGCCCAGGCTAGAGGCGCGGAGCCTCCTTCCTGCGCTTGCTCTCGCGGCCCAGCAGGTCGTCGATGCGGGCCTTCATCTTTTCTGAACGGTCGATGTGGAAGACCAGATCCGGAACATGACGCACACCCATGCGCTCATGCAACTCGTGGCGGATGTATCCGCGCGCGGCCATCAGGCCTTCGAGCGTGTCGGCCTCTTCCTGCTCACCGCCCTCAACCGCGATGTACACAGCCGCCGATTTTCCGCCCGGATTGAGCACCACCTGCGTGACATACGCAAAGCTGATGCGTGGATCTGACAACTCTCCCTCGATCATGGTGCTGATTTCTTCGCGGAGAGTTCCCGCTACACGGTCTCGATGATACTGACGTGCCCTGTGTTCCGGCATCTTTCTACTTCCTTAAGGATTAAACGTTTGAGGATATCAGATTTGTCACCCGGCGGGGGACACGTTTGGATGCTGTTCGTGACGAAAGATGCAGTCAGTCACTGCATCTTCGCTGCTCCTGAATCATCTGCTGCTGACTGAGCTGCGCCCGGCCAATCCAATATCGGCTTGTCCAGCCCGCGCACGGAGCGGCCCATCGCTCCCCGGAGATCGAAAACCACAATCTCGTTCTTGCCTTGCATCAGCCACGGGCCGGGAGCGTAGAGCGTTCGCTGAGGGCCCACATTCCAGATTCGGCCCAACGCGTGTCCGTTGATCCACAGCGCGCCCTTGACGAACTCGCTGGTGTCGAGAAAAGTGTCTCCGGTCTTGGTCAGATGAAAGCTCGCGCGATAGAAACATGCGCCCGCGCACGGGTGGCTGGAAAATTTGAGCGTACTAAGGTTGCTCATCGGCAGGGAATAAATATCCCATTCCGTGAGCGGTATGCCATCGAGCGTTACCTGATGGGTGATTCCCGCTCGCTCGCCGGGCAGTGCAGAACCGAAGTTCACGCGGCCTGTGTTCTCTACCAGAATGTCCAGCCGCGCGCTGCCCCCCACTCCGGCGAGCGTAAGCCGGTCCTGCCTTAGACGCCGATCAAGTGTCCCCACCAGCTTCCCGTTTACATAAATAAGCGCATAGCTGTGCAACTGGTCCAGCACCAGCTCGCCACCGTGCGCGATCTCTGTCCGGTACAGAATGTAGCCATACGCCTGACCCACGTCCTCCATGCTCAACACCTGTTTGGAGTGGATCGGCCTCGGCAGGTTGTTCCACAACGAAACCGCTTCCACCATTTTGACCGAGGGCACGCTAATCGCAGGTGCAACCTCCGGTACCGGCGGTGGGGTCACGCCTGTAGCGCTGGCAATCGCCTTGCGAAACGCGTAGTACTTTGCCGTCGGCCGTCCGCTCTCGTCGAGCGCCGAGTCGTAGTCGTAGCTCGTTACATCCGGCTCATAGCTGCCCTTGCCGTCGCTGTTGGCGCCATTCATAAAGCCAAAGCTTGTGCCGCCGTGAAACATATAGATGCTCACCGAGAAGCCCTGGCTGAGCATCCAGCGCAGGTTCGCGGCTTCAGCATCAATGTTGGTGTGCGCATGTTTGCCGCCCCAATGATCGAACCATCCTGCCCAGTACTCGCTGTTGAAGGATGGGCCTTCTGGACGGAATTTGCGCAGAACGGCAAAGTTCTGCTTCGCGTCGCCATCGTGTTCTGCGCCAAAATTGATGCCGACCGGCAACTCCTTCAGCGAGCCATTGGGAACCTCTTCGGGGCCGTCCGCTGTGTAAAGCTGCGACTTGGTAAAACCGGCATCGACCAGTGCCTGGTGAATCTGCTCCATATAAGCGTGGTCGTTTCCATACGAGCCGTACTCATTTTCGACTTGCGTGAGAATGATCGGGCCGCCATTGCCGATCTGCAGCGGAGCCAGTTCCTGGCCCAGACGCTTCAGCCATTGTCTTGCCGGAACCATGAACTTCGGCTCAGTTGTTCGCACCTTGATGCTGCCGTCTCTGAGCAGCCACGCAGGAAGACCACCCCACTCCCACTCAGCGCAAGCATACGGGCCGGGCCGCAGAATGACGTACAGACCTTCCTGCTGCGCCTCACGAATGAATTCGGCGACGTCCTTATTGCCGGAGAAGTCGTAGACGCCGGGCTCCGGCTCGTGTTCGTTCCAGAAGACATAGGTTGTGATGGTGTTCAGGCCCATCGCTTTCGCCATGCGCAGGCGCGCGCGCCAGTACGCGCGAGGGATGCGTATGTAGTGCATTTCGCCCGAAATGACCTGGAACGGCTTGCCGTCCAGAACAAATTGATTCCCTTCGACGCCGAAGGTGTGCTTTGCGGCGGCTTGCGCAAATCCGCTTCCGCACATCACACAACAAACCAGCCATAGAGCCATCAGTCTGAGACGCAAGGAACCCTCACTGTCTGAAAAGAATCCGGAGCAGGTTCGCAGCGAGAGCAAACCTTAAGCCATTGCTGATTTTACGAATTCGCTTCGAACTGTAGCAATCGGGAGAAGCGCCAGACTGGATCGCTCAATCGTTCTCCACAAATTGCCACCAGATATCCACGATCTGCGCGCCGAGATCGCTAGCGATGCGATTGGCTGCCTGCTCAATCTGCTGCATCTGACCGGAGAGATAGTCGCGCGAGGCAGAGATAGCTGCAATGCCAAGCGTGGCTGACTGCCAGGTGACAGCCTCGTCCATCTCGGCAACAGAGATATTGAAAGCATGCGCAAGTTTTTCCTTCAGGCTGCGGACCACCTGGCGGCGGTCCTTGAGCGAGTGCGCATGCTCGATGCGCAGCTCAATGGTCATGCATGCGATAGGCATGGCCCTCCCATCCTAACGCTTTAGCCGTTCAGATGAATGCCGGGGCCGAGTATCAGGATGAAGACCAGCGCAAGTGCAACGGCGACTCCGATCCAGGCGTAACTCCGTGAGATAAGCTGGCGGTTCGGGCCGGGTGTAACTGACTTCGGGACGTAGTAAACCAGAAACAGCAGCGCGCAATGGCCGCCGGCGCTCGCCGCAAGAGCAGACTCGAAGACGTAGCGAATTCCAAAGGGATTGCGCAGACCTGCTATGGCGTCGATGACGAGCGCGGCGAAATAAGGGACCCACGTGAGCCGCCGGAAACGCGCGCGGTCGCCAGCCGGAACGCCGAGATACCTCACCAGGCAGGTGCCGACAGCAATCATCGCCCCCCAATAGGAGGCGACGCCGAGAACGATCAGTCCTGCGCGCCACAGCCAGTACGGATGAAAACCGTGGATCACCTGTGCCCAGTCGCCAAAATTGCTGACTCCGGAAAAGAAGAAATATCCCGTTCCGGTGAAAAGGTTGAAAGCCATGGTGATGAACAGAAAGTAACGCAGCCACGGCGAGGCGTTGCGCGCTGCGTGCAGGAGCAGCCAGAAGACAAGCGCAGCCAACAGATTGACCAGTGTGCCTCCGGCAGCGACCAGGCGGCTATCCTGCGTACCCGACCACGCGACTGTCGTCAGCGTTCCCGACGCATGCAGCGTGACAATGGCTGTGACGGCATGTCCCAACCCCTCATGCAGCATGGTGCCAAGCATGGTCGCAATGATGCTTATGGCAGAGACGGTCAAAACGTCATCGAGTGCTGCATTATGGGTTGGAGCCTGCGGACGTTCGCTCATGCCGTCCAGCATCGTCCTCGGAGGTATGGGACACAAGTGAGAAATGTCATGAAGACGGCTGAAAAGCGGTCAGCTAAAAAGCCGGTGGGCTGATAAAACGGATGGCTAAACGCCGGATAGCAGCACTTTCTCATTCTGCTACCCGATCTTCAGCCACCCACTGCTTTAGCTTCCCGTTTGTTAGCGCCCGCTCTAACAGCTAAGACGCTGTCAGCTCAGCCGCCACTCTTTCCGTTACAAAGGCTTCCACCGTGTCGCCAACCTGGATATCGGCAAAGTTCATGCCAACGCCGCATTCCATCCCGTTGGTCACTTCGCGCGCGTCGTCCTTGAAGCGCTTGAGCGAGGTCAGCTTGCCTTTGAAGACCTGCTCTCCGTCGCGCATCAGGCGCACATCGGCATCGCGGCGCAGAACGCCGTCGGTGACGCGGCATCCGGCGATGGTCCCCACCTTCGGAATTTTGAAGATATTGAGCACTTCGGCGCGGCCCAGGTAGTTCTCCTTGAAGACCGGCTCCAGCAGTCCCAGCATCGCCTTGTGAATCTCGTCCTGCAGTTCGTAGATGATCGAGTGAATGCGAATCTCGACGCCGTCCTGTTCGGCCAGCTCGGAGGCCTTGCGCTCCGGCCGCACATTGAAGCCGATGATGATGGCGTTCGAGGCCGATGCCAGCAAAACGTCGCTCTCGGTGATCGCGCCGACACCCGAGTGGATGACCTTGATGCGCACCTTCTCGGTCGACATCTTCTGCAATGAATCGGCCAGCACCTGTACCGAGCCCTGCACGTCGCCCTTGAGAATGAGCGGTAGCTCCTTCACGCCAGCCTGTTTGATCTGCTCGGCCAGTCCTTCGAGTGAAACGCGCGACGACTTGGCAAGCTGCGCCTCGCGCTCCTTCATCTTGCGGTATTGCGCAATGTTCTTGGCCTTGTCGCGGTCCGCGGTGACCAGGAACGTGTCGCCCGCGTCAGGCATGCTTTCGAGGCCCAAGATTTCAACCGGCGTTGAGGGTCCAGCCTCTTCAATCGGACGTCCGCGATCGTCGAACATAGCGCGGATTTTGCCGAAGGTATTGCCGACGATAAAGCTGTCCTGCGTGCGCAAGGTTCCGTTCTGCACCAGCACTGAAGCGACGGCGCCACGTCCGCGGTCGAGCCGGGCTTCGATGACCGTTCCGACGGCCGAGCGCTCGGGCGTTGCCTTGAGGTTGCCAAGATCGGCCACCAGGCAGATCATTTCGAGCAGCAGATCGAGGTTCATCCGCTTCTTGGCCGAAACATCGACGAAGACCGTCGAGCCACCCCACGCTTCGGGCACCAGCCCACGGTCGCCAAGCTGCTGCTTCACGCGGTCCGGCTGCGCGTCTGGCTTGTCGATCTTGTTCACTGCCACGATGATCGGCACGTTCGCGGCCTTCGCGTGGTCGATCGCTTCCACTGTCTGCGGCATCACGCCATCATCGGCTGCGACGACTACGATGACGATGTCCGTCACCTTCGCGCCGCGCGCACGCATGCGCGTAAACGCCTCGTGGCCTGGCGTATCGAGGAAGACGATCTCGCGGCCAAACGCCGGCGAATCCGGCTTGTTGATGCGTACCTTGTAGGCGCCGATATGCTGCGTGATGCCTCCCGCCTCGCCACCGGCTACGTCGGTCTCGCGAATGGCGTCCAGCAGCGATGTCTTGCCGTGATCGACGTGGCCCATGACAGTGACGACTGGTGGGCGCGTCACTTCGTGCTCGTCCGGATTCTCCTGCGAGAGCAGGTTCTCGATGGCTTCGTTCGCCATCTGGTCTTCGAACGATACGACCTGCGTCTCCGCTCCGAACTGACGGGCGACATCCTTCACCAGCTCCGTATCAAGCGACTGGTTCACGGTCACAAGCACACCGCGCATGAGCAACGTGGCAATCAGATCCTTGCCGCGAATGTCCAGCTTTTCCGCCAGGTCCTTCACGCTGATGCCTTCCGTCACGGTAATCGTGCGCGTGATCGGCAGTGGCTCTGCGGGAATCTGCGCTCCGCCAAAACGTGACGGCGGCGCAAAGCCCTTCATCGGGCCTTCTTTGGTCTTGGGATACTGCTGGCGGCCGCGGCGCGCATTCGGGCCGGGACGCTGCGGACGCGGAGCCTCACCGGGAGGCGGCACAAGGCCGGCTCCCATTCCGGGTCCACCCCCAGGACGCTGGCCGAAGCCGGGACGCCCAGTTCCCGGCCGCTGGCCGAAGCCGGGACGTGCGCCGCCGGGTGCGCCGCCGGGCGTGCTGCGTGTGGGATGCATGGGCCGACGGGCTCCAGGCCCTCCGGGAGCGCCTCCCTGGGGACGCTGGCCGTAGCCGGGGCCTCCGGGTCCTGACGGACGGCGATCAAAGATCGGACGGCCCCGCTGAATCCCTCCGCTGTGAGCGCCTGAACTCTGACCTGTGCCCGAACCAGTACCCGAACCCGTGCTGGGACGCTGGGAAACAGGAATGGACGGCGCCGAATAGACCGGACGCGGGCCGGTTTGCGGCATGATAACGCGACGCGGCGCAGCGGCTGCCTGAGGCTCTTGCGCGGCGGCAGGTGCTTCCGGTGCTTTGGCTGGCGACTCTGCGGCTTGCGCGGTAGTCGGAGCAGCCGGAGCAGATGCTACAGGAACCGGCGGAGCAGCTGGAGTGGTCGTGGGTGCGGCAGGGCTTGTCTGAGCAGCAACGGGTGGATGCGGTGCGGCAGCCGCTTTTACGGCTACAGGACCCGACGGCGGAACAGACGATATGGCCGGACGAGCTTCCGCTGCCTGGAATGCGCTTGCTGAAGCACCAGCAGGCGGCTTGGCGACCACCGGACCTGCCGGTGGCTTCGCCGCAATGGCCGGAGTCTGTGGCGGCGCAGTCACGACCGGCGCAGCTGGACGCGGCTGGGGAACGATTCTGCGCGGCGCGGGCTTCGCTGCTTCGGGAGCTGGTGCAGTAGAAGGCGCGGGTGTTGCTGTGCGCGGGGCAGATGGAATGACAGCAGGTGCAGCCGGTTTTGCCGGTGCGGCTGCTGTGGGCGCCGGAGCTGTTGGGCGCGGTGCTGCGGCTGCCGCCTCCTGCTCCTTCTTTTGCAGAATGGCCTTCAGCACATCGCCGGGCTTCGAGACATGGGACAGGTCGATCTTGGGTTTCGGAGCAGCTTCAGGGCGCGACGATGCAGGAGTGCCGGATTTGCCACGCTGCAGGTAGGCGCGCACACGTTCGGCCTCGTCTTCTTCCAGTGAGCTGGAGTGCGTCTTCTTCTCGGTGACGCCTACGTCGTCGAGAACATCAAGAATTGCCTTGCTCTTGACTTCCAGTTCACGTGCTAAATCGTTGATTCGAACTTTGCTCATCCGCCCCTTTATACTTGCTCCCCGGCCTTAGCTGCGCATTGCGAACTCCCGGTAGTGGATACTGACTCTGTTTTTATTATGGCCCGAAATAGCGTAATTTGCGCGGCTTATCGCGTGCCCGCTGGTTACGAAGCGGCGCATTTATGCGCCACCCTCTGAATTTCTGTCCGTTTCTTCCTCAAGTTCGGCCGTCTCCGCCAAAGCGTCTCCCAGCCTGGCATCGGCAGACTCGACCTCAGCCAGCTTTTCACTGAGGTCCTGACGTCCGGGAGCGACCGGCGCAGCTCCGTCATCGTCGGCTCCGGCACCGGACTCGGTGACTTCCTCGATCTGTTCCTCGGCAACTTCATCGCTCACGCGGCCTGAACCCTCTTCGTTCGTCTCATCGTCGCGCTCGTCGGACTCGCCGTCCTGCGTCAGGTCGAGCTTCAATGCATCTTCCTCTTCCTGCAGGCTTGTCTCTTCCGCGGCTTCGCGCGCTGCTGCCGACGCCTCCGGCTTCGGTTCAGGACGCTCCTCACCCGGCTCATACTGCCCGAAGTAGTGGCGCACCGCAGCACTGATCTTTTCGAGCGTCTTCTCGCCGATGCCCGGGATTTCCTCAAGCTGCTCTGGAGTCATATCAGCCAGCGCTTCGACCGTCGTAATGCCGGCTGCAACCAGCTTCTGGATGATGCCCTCGCCCAGCTCGCTGACCTGCTCGATCGGTGTAACCGATGCGGCGCCGAAGCCCTGCATCTGCTGCTCGACCTCCTGCCGCTTCTCCTCTTCGCTCTTGATATCGATCTTCCATCCCAGCAGCTTCGCAGCCAGCCGCACATTCTGTCCCTTTTTGCCGATGGCCAGCGAGAGTTGCGTGTCGTCGACAATGACTTCGAGCTGCTTCTCGCCCAGGTCGGTGATACTTACACGGCTCACCTTCGCCGGCTGCAGAGCCTTCTCGGCAAATGTGGTCACTTCTTCGCTGAATTCAATGATGTCGATCTTCTCGCCGCGCAACTCGCGGATGATCGACTGCACGCGCATGCCCTTCATGCCCACGCACGCGCCGACGGGATCGACGTCCTTGTCGCGCGACATAACGGCGATCTTGGTTCGCTCGCCGGCTTCGCGCGCAATCGCGCGGATGACCACGGTGCCGTCGTAGATCTCCGGCACTTCGCTCTGGAACAGGTTCTGCACCAGATCCGGAGCGGCGCGCGAAACGATGACCTGCGGCCCCTTGGCTGCGCGATCTACGCGCAGCAGCACCACGCGCACGCGCTCACCTACGGCGAACTGCTCCAGCCGCGACTGCTCGCGCCGCGGCATCCGGGCCTCGGCCTTGCCCAGGTCAAAGATCACGTCCTGCGGCTCAATGCGCTTCACGGTAGCCGTCAGAACCTCGCCCACGCGGTGGTTGTACTCGTTGAAGACGGTGTCGCGCTCGGCCTCGCGCACCTTCTGGAAGATGACCTGCTTGGCCATCTGCGCGGCGATGCGGCCCAACACGTCGGTGGGTTTGTAATAGCGGATCTCGCCGCCAACCTCAACCTCAGGCGCAAGCTCGCGCGCTTCTTCCAGCGTGATCTGGTTCAGCGGGTCCTCGATCTGCTCCGGCGTCTCGACGACTGTCTTGTAGACGTAGGCGCGGATTTCGCCGGTTTCCTTGTCCAGCTCGGCGCGCATGTTCTCCTGCGTTTTGTAATACTTGCGCGTGGCGAGGGCGATTGCGTCTTCAACGGCGCCGACGACGATCTCCGGCTCAATACCCTTATCGCGGCTTAACAGTTCGATGGTTTCGTAAAGCGGGCTTGCCATAGTTGTTTCTCTCAATCACTTTCCGGCGCTGGGCCGGTCTCAAAATTAAAATTCGGGGATCAGGTTGGCCTTTTCAATGTTGGCGATGCCGATTTCGATGCCCCTATCCGGGTTCTCCTGATTCGCCTTCGCTGCGGCCTTTCTGCTCTTGCCCTTCTGCTTCAGGGCGCTCAGGTCGAGCATCACTGCCTGGTCGCCTACCTGTGTGAGCCGACCCTGCCAGTGCCGGTTGCCTGCAACTGGCTCATAGGTCTGCAGCTTTACAAGGCTGCCGGCGAAGCGCTGGAAATCAGCCAGCGTGTGCAATTTGCGGTCTAGCCCGGGCGAGGAAACCTCCAGCGTGTACTCCGCGCCGGGAACCAGGTCTTCGACGTCGAGCAGCGTGCCGAAATCGCGGCTGAAGGCGGTGCAGTCGTCGTGTGTGACCCCTGAAAGCTGCTCGGCCGCTATGCCATTGGCCGCGTTCCCGGTTTCGGCTGCCAGTCTGGCGCGCTGCTCCGCGTTCTTCTCGATATACACGCACAGTGCGCGCGGTTTCCCACCGCGATATTCCACGTCCACGACATCGAGGCCGTGCGAGGCGGCGACGCGCTGGGCTGCAGCACGAATTTGGTCAAGATTCAAGGCCATGTACGGCTCTTTGCGGGCGAATTTTGTGAGATTTCGGCAGAATCTGGGCCAAATAAAAAGTGGGCAATTAGCCCACTCATCTCTCCGAGGCCGCCGTTACTGCGGATCAGGCCCGGATTAACTCGTCTGCAATCCCAGAATACGCCGTTTTGCGCTGGCTTTCAAATTCGGCGCGTTATGAGATGTTGTGGGATGATGAGAGTCAATCAGGCTGTTTACGAATCCCCGCTTGTAAATTAAGGGCGATAGCGGACCCCGGAAAGAGCTTCGATGAGCCAGATCAATCCCTACGAGCAGTTTCTTGCCGGGCAGGACCCTCTGAAAGTTCTTGCCTCAACGGCGCGACGGATTGAAAACATCGTCGACGAGCTGGGTTGCGAACGAGCTGATACTTCGCCCGCTCCCGGCAAGTGGAGTCCGCGGGAGATCGTCTGTCATCTCGCTGACTGCGAAATGGTCTTTGCCTTCCGGCTGCGGCAGACCTTGGCCGACGATCACCACACCATCCAGCCCTTCGATCAGACAAAATGGGGCAACAATTATGGCGCCTATAGCCTCAACGACGCCCTGGCCACATTCGGCGCGGTTCGCAACTGGAACCTCGAACTGCTGCGATCGCTTTCGACCGAGGCTTATGCCATACCTGTTACGCACCCAGAGCGAGGCACGATGACCTTTCGTACCATTGTTGAAACCATGGCCGGACACGACCTGAACCACATCGGTCAGCTCGAGACGATTGCGAAAAAGTTCGCGCCCGTTCACTCCTCATAGCCGCATCGTCGGGATACCCCTCGATCAATGGGGCATTTCGCGCGTCTTTCCGCCCCAGGGCATCAACGCCGTGGGGGTCACTATCCCCGGCGTCTCGGGAAAAATGCCGTACAATACCGTGAAGCACTGCGCTCGGGCCCGCTCTGTATCACGCTCAGGATGTGGTGCATCTTTTCCTTATGATTGAGCAACCTGTCCCCGAAGCTTTGACCTTTGATGATGTTCTGCTGGTTCCTGCCTATAGTGATGTGGTTCCCGCGCAGGTGAGTACCCAGACCCGCCTGACCAAAAGGATTGTTCTGAATACGCCCCTGCTCAGCGCGGCCATGGATACCGTGACCGAGTCACGCCTCGCCATCGCCATGGCGCAGCAGGGCGGCATGGGTATCATCCATCGCAATCTGACCGTCGACCAGCAGGCGAGCGAAGTGGACAAGGTGAAGCGGTCAGAAAGCGGAATGATTGTCGATCCGGTGACAATGACCCCGGACCAGCTCATCTCCGACGCACTTGAGGTCATGCGGCGCTACAAAATCTCCGGCGTCCCCGTCACGCAGAATAAAAAACTCGTCGGCATCCTCACCAACCGCGACCTGCGTTTCGAGACCCGCACCGACATTCCCATCGGTGACGTGATGACCAAGACCGATCTCATCACCGTTCCCGTTGGCACCACGCTTGAGGAAGCAGAACGAATCCTGCATCAGCATCGCGTGGAAAAACTGCTGGTCGTCAATGGCGACTACGAGCTCAAGGGCCTCATCACCGTCAAGGACATCCAGAAAAAGCTGAAATATCCAAACGCCTCGAAGGACGAGCAAGGGCGGCTGCGCGTCGGCGCGGCCATCGGCGCAACGGGAGACTTCCTGGAGCGCGCCACCGAGTTGGTGAAGAACCGCGTGGACGTTCTATCGATCGACTCCGCGCACGGACACTCCTCGCGCGTGCTCGAAGCGGTGAGCCTCATCAAGAAGCGGTTCCCGGACGTCGATCTGCTTGCCGGAAACATCGCCACTTATGAGGGCG
>JASHRS010000129.1 GCA_030037215.1 Silvibacterium sp. | reverse complement strand
GACCACTCCCGGCGACACCAGCATGGCCACAAAGGCCGAAGTCGAGCGCGTCATGAAAGGCAGCTCCGCGAGGATAGAGCGTTAATGACAACATCAGCTTCATCGCAATTAACAAAACAGAAACTCGAACAGGTCGGGCTTATCCCCGTCCTGCGTGCGCGTTCACTTGATGAAGGACACGCTCTCGTCGACGCTATGATGGCCGGCGGCGTCACCGTCGTCGAAGTCACCATGACAGTTCCCAACGCAGTCGATCTTCTCCACAAACTGAAAAAACTCTACGGCTCCAGCCTTCTGCTCGGTTCAGGAACCGTGACCGACGCTGCACAGGCTGCGGCCACCATCGAAGCCGGTGCTGAGTTTGTCGTCAGCCCCAGCCTGCATCTCGATGTCATCGCAAAAACAAAGGAGCTGGGCAAGGTTTCCGTCCCGGGCGCGCTCACGCCGACTGAAGTCATCACCGCATGGCGCGCAGGCGCGGATTACGTGAAGGTCTTTCCCTGCTCCGCCATGGGCGGCGCCAGCTATCTCAAGGCGCTGCGCGCTCCATTTCCTGATCTCAGGCTCATTCCCACCGGCGGCGTCACGCTGCAGACCGCGGCCGATTTTCTCAAGGCTGGAGCAGTCGCTCTCGGCGTCGGCTCCGACCTCGTAAACCCTGCGGCAATTACCGAAGGCCATCCCGAATCCATCACAAAAACTGCACGCGCCTACCTCGACATTATCCAGGCCACGCGCGCAACCCGATAACCTCACAGGAGACTCATGCCCTCCAGATTCGCCGCCACCATCGCTGCCTCCTGTCTGTTCCTTTCGCTCCAATTAACCGCACAATCCACACCGCCTCGTGTGCCCAGCGCCGCGCCGAACCCGGGCGTCGGTGACAGTCTCGACCACATACCGCCGTTGGCTAATCTCTCGCCCGAACTGCGCCGTCCCGCCGTTGCTGTTGCCATGCGTAAAGTCGCCGACTGGGAACTCGCGCGCTCCCAACCTTACTTCGACCGCGACTGGACCTTTGCCGCTCTCTACGCCGGATACATGGCCGCGGCCAAAGCTCTGCCCGAGCCTCGCTACCAGGCTGCGATGCTCGACATGGGCAATCATTTCGAATGGACGACCGGCCCGCGTAAGGCCCATGCCGACGATCAGGCTGTCGCTCAGACCTATCTCGGCCTTTACAGCATTTATCGCGAGCCACGCATGATCGTTCCCATTCAGGAGCAGTTCAATGCCTTGATGAAAGTGCCCGACGATCCAGCGAAACCCGTCTGGTGGTGGTGCGACGCCCTTTTCATGGCTCCTCCCGTCTGGGCGCGGCTCTATGGCGCCACTCACGACATCGCCTACCTGAACTACATGGATCGCGAGTGGTGGATCACCTCCAACCTGCTCTACGATCCGCAGGAACACCTCTACTTCCGCGACGCTACATTCCTCCACAAGCACGAGGCTAACGGCCAGAAGCTCTTCTGGTCGCGCGGCAACGGATGGGTTATGGCCGGCCTCGCCCGCGTGCTCGACGAAATGCCCGCTGATTACCCCTCCCGTCAGAAATACGTCGACCAGTTCAAGCAGATGGCTGCGCGCGTCGCCCAGCTTCAGGGCCCCGACGGCCTATGGCGTCCCGGCCTGCTTGACGCGCAGGCATACCCGCTGCCTGAAATCTCCGGCTCCGCATTCTTCATCTATGCCACCGCCTGGGGCATCAACCATCACCTGCTCGACCGCAGTGCCTACCTGCCCGTCGTCGCTAAGGGCTGGCAGGGCCTCCTCCAGCATGTCTACGACGATGGCCGTCTCGGCTCCATCCAGCCCATCGGAGCAGCTCCCGGTGCATATTCACCCACATCGAGCTACGTCTACGGCGTCGGCGCCTTCCTGCTCGCCGGCTCTGAAGTCATGGAACTGTCGAAGAAGAAATAACCGGCATCCTCGACGCTGTTCCTCCGCTCCCCGTACACTAATTTCGTCAAACAGGAAAGTATGGAAGCGGAAGAAGTACAGGAATTAGAAGAGCAGCAGGAAAAGGCCCGCGAGAAGAGCCTGCGTCCTGTCAGTTTCACCATGAGCGTGCTCGCGGTTATCGTTGCCGTCACTACGGTGCTTGGCCATCGCACGCATACAGAGGCCGTCCTCGAGCAAGCGCGCGCCAGCGACCAGTGGAATCTTTATCAGGCAAAGAAAATCCGCCAGTACGACACGGAGCTTACCGTGGATCTTTTAAGCGCGATGCCTCTCCGCGATGCCGCGGCCGCTGCCAAAGTCACTGACGCCTACAAGTCCCACCTGGCAAAGTGGGACGACGATCTCAACGACGAGCAGGCCAAGGCCACCGAACTCGAAGCTGAGGTCCGAAAGTCCGAACGCCATGCAGCCCGCTTCGACCTCGGTGAGGCGCTGCTGGAAATCGGTCTCGTCATCACTTCCATTACTCTGCTCACGCGCCTGCGTGCCTACTGGTATCTGGGCATGGCCTTCGGCACAGCGGGATTGCTCATCGCTGTGTGGGCCTTCCTCATCCGCTGAGAACCGCGCTATCTCGAAAGGACCTCTCACATGCCGCGCCTGCTCCGCCGCATCGCTCTTCTCGCCGTCCTCGCAGCTTCTCTCGCTCCGTGGCTGCTCATCCGTGCGCAGGATCAGGACATTACCCCCGTCATTACCGTCGACAACGGCCCGAACGCTCCCGCGCAGTTCGACAAACATTACGTCGTGCTCGTCTCTCTCGACGGCTTCCGTTTCGACTATCCGAAGCTCTACGGCGCACCGCATCTGCTCGCCATCGGAGCCCATGGCGCCAGCGCACCCGACGGCATGATTCCCTCCTACCCGTCGCTCACTTTCCCCAATCACTACACGCTGGTCACCGGACTTTACCCCGAGCACCACGGCATCGTCGCCAATTCCTTCTACGATCCCGCGCGCAAACAGACCTACTCCATGCACAATGCCAGCACCGTCACTGACGGCTCATGGTACGGAGGCACTCCGCTCTGGTCCCTCGCCGAACAACAAGGCATGCGCACCGCCTGTTTCTTCTGGCCCGGATCGGAAGCCAAAATCGCCGGCGAACGCCCATCCTTTTACCTGCACTACAGCGATAAATATCCTGACGAGAAGCGCATCGATCAGGTCATTGCCTGGCTTAAGCTGCCGCCCGAGCAGCGCCCGCACTTCATCACGCTCTATTACCCCAATGTCGATCACGAAGGCCATCTGCACGGCCCCGACAGTCCGGAGGTGCGCGACGCCGTGCACCACGTCGACGACCTGATGGGCCAGCTTGAGGAAAAACTCAACGCTCTGCACCTTCCCATCGATCTCATCATCGTCGCCGATCACGGAATGGCCCGCGTCCAGGGCGATTGGATTACGCTCGATAAATACGCCGACCTCGCCAACTTCACCACCGTCGGATCGCTGCTCTATCCGAACTCAGATGCCGACGCCGAACACGCCTACCAGCAGCTCAAATCCGCGCAGTCGGGATTCCTCGTCTATCGCCGTTCGCGCGTTCCCGCTGAGCTGCATTACAACAGCAATCCGCGTGAAGGCGACCCCGTCATCATCCCGCAGGGCCCGGTTCTCATCCGCGCTCACGCGCCCGCTGTAGGACAGCATGAATTCACTCCTGTCGGCGAGCACGGCTACAATCCCTTTGAGATGACCTCCATGCGCGCTATCTTCTTCGCCGAAGGCCCTGACATTCGCCCCGGAACAAAGCTCAAACCCTTCGAAAACGTCAACGTTTTTCCCTTCATCACGCAGATCCTCGGCCTCGACAGCCCTAAGGTCGACGGCAGTCCCAACATCCTCTCCATCGCTCTCCGCGGCAAGGCTGGTCAATAAACGATGGCATTTTTTCTCGGCCTGGATGCAGGCGGCACAAAAACTACAGCAGCGCTGGGAGACGAAACACGCGTCCTCGCGCGCTTAGCCGGTGGCAGCATCAAGCCGCTGCGCGTCACCATCGAGCAGGCGCAGCAAAATCTTTCCGATTTGCTCAAAAACATCGCCGCGCAATCCGGAGTCGACCTCCGCGCCATTACCGCCTCATGCGTCGGCACTGCCGGCCTGCGTCTTCCACAAACCGACGGCTGGATGCGGCAAATCATCTCCACCTGTGCCGGCGGTGCCATCGACGTCGTCGGAGACGAGGAGATCGCGCTCGACGCAGCCTTCCCCGGCGGACCAGGCGTGCTCATCATCGCCGGAACAGGCTCTAACATCCTCGGCCGCACCACCACCGGCAGGCTCTTCACTGTCGGCGGATGGGGGCCTGTCCTCGGCGATCAGGGCTCAGGCTATTGGATCGGCCATCAGGCCCTCCGTGCCGCGCTGCGCGCAAAAGACTTTCGCCAGCCTTCCCCCATCCTCAACCGCGTCCTCACCTTCTGGAACGCGCCCAGCACTGCGGAAGTTATCAACATCGCTCATTCTGGGGCCGACTTCTCGCTCCTCGCTCCCATCGTCGTCCAGTGCGCTGAAGAAGGAGACCCTGTTGCTCTCGAAGTCCTCGAGCGCGGTGGACGCATGCTCGGCGAAGACGCTGCGGAAGCCTTCCGTCAGGTGCGCCAGTTCGAACCCGATCAGCCGATGCCGGGCATTGCATTTATTGGCAGCATCCTCGATAACGTGGCATTTGTTCGCGAAAGCATGATCGAGACCATCCGCCGCGCGATACCGGCCGTGCACATTCTTCCCGAAGCTGTCGATGCCGTCTCCGGCGCGCTCTGGCGTGCGCGCCATTTCAAAGTAAAGTAAAGCCGCAAGCGCTGCATCTTCCCCGCACAACTGGCGCTGCTTCTTCTCTTCCTTTCATCTTGACTTCGTGCTCACGCGGGCAGAGAATTGCCCTCGCTGGCGTGCCTCCCGCGCTCTTCGTTGCAAATCTCCCGCGCTCAATCGCTCAGGCTCGAGGCACTTCCCCGACACAGACAATCCATAAGGAGAGAAATCATGAGCACGGCTACGTCCATGCCGGACATGGATAAATTGCATGCCTTCCTCGGGCACTTCGTAAACGATCTCGGCGCAGCCGTTCACACCGGCATGGTCGTCATCGGAGAAAAGCTCGGTCTCTACAAAGCCCTGGCCACTGGTCCCATGACTTCCTCCGAGCTCGCAGCAAAAACCAAAACCGACGAGCGCTACACCCGCGAATGGCTCGCTTCGCAGGCCGCAGGAGGCTACGTCACTTACGACGAAAAGACCGGCAAATTCAGCCTGAATAACGAGCAGGCTTTCACCCTCGCCAATGAAGACAGTCCCGTCTATCTTCCCGGAGCCTTCGAACTCGCTCTCGCCTCGCTCGCTTCCGTTCCCCGTATTACCGAGTGTTTCCGCACTGGCGCAGGCATGGGCTGGGGCGAGCACAACGACGGTGTCCATCACGGCTGCGAAAAGTTCTTCCGCCCCGGCTACGCCGCCAATCTTGTCAGCACCTGGATTCCCTCGCTGGCTGGCGTAAAGGAAAAACTCGAAGCCGGTGCAAAAGTTGCCGACATCGGCTGCGGCAAGGGAGCTTCAACTCGCCTTATGGCCAAAGCCTTCCCCAAATCGCAATTCTTCGGATTCGACTATCACGACAAATCCATCGAGGGGGCGCGCGAATCAGCCGGCCGTGAAGGTATTTCGGATCGCATTAAATTCGATGTCGCGAAAGCAAAGGATTTTCCCGGCGAGGGTTATGACTTCGTGACCGTCTTTGACTGCCTGCACGACATGGGCGACCCCATCGGCGCAGCGAAACACGTCTATCAGTCTCTTGCCAAAGATGGCACATGGATGATCGTCGAGCCATTCGCCAACGATCAGATGAAGGACAACTTCAATCCTATCGGCCGTGCCTACTATGGCTTTTCCACCCTCCTATGTACGCCATGCTCGCGCTCGCAGGAAGTAGCGCTCTGCCTCGGCGCGCAGGCTGGCGAAGCCCGAATACGCGATGTCGTCACCTCAGCCGGATTCACGCGCTTCCGCCGCGCAACAGAAACGCCCTTCAACATCGTCTACGAGGCGCGCCCGTAATTCGCCCACTCCGAGCGGAATCGAATCTCGGTTCCCACCCGGAGTCAGGGCATCATCCACGGGTGTATCATGCTGTTCGCCGGGCATTCCGGCACGAAAACCCGGCCGGGCCTCGCAGTCAAATGCGTAGTAAGAAAGGTCTGCCCATGGTAGAGAAGAAAAAGTCTTTCAGCGACCTCTTGAGTGAAGCGCCGCTGGCTCCCAAAGAGGATACCGTTAGTCTGGTAGGCGCGATTTCACGATCGAGCCAAACCGGCAAATTTGTACTTTCTACAAGCCAGGGAAATAATGTGACGCTCCCCGTCGACGCCGTCAAGAATTACGAGATCTTGGGCGGCGGGGTCGGTCAATTGCTCGTCCAGGTCGATGTCGACCGCAAACAGGTTCCCGAGTCGATATCATCGCAGACTCCTGTCGCCACCGCTCACACAGGGGCCTATGATGTGAAACATCCGACCCATGATCTCAAACTACCGATTCTCGACAAACACCCAATTCAGGACAAGCTTCCGATCACGGACAAACACCCAATTCAGGACATCAAACACCCGATTCTCGATAAATATCCTTGGGAAGAGCCTATATCCGTCACGCCGCCTCCTGGCTCCACCGTTGAAGGAGGATTAGGAGCAATACCCTTCGCGCTGGCAACTCAACAGCAGGCTCCCGCCAGTACGCTCGCCGCCATGCAGGGAGCAGCGTCCCCGCTCGGTCTTCCCATCACAGGCGTGCGTGATTTGAAGCACCCGGTAATCGACAAGCGCCCGTGGCTCGATGCAACCGGGCGTCCGCCGTATCTGGATTAACTCGCCGAACCAGATGCCATAAGTGTCAAGCCTTGCAGCAGCGGAGTAGCGCTGATGACGGTATTGATTTTCTCCTCCATCGAGGATCCCCACGCGCACGTCGTCATGGCGGCGCTCAGGTCGCGTAATGTAAAGGTGGAATTGCTCGATCTGTCGGAATTTCCAACCCGGCTCTCGCTTTCGATGGAATTTGATGACGGCGCGCACCGGCTGGTACTGAACCGCCTCAGTGGTGGACAACTCGATCTCTCAACCATCCATTCGGTCTGGTGGCGGAGGCCGCAGTCCTTCGGGCTTCCCGCCACCATCACCGATCCTGTGCACCGTCGTTTCGCTCTATCCGAAGCGACAACCGCATTTTCGGGCCTCTATCAGTCACTCGATGCCTTTTGGATCAACGATCCCGTGCGCGATGAGGCCGCGCATCACAAGCCCTGGCAGCTCGCTCTCGCCCAGCAGGTCGGACTCACGATTCCACCCACGCTCATGACCAGCGACCCTGAGGAAGCACGCGACTTCTGGAGCCGCCACGAAGGAAATGTAATTTACAAGCAATTCCGTGCGCTCCCGGACGCGTGGCGCGAAACCCGACGCGTGCGGCCGGAAGAAGCTGCATTCGCGGAAAATATCAGATTGACCCCTGTCATCTTCCAGCGCTACGTCGAAGCAGTCGCCGACATACGCATAACCGCTATTGGTGACGAGCTCTATGCCGCTTCCGCCGACGCGCGCAATGCCGAGTACCCAATTGATTTCCGCTTCAACGAAGACCTGATCTGGTCGCCGCACACCTTGCCGCAAAGCGTCGAGCGCGCCTTGCACCAGTTGATGCGCCGCCTCGGACTCGAATACGGCGCAATCGACCTGCGCCTGACTCCGGAGGGTGAGTACGTATTCCTCGAAATTAATCCAGCAGGCCAATTCCTTTGGATCGAGCTCGCAACCGGACAGAAAATCTCCGAAGCGCTTGCATC
>JASHRS010000128.1 GCA_030037215.1 Silvibacterium sp. | reverse complement strand
CGGTTTGCGCGCTCAGCGACCTGGTCCATGGTTTCTCCATCGATAATGGGGCTGGTCCACACGGACCAGCCTGGAATCTCCTTCTCAATATCCTTGGTCGTGCGGCCTTCATAGACCCCGTAGTTCCATTCGCACAAATCGTCGTCGATCTGGGCTACGTTGCCGAAGCCCGCGATGGCACACGTTTCGCGCGCGCGATCGAGCGGGCTTGTCAGCACCATGGAGAAGGTTTTTCCGTGAAGGTAGTCGCGTATTTTCTGTGCGCGCTCGCGCCCGCGATCGGTCAGCGGAATATCGGTACGGCTGGTATGCGCTCCGGAGAGACTCCATGCGGTTTCGCCGTGCCGAATCAGCCAGAGTTCCAGATTGTTTGCCGCCACTGATGCCCTCCCTGACCGTATATCAGATGCAGGAGAAAGTTTAGCGGGAATAGATTACTGCATGAAAAAAGCAGGTCCCGAAAACCTGCTTTTTGCCAGATTGCGAAAACTACTTCTTTGCGGGAATGCTCTGCGTAGTCTGCGTGCCTTCAAGCACCGAGTGCGAATGGCCGGTATTCTTCTGCATCAGGATGGTCAGCCCAATCGAGGTAATCATAAAGATCACAGCGCCCCAGATGGTCAGACGAGTAAGAATGGTGGCTGCCGAGCGGGGGCCAAACGCGGTCTGCGAACCCTGCCCGCCGAAGGCTCCGGCAAGATCGGCGCTCTTGCCCTGCTGCAGCAGAATGATGCCGACGAGCATAAGGCTCACAATGATGTGAACAATAACAAAGAGATAAACCATGGAATCGCTTTTCCAGGAGGCGCGCAAAGCGCGGCCCTTAATAAAAATATACGGACATGATATTTGGTGCGGAAGGGGGGACTTGAACCCCCATGCCTCTCGGCGCCACCCCCTCAAGATGGTGTGTCTGCCATTTCACCACTTCCGCACTCGGTGAATTGTTGTCCTCGGATAAGTATAACAAAATGGGCCCTGCTATTTGCTGGCCGTAGCGATGGCACAAGGCCATATAGCACCGGAATTTCCGGTAGTGGTCACAACGGGCGGCGGGAAGTATACTCCTGTGCTGCGGTCAATCTAGTGTGAGGAAGGCTGTCACCATGACCAGGTTCGGCAGAACACCCAGGACACATCTTGAAATCATATTTCTTCCAGCATGTGGAAGCGCTGTTGCAGCCGCAGGGCAACTCGTTCTGCTCCTGGCATTGATCTTGTGTCCCGGCGCATCCGCACAGAATGAGAATGGAGCGGACTACATCCGTAGCTCACAGCCGCCGTTGTTGACCTACCAGGAACTGGTGACTCTCAGTGAACAGGAAACGGTCGATCCAACTCTGGCCGCCAAACTCCACACTCTGCTGACGACTCCCTTTGTCAACAATGAAGCATATTTCAGCGGGACAAAACCTCTTCAACCCGATCTCGACGGCAGGGGGCCCTCGCTGCGCATCGTCGTATGGAACATCGAGAGAGGAATCGAGTTCGACGCGATCAAGTCATCGCTGACCGATAAACAAGCATTCCTTGCCAAAGTACACGGCGAGGCCACCAGCAATACGAATAGCGAAGAGGCAAGCGACCAGGTGCTGAATGCACAGATGGACGTGCTTCAATCGGCAGACGTGCTCGTGTTGAACGAGGTCGACTGGGGCATGAAGAGAAGCGACTACAGGGCCGTGGTAAAGGATCTTGCCGATGCGCTCAAGATGAATTGGGCCTATGGTGTCGAGTTTGTGGAAATCGATCCGAAGATGCTGGGTCTGCAATCGTTCGCGAATGTGAAAAATGAAGCCGAGCGAAAGGAGCTGGAGGAGCTGTTCAGCGTCGACAAGGACCGCGTTCTTGGACTGCATGGCACGGCAATTCTTTCCCGCTACCCCCTTCGGGATGTGAAGCTCGTGCCCTTTCAGTACCAGGCTTACGACTGGTACGACAGCGAGAAGAAGTATGGATCTCTCGAGACCGGGAAACGTAAAGCCGCAAATCTCATCTTCGGAGAGGAACTCCTCCGTGAGGTACGCCGCGGAGGGCGCACCAACCTGATTGCAACCCTCGACATACCACAGCTTCCTGAGCGGCAGGTCACGATCATTGCGGCTCACCTTGAGAACCGCACGACACCGAAAGGCAGGGTCAAAGAGATGGATGAGATTCTTGACATGGCTCGTTCGATCCCCAATCCCGTGGTCATTGCCGGGGATATGAACACGACAGGGCACGATGGCACGGTTCTCAACATAAAATCCGCCCTGGTGAAGAAACTGAATGATCCTGCCTTCTGGGCCACACAAGGAGTCAAGTATGCAACAGGAGTGGGACTCATTATGGACGTTGCCAGTTTCGGTTTTAAGACGGCGAAGTTCCAGGCTGACCCGACAGCATCAGGAGTTCCTCTACTGGCGGCCAATCCCGAACAGGGATTTTTTAAGGACTTGAACAAATATCGTTTCGATGACGGAACCAGGATTGATTTTCGCGGGAATGCGGAACTCTCGGTGAACGGCCGCACGGGAACCTTGAGCAATTCAAACGAGCGCGCCAGCAAGGGATTCGTTACAACGTTCGACCTGCCTCGAACCTTCGCGGCACTAGGAAAATTCAGGCTCGACTGGATATTTGTAAGAGCCTATCTGAAAGACAATCCTGAAACGGCTGACTCCTATCGATTCGCGCCAAGCTTTGCACGCACTATGAACGAAGTAAACAACGCGCTGGACCCGCGCCTGTCGGACCACGCTCCGATCAGTGTAGATCTGCCGATCACACAGCCGGCTTTGCCCGGGTCAAAGAAATGACCACCATGCATTTCGGCAACCCAGTTCTAGAAGATTTCCGCCAGCTTTGTAAAGCTTTCCACCTGCAGCAGGTGCTGGCCTTCGGGCGCATCATCGATGATTTCATGCTCCAGCATCCACGTATTCGGATGGTGGATGTAGACGGCATGCAGCCCTGAAGCCAGCGCCGGATTGATGTCCGACCGCGGGCTGTTGCCGATCATCCATGTGCTCCCCGGAGCGAGATTATGCTTTTCACAGACCGCAAGGTAGGCGGCTGGATTCTTCTCGCGCGGAATTTCCACTGCGCTGAAATACTCGCGCAGTCCCGAGCGCGTCAGCTTGTCGGCCTGCTCCCGGGGATTGCCCTTGGTCATCAGAATCAGCCTGTGGCGCGAGGCCAGGTGAGGCAGAGTTGTGGCAACACCCGGCAAGAGCTCGATCTCATGACCAAGAATCGCTTCCGTAAAACTGACGATGCGCTCATGCTTCTCTGTGGTAATCGGCTCGACAGACAGGCACTCGAAGCATGTCACGAGCGAGCGGCGGAAGGATGCGACTCCGTAGCCGTGCTGCAAAGTCTGTTCGCGCTCCACCTGATTCAGCCTTTCACGGACCTCGGCTGGTGTGTACTCATGGTGGTCCAGATACGAGATGAAGCTGGAAATTGCACGTTCAAAATAGATATTATTTTCCCAGAGCGTATCGTCGGCATCGATGAGAAGCGTCTGTACTTGGGTTAGTGTTTCTTTGCGCATGCTAGTTCGAGCGTAACAGGAAACTATGGCATTTTCTTTCCACAAAAGATGCCGACCGGGCCTTGAAAATAAAGGAACTCAGGCATAAGTTTCCACGGAAAAACCGAGGCTTTTCGGAATATTTCGTGTCAATACTCGTGTAGGCACTGCACTTTACGGATTGAAGCAGATTCCGAAGTGCACATCCGCATCTCAACAGGAGAAGAATGCAACAAAGTTTCAAATCGGTCTTTCTTCTTTCTCTGCTTGCGGCGCTCTGCGCCGTACCAGCCAGAGCAGGCAAGGTCGCGCTGTTGCTCGAAGAGCCATATGGCGGGTTCGGCTCCATGAATCCCACTGGCCATGCTGCTATTTATCTGAGCGATGTGTGCGCAGAAACTCCTGTGCGCCTGCGCCGCTGCGACCCCGGCGAAAACGGCGTGGTCATCAGCCGCTATCACAAAATCGACGGCTACGACTGGATCGCGATGCCGTTGCTCCCCTACCTGTATGCAGTGAATAACGCCAATGAAATTCCCGCCGATGCCGATGCGGCGACCGTAGTACGCCTGCGCGATGAATATCGCCGCCGATATCTCATGGATTATGTCCCGGACGACTCGCACCATGAAATTCCCGACGGAGACTGGACACAGCTCGTCGGCGAGTCATACATCCGCACGATTTACGGCTTCTCTCTGGAGACGCGTCCGGAGCAGGACGATGCTTTGATCGCATACTTCAATAGCCACAGAAATCACAGCCGTTTCAACCTTTTCTTCAACAACTGCGCAAATTTTTCAGAAAATGTACTGAATTTCTACTTCCCGCATTCGGTGCATCGCAACTTCATTGCAGACGTCGGTCTGATGACGCCGAAACAGACTGCGCACTCGCTCGAAAAATATGCGAAGCGCCATTCCGATCTTGAGTTCACTGCATTCGTCATTCCGCAGGTGCCGGGAACGATCCATCGCAGCACGCCTGTGCATGGCGTGATCGAATCGCTGATCGAAACAAAGAAGTACGTTCTGCCGCTTGCTCTGCTGCATCCGGTGGTTGCCGGAAGCCTGGTAGCGGTTTATCTCGGCGATGGACGCTTCCATCCCGGCGCTGAGGCAAAGACAGTCTTTGATCCGCACCAGCAATCCGAACCTGGTGTTATGGAAGCAGCCACGGCAGCACCAGTGGCCACTCAACCGACAACGACGAAGACGCTGAGGGATACGGCCTTCGACCCATAGCCTTGTGGTGGATTCGCCCGTTAAAGGGATTGCGATTCTGTGACACTCGTAACCGAGTAGGCGGCAATTGCTGCCTGCATCACCTGCTTGACCGCGACACCATGCTCCTGCGCAGCCGCGCGGCAATCTTCGAACTCCGGTGCAACGTTCAGCACTTCACCATCGCGCGTGCCGACTTTTACGCGAATGTTTCCGAAGGGCGTCTCGACCGTCACAAGCCGTCGTTCCAGGCAGACGCGCCTCTCGCTGCGGATGCGGACTCCCAGCGTGCTGGTTTCGCGTAGCAAAAGGTCTTCGAGAATCTCTGCTTCCGGTTCATTGCACAGCACGGTCACCAGCGTACCCGGGCGTCCCTTTTTCATAATGACCGGCGCAAGCATCACATCGACCGCACCCGACGCAAGCGCGCGTTCGGCAACATGCGCCAGCAGTTCCGGCGTCATGTCGTCCACTGCGGTTTCAAGCACAGTAATGGTTTGCCTGCGGCCTCGGTCATGTTTCTGCGCGGGGTGCGATTCGCGCTCTGCCTTGCCGCCAATAACAGAGACGGGCAGCACATCGTTCATTGAGCCGGAGCGGTATCCTTGGGTATCGAGCGTGACATAGAGAAATCCTGCCGCACGCACGGCAGCGGTGATGCGATCGAGCAAGGCAAGATCGAGTGCGCGCGGCAGATCGCCACGGGCTATCTCGATGCGGGCCAGTTCTCCGTGGTGACGCACGCGCACTTGCGGAAATCCCAGCTGGTGCAGCGCCTCTTCGGCCTGTTCCACCTGCATAAGATTTTCCGGAGTCACCGGACGCCCGTACTCGATCCGGGACGAAAGGCAGGCGGACGCTGGCTTGTCCCAGATGCTCAGGCCGGCCTCGCGAGCAAGCGTGCGGATTTCAGCCTTGGTAAGACCGACAGCTGCAAGTGGTGCAGTCGCGCGATGCAGTGCAGCAGCCTTCTGGCCCGGTCGGAACTCGGCCTGATCATCCGCATTCATGCCATAAGCCAGATGTTCGAACCCCAGCTGGACACGAGCTGTCTCCATCACAGTAAACAGCTCGTCTTTGCAGTAAAAACACCGCTGCGAATCATTCCGCGCATACTCGGGATTCTCCAGCTCAGCAGTGCGCAGAATATGCGTTGGAATGCCCTGCTCGCGAGTGAAATTGAGCGCTGCCTCAAGCTCGGCACGCGGCAGCGAAGGCGAATCGGCAATCACTGCCAGCATCCTGTCACCAAGCGTCTGATGAGCCGCGTACGCGAGATAAGCCGAATCCGTTCCGCCGGAGTAAGCCACCAGAACGCTTCCCAATTCCTGAATTTTTGAAGTAAGCAGAGAGGCCTTCGCAGCAGGATCCATGTTTCCGATGGTAACGCAGTCTT
>JASHRS010000127.1 GCA_030037215.1 Silvibacterium sp. | reverse complement strand
GGGCTTGTTTTACTGATTGCCATGTATGCGATCTTTCGCCGAACCACGCATGACGGTCATGTGGGCTGGATCGATGGCTCGTATCCCGAGATTCTGGGGCTGATCGGGTACACGTATCTCTCAGTGGCGGCGCTGTACCTTTTTACGCGACGCTGGCTGTGGGCTCCGCTGGCGTGGTTTGTCGCGCTTGTGGCGCTTTGCGCCATTTCCACGCTGCACTGGCTGAATTTTCCAAACAAGCTGCCGCTCTACTTCTGGCCGTTCAGCAACGGATCGTGGGCGTGTATGACGATGGCGGGAGTGGTGACATCCGCGATTTTCCTGGGAGATCATCGCTGGCGCACAGCGCGAGGCAGAATGCTGGCCGCGATTGCGTTCGCGATTCCGGTTCTAGTGGCAGGTTGGCTGCTTACACCGTTGGGGATTTCTAAAATTCGCGCCACGCCGACCTGGTGCCTCTATAGCATTGGCGCTGCCGTTCTCTGCTTCACCGCGCTTTACTGGATTTGTGACATCAAGAAGCGGACAGGATGGGCGTTCTGGGTCCGGCCTGCAGGAGCGAATACTCTGCTGACCTATCTGCTTCCGGATTTCTACGCATTCCTGATCGGAGCCACGGGCTTCCTGTATTTCGAGACACACTTCCACATAGGCTGGCCGGGCGTGGTGAAGTCTGTTGTCTTTACCTTCTTCATTCTGGGCATCTCTGCGCTGTTGACGCGCTGCCGTCTGCGGATGCAGTTGTAAGCACCGGGAATCCTCCGCGTATCCTGAAGACACTGAGCCTTCTTGTGCTGTATCTTGGATAGGCCTGCGCTTTGAGGTAAAGCGATTGAGTAAAAGAATTTTCGACCTGACAGGAAAATGCGCTGTTGTTATTGGAGGCACGTCCGGACTGGGGAACTCCATTGCCATTGGCCTTGCCCAAGCCGGCGCGGACACCGTTGCTACAGGACGCCGCACCGATGAAGTAGGCGCAACCGCCGACGCCATTGAGGCTGCCGGCAGGCGCACCCTGCGTCTGACATGCGATGTGCGCGAGCGCGCGTCTCTGGAACGGCTGCACAAGGACGTGCTGGCCAGCTTTGGCCGCGTGGACATTCTGGTGAACGCAGCCGGGACCACGTTGCGCGTGCCGACTCTCGATTGCTCCGAAGAGGACTGGCAGCAGATTCTCGATACCAACCTTACCGGAACGCTGCGAGCCTGCCAGATTTTTGGCCGGACCATGGTGGAGCAGAAGTATGGGCGCATTGTGAACGTTGCGTCGCTCGCCACGTTTGTTGCGTTTCTGGATGTGGCCGCATACGGTGTGAGCAAAGCCGGCGTTGGCGCGCTGACGAAATCGCTGGCCGTTGAGCTTGCCCCGCATGGCGTGACAGTGAATGCGATTGCACCGGGAATTTTCCCGACCGCACTCAATAGCGATCTTGTCTATAACACCCCGCGTGGGCGCGAAGAGTTGATGCGAACGCCGATGAACCGTTTTGGCCACCCTGATGAAGTCACAGGGGCGGCAATTTTTTTGGCCTCCGATGCCGCGTCGTTTATCACAGGAGAGATCCTCGTGATTGACGGAGGGTATATGGCCAGTGGAGTCAATCAGTAGCCAGGCAATTTGAGAAAGGCAGGAACCTTGAGGATGAACAGGTGGATCCAACTCAGCGGAACGAAGATCGCAGGCGCGGCGATGCTGTGGTTTGCGCTTGGCAGCCAGCACGGCATATGCCAGAAGATGCTTCCGTATCAGAATCCCGCACTCACGCCTGAGCAGCGCGCTGCGGATCTGGTTTCGCGCATGACGCTGGAAGAGAAAGTCTCGCAGACCATGAACGGGTCGGCTGCGATTCCGCGCCTGGGCGTACCTGCATACAACTGGTGGAGCGAGGGCCTGCACGGTATAGCGCGTTCCGGCTATGCGACGGTGTTTCCGCAGGCTATTGGCAACGCGGCTACGTGGGACGCTCCACTGGTCGGGCAGATGGCGACGGTGATCTCGACCGAGGCGCGCGCGAAATACAACCAGGCGATACGCGAGAACATCCACAGCATCTATTTCGGGCTGACCATCTGGTCGCCGAACATCAATATCTTTCGCGATCCGCGCTGGGGCCGCGGTCAGGAGACGTACGGCGAAGACCCGTTTCTGACGAGCCAGATGGGCGTTGCGTTCGTAAAGGGACTGCAGGGAGACAATCCTCACTACCTGAAGACCGTGGCCACACCCAAGCACTTCGTCGTGCACAGCGGACCTGAGCCTGAGCGCCACCGCTTCAATGTAGATGTTTCCCCGTACGATCTTGAGGACACTTATCTGCCCGCGTTTCGCGCGACTGTGATGCAGGGCCATGCCGACTCGGTGATGTGCGCGTACAACGCTATCGACGGTGTTCCGGCCTGCGCCAACAAAATGCTGCTCGAACAGACGCTGCGCAAGGACTGGGGCTTCAACGGCTATATCACCTCGGATTGCGGAGCGATTGACGACTTCTTTTCGCCTGCGGGACATCATTATTCTCCGGATGCCGAACATGCTTCGGCTTCGGCAATGCTTGCCGGAACCGACACCAATTGCGGCGATACCTATAAGGCACTGGTGAGCGCTGTAAAGGACGGGCTGATTTCGGAGCAGGCGCTTAACACCGCTGTCGAGCGGCTTTTTACCGCGCGGTTCCGGCTGGGAATGTTCGACCCGGCGAGCGACGACCCGTATGCAAGCATTCCCATGAGCGAGGATGATTCGCCAGCACATCGCGCGCTTGCGTTGAAGGCCGCGCGCGAGTCGATGGTGCTGCTCAAGAACGAGAACGGCTTTCTGCCACTGAAGACGGGAATTGAGAAGATTGCCGTTGTCGGCCCCAATGCTGCTTCCCTTGCGGCGATTGAGGGAAATTACAATGCGATCCCATCGCATCCAGTGCTACCGCTCGACGGAATGCGTGCGGAGTTCGGAACGTCGAAGATTCTCTACGCACAGGGCTCGGCCTACGTTGCGGAACTGCCTGTGCCGGTGCCGGAGACTGCGTTTCATCCATCGCTCAAGTCTTCAGAAACGGGTCTTAAAGGCGAGTATTTTGCTTCTTCGGCGATGACGGGCAAGCCCGTGATTACGCGCATCGATCACCATATCGATTTCGATTGGGATTCGGCGAGTCCCGTTCCCGGTGCGCCGCAAAACAATTTCGGCGTGCGCTGGACGGGAACGATCTCCGTGCCCGCGGCAGGCGATTATCCATTCCAGGTCCAGTTTTCGCACTGCTATCCCTGCGAGGATTCAGAAAACTACAAAATCTATCTGGACGGCAAAGAGGTCGCGCACTTTGGGACGAACGAGGCCGACGAATCCAGGCAGAGCTCCGCTCCTGCGTTCACACTGCACTTCGATGACACGAAGCCGCACACCTTCAGGGTGGATTACGCGCATCACGCTGCGCTGTTCGGTGGTGGAATTACGCTGGGCTGGATGCCTCCGGCCGATGCCTTGCGCGAGCAGGCTGTCGACGTTGCGAAGCAGGCTGACGTTGTCGTGGCCTTCATGGGGCTTTCGCCCAACCTTGAAGGTGAAGAGATGCCGATTCATGTTGAGGGCTTTCTGGGCGGCGACCGTACAGACATTCAACTTCCTGATGTGCAGAAGAAGCTGCTGGAGGCGCTTGGTGAAACCGGCAAGCCTCTGGTTGTGGTGCTGTTGAACGGCAGCGCGCTGGCAGTGAACTGGTCGCAGGACCATGCAAATGCCGTTTTGGAAGCGTGGTATCCCGGCGAGGACGGCGGCACGGCAATCGCGGAAACGCTCGACGGGAAAAATAACCCTGCAGGAAGACTACCGGTGACGTTCTATCGCAACATCGGCCAGATCCCGGCGTTTGACGATTACTCCATGAAAGGCCGCACGTATCGCTACTTCCACGGCGATCCACTGTATGAGTTTGGCTATGGTCTGAGTTACACGCATTTTGCTTACAGCAATCTCAGGCTCTCAGACTCGATGCTGAATGCGGGCGAAGACCTGACCGTCTCTGCCGATGTTCGCAACACAGGCCAGCTGGCCGGCGACGAAGTGGTGGAGTTGTACATCGTGCCGCCGCCGAGCGCGCTTGCGCCACGCGCTGAGCTGGAGGGATTCGCGCGCGTTCATTTGCTGCCGGGAGAGATGCAGCCGGTCCAATTTACTCTGCATCCGCGCCAGCTAAGCCTGGTCGATGCCGCAGGCAGCCGGAGCGTTCAGCCGGGCAATTATTTTATCTATGTGGGCGGAAACCAGCCGACGCCGGGCATGGGCGTATCCAAGGGCTTCTCCATCCATGGCAGCAAGCCTCTGCCGCGCTGAGGAGACTCGATGCGGGCGTTGAACTTGATTCTGGCGGCTGCGCTTGCTGTGCAATCCACGGCTGCCTTCGCTGAGGACGGCGCGGCAGGATGGCTGCGGTACGCGCCAGTCCAGAATGCGGAAGAGTACAGGTCTTTGCCAACCACTATCGTTGCGCTTGACCGCTCGTCTGTGGTTCAAAACGCAGCCAACGAAGCAGCGCGCGGCCTTACGGGAATGCTGGGACATCCGGTCAGCGTTGCTGACAAGCCTTCGCGACAGCCGGAAATTGTTATCGGTACGGTTACAGAAATTGAGGCACGTTTTTCGCACTGGAGACCGGCTGCAGCTGTTGGGCCGGAGGGTTACGCCATTGCTCCGGTGCAGGACCGTGGCCGCACGGACTGGGTGATTGCCGGAGCCGACCAGCGCGGCGCGCTTTACGGCACGTTTCATTTGCTGGAAGCGATTGCGGCGGAGCACGAATTTTCTTCGCTCGCTACTGTTAGCACGCCGGCCGAACAGGTTCGATGGGTGGATCAATGGGACAATCTCAACGGCACTATCGAGCGCGGCTACGCTGGACGGTCGATTTTTTTTGAGAACGGAGGCGTGCGCACCGACCTCACACGAGCGTCGGACTATGCACGGCTGCTGGCGTCGGTCGGCATCAATGGATGCGCGGTGAACAATGTCAATGCCGATCTGCGCATGCTCACGCCAGAGATGATTCCGCAACTGGCACGCATCGCGGATGCCTTCAGGCCCTGGGGCGTGCGATTGGCCATCTCCGTCGACCTGAGCAGCCCGAAGGCGATTGGCGGACTCGATACCTTCGATCCGCTCGATCCGCAGGTCATCGCGTGGTGGCAGAAAAGGGTCGATGACATCTACGCGCAGATTCCCGATTTCGCCGGCTTGGTGGTCAAGGCCGATTCCGAAGGCCGGCCCGGCCCGACGCAGTATGGACGCACGCCAGCCGATGCTGCGAACCTGCTGGCGCGCGCACTCAAGCCGCACGGCGGAGTGCTGATGTATCGCGCGTTTGTCTACAACCATCACCTCGACTGGAGCGACTTGAAAGCGGACCGCGCCCGGGCGGCGTATGACATTTTTCATCCGCTGGACGGCAAGTTCGACGACAACGTGATTGTGCAGATCAAGTACGGGCCAATTGATTTTCAGGTGCGGGAGCCCGCGTCTCCGCTGTTTGCCGGCCTGCGGCATACGAACGAAGCCATTGAGCTTGAGATTACGCAGGAGTACACGGGACAGCAGCGACAACTTGTGTATCTGATTCCGCTGTGGAAGACGATCCTCGACTTCGACATGCGCGCAGACAATCGATATACACCGGTGAAGGAGATCGTCGAAGGGAAATCCTTTCAGCGACCGCTGGGAGGGTTTGCCGGAGTTGCGAACGTAGGCCTGGATGCGAACTGGATGGCGCATCCTCTGGCGATGGCGAATCTATACGGCTTTGGAAGGCTGGCGTGGAACCCGGATGCAACGTCGGAAGCAATTGCCGAAGACTGGACACGCATGACCTTCAGCAGCGATCCGCTGGTTGTGAGCACGATCGACAAGATGCTGCTTTCGTCATGGCCCATTTACGAGAACTACACTGGGCCGCTCGGACTGCAGACTCTGACGGACATTCTAGGCTCGCACTACGGCCCTGCTCCGCAATCGGCGGAGCGAAACGGATGGGGGCAGTGGATTCGCGCAGACCATGAGGGAGTGGGCATGGACCGCACGGTGGCTACAGGCACCGGATTCATCGGCCAGTATCCGCCGGAAGTTACGAGCATGTATGAATCGCTTGCGACTTGCCCGGACAACCTTTTGCTTTTTATGCATCATGTCCCCTACACGTACAAGCTGCACGCAGGGCCGACGGTGATTCAATACATCTATAACGCACATTACACTGGCGCGGAGGGCGCGGCTAATCTGGTCACGGAATGGGAGACGCTGAAGGGACATATCGACGATCCGCGCTACGAGCATGTGCTGAGACTGCAGATTTATCAGGCCGGGGCGGCCATCGTGTGGCGTGACGCCATCAATGACTGGTTTCATGACATATCGGGAATCCCTGACGGCCAGGGACGCGTAGGAAATCATCCAGATCGTGTCGAGGCTGAATCCATGCACCTGAGCGGCTATGTTCCGGTCGATGTGACTCCGTGGGAGACGGCATCGGGAGGCAAGGCAATCGCATGCACGGGGCAAACGAGCTGCTCGGCCGAGACAAACCTCGAACGGCCAGCCGGGGAATACAACTTAGCCGTTCAGTATTTTGACTACCTGCATGGCGTCTCGACTTATACGCTGTATCTCAACGACAAAGTGATTGCAGAATGGAAGGCAGACAACACATTGCCTGGGAATACGATGAATGGAGCGACTTCCACGCGGTACACGGTTTCCAATGTCGAACTGCACCCTGGAGATACGCTAAAAATTGAGGGCCGTCCCGATGATGGCGAACCTGCGCCGATCGATTACATTGAAATCACTCCGACAACCGCTGCAAGCGAGTAGAGACTATGAAGATTACGAAGGCATCGGTGAATGTCTGCTCTCCGGGCAGGAATTTCGTCACGCTGAAGATTGAAACCGACGAAGGCATTTACGGTCTGGGCGACGGAACGCTGAATGGACGTGAGATTGCCGTCGCCGCATATCTGATCGAGCACGTGATTCCCTGCCTGATCGGGCGCGATCCGTTTCAGACCGAGGATATCTGGCAGTACCTCTATCGCGGAGCCTACTGGCGTCGCG
>JASHRS010000126.1 GCA_030037215.1 Silvibacterium sp. | reverse complement strand
TGCCGGAGCCGGCAGCGGCTGCACCGTGTTGTGGATGTAACCCTGATCGGTCTGAGCACACTTTCTGTGCTGGCGTTTCTTCTGGCGCTGGCGGTCATTCATCATGTACAGCCGCTGCGGGACTGGGTGCTGGTTATGCACCTTGATGGCCGCTATGTGGCCCTGACTCTACAGATGGGCGCGATGTTCGGCCTGCTGTTTTCGCTTGTGCTGTGGGTGCTGGTGGCTGTAGCCACGCCGGCTCCGGTTTATCTAACCGGAATGGCCCTGGAACAGGCGCGTATGCTGCACAGCCGCCTGCCGAACACCGGGCAGGGGTCGCCGCGCAACGCTGCCTAGCGGGTTTCCCTGAAAAATAAGACGTTGTTATTGCGGATTCGTCTGCACGTGCTCGGGGCGCACTCCCATGCCTACGGCGCGGGCAAGCAGACGCTGGATTCCGGGAATCCTTGTGATTAGCTTGAGCTGCCAGGGAGCCTTTGCGGGGCCGGGGTTGTTGAAGATGGAGCTGAAAGCCTGGTGGGCAGCAACCTGTATGCGCTGGGTGACGCGCACGGGAAATTCGCGGCGCTGCTGAATCCGGGCCAATAATTCTCCGGTCACCGTTTCATTGCGCAGAGGCCCGGCGAGCAGGTTTGCCGTGGCGACAGCGTCCTGCACGGCAAGGTTGATGCCAACACCGCCCGCGGGAGACATGGCATGGGCCGCATCGCCGATGCAGAGCAGGCCGGGCCGGTACCATTGCCTGAGGCGGTTGATCTGTACGGACAGCAATTTGATTTGATCCCAGTCTTTGAGCTCGGAGACGCGGTCGCCAAGGAATGGCGCGATTTTCACGATGTCCTGCCGGAAGGCTTCGAGGCCATTCTGTCGAAGCTGGTCGAATGAGCCTTTCCGGATGATGAGTCCGGCCTGATAGTAGACGCTGCGGTTGATGAGTACGAGGGCTTTGCCGTAGTTCACATTGCCAAGCGAGTTTTCAGGATCGTCGGGATGGCGGCTGATGTGGAACCAGAGGACATCGATGGGGACGCCGTATTCGGTAACCTCCATTTGCGCGGCCTGCCGGACAGCGGAGTGGCGGCCGTCGCAACCGATGACGAGACCGGCGGTAATCTTCACGTTTCCTGAAGGAGTTTTGGCTTCGACTCCGGTGACGCGTTCGCCATCGCGAAGCAGGCCGGTGACTTCGTGCTCCATGCGGAGGTCGAAGGCGGGGAATTGCTTTCCGTGTGCGGAAAGAAAGTTGAGGAAATCCCATTGCGGCATGAGCGCGATGAACTTGCAGTGGGTGGGCAGATGGCGGAAGTCTGCAGCGGTGAAGCGGTAATCGCCGAATTTGCCGCCGACGGTGGGCATCTCCTGATGAGGAATTTTGAGGAAGTCGTCAAGCAGGCCGAGCTCGTAGAAGAGTTCGAGGGTTGAGGGATGGACGGTGTCGCCGCGGAAATCGCGAAAGAAGTCACTGTGTTTCTCGAGCACGATGACGCGGACGCCGGAGCGGGCGAGGAGATAGCCGGTCATTACGCCGGCCGGGCCTCCGCCGACGATGCAGCAGGTAGTTTCAGGCATTTGCGCTGCGCTCCCTGGAACGTCGGGTGTCATGATACGCGATGCTGAACTACAGACGGCAGCTGAGGCGACGGCAACCGCGGCTACGACTGCGACGAAACATCCAGCGTGCCGGTAAGGTCGCCAACCTTTTCGACATGGTGCCGCGTGCACCAGCTCTCCAGTCCTTTGGCGACGCGCTCAACGGCCCGCGGGTCGGCGTAGCTGGCCGTTCCTACCTGCACGGCGCCCGCTCCGGCAATGAGAAATTCCGCTGCGTCTTCGGGTGTGGTGATACCGCCGAGACCCATGACAGGAATCTGCACGGCGCGTGACGCCTCCCAGACCATCCGGACGGCGATCGGTTTGATGGCCGGGCCGGAGAGGCCGCCGGTGATGTTGGCGATGCGCGGGCGGCGGGTTTCGATGTCGATGGAGAGCGCGACAAAGGTGTTGACGAGCGAGATGGCGTCGGCGCCGGCGTTCTCGGCGCATTTGGCCATAGTGGGGATCGAGGTGACGTTTGGCGAGAGCTTGACGATAAGCGGCCGGCCAGCAATCTGCTTCGAACGCCAGACGAGCTCGTCGAGCGTCATGGTGTCGGTGCCGAATGCCATGCCTCCGTGGTTGGTGTTGGGGCATGAAGCATTTAGCTCGTAGGCAGCGATGCCTTCGGCGTCGTTCAACTGGCGGATGACCTCAAGGTAGTCGGCCACAGTCGAGCCGAAGACATTCACGATGACGGCGCACTTGGGATACTTGCGCAGCGCGGGCAGCTTCTTCTCGATAAATGCCTGGACGCCGATGTTCTGCAGTCCGATGGCGTTCATCATTCCAGCCGCAGTTTCAATGATGCGCGGCGCCTGGTTGCCGGCCATCGGTTCGCGCGAGAGCCCCTTGGTGACGAAGCCTCCGATTTTTTCCAGCGAAACAATGTCTTCAAATTCGACACCGTA
>JASHRS010000016.1 GCA_030037215.1 Silvibacterium sp. | reverse complement strand
CTGGCCAGCCCCGATGACATCGCAGGCGTCGTCACCTTCCTTGCCTCCGAGGATGCCAAGTGGCTCACCGGCGAAATCATCATTGCCGGCGGAGGCCTTCGCTAATCCATCGTTTCCATGGCCCACCGCCGACAGCAATGCAGCAGTGGGCTCCACGCGAATCCCAACACATACCAAGGAGAACAGTTGTGAAAAAGCTTGAAGGAAAGGTCGCAGTCATCACCGCAGCCACTTCCGGCATGGCGCTGGCAACGGCCAAGCTCTTCGTCGAAGAGGGTGCGTATGTCTTCATCACCGGACGCCGCAAGGACAAGCTCGATGAAGCCGTAAAACTGATCGGCAAAAATGTCACGGGCGTTCAAGGCGACGCCTCGAACCTGGCTGATCTCGACCGCCTCTACGAGACCGTCAAGCGCGAGAAGGGCAAGATCGACATCCTGTTCGCGAGCGCCGGTCAGGGCGAGCTCGCCAAGCTCGAAGAGGTCACCGAGGAACACTTCGACAAGACCTTCGATCTCAACGTGCGCGGTACCCTCTTCACCGTGCAGAAGGCCCTGCCGCTCTTCAACGACAACGGCTCCATCTTTCTTAATGGGTCGATCGCCAGCATCAAAGGGTCTCCAGCCTTTGGCGTCTACAGCGCCAGCAAGGCGGCCGTGCGCTCCTTCGCACGTACCTGGCTGCTCGAACTCAAGGAGCGCAGGATCCGGGTGAACATTCTCAGCCCTGGCATGATCGACACGCCCATCCTCGATCCTCTCGGCTCCGACGCCAAGGAGTTCTTCAAATCCCAGATACCATGGGGCGAGATGGGCCGCCCGGAAGAGATCGCGACCGTCGCTCTCTTCCTGGCCTCAAGTGATTCCAGCTTCGTTAACGGAATCGAGCTCTTTGTCGACGGCGGCACTGCCCAAATCTAACCAGAGGACTCTGTACTTCATCGATCGGACTTTAGGTGCCCCACTCAAGCTGTTTTTGCTTGGAGTGGGGACTGAAATTTTTCTGTCAAGCCTTCACCAACCCATCCCATGTTAGTTCAATAGTTTCCGGATGCATGGAATTTCGCCCCAAATTGTTATACTGAGAATAAGGAACAGAATTTCGCACGAGGCGCGACCATCTAGGCCGCGCCTTATTGCTTTAGGACTGTGACCCATGCGCATACGCTTGCCGTTTCACCGCTACCGCTTTTCAGTTGCTAGGAACATAGCTGTAGCTTCACTAGCTAACCCATTTACCAGCCATGATTTACGCCATGCCACCGCATAACTCCTTTGAAATCAACGACGCTGTATAACGCTGGGTTCCTTGAAAAACTAATCTAATCAAGGATTTAGCACGGATATCCCAGATAAAATTTCACGCCAGAGGGAGCCATACCGCAAAAAGAGGCACAGCCAATGGCCGCGCCTCTCGCCTTGATAGAGCATGAATGACTCAAAGCCGTTCTGCCGCCCGCTTTTTGCTTCCCGGACTTTAGCTGCCCGCCCTTTAGCTCCCGCTCTTTAGCTAAACTACGCCTTCCTCGAAAAGATTCCTGCTAGGTGATGCTTATGCGCCCACGCCACAATGAGCCACAGAATCGTCACCACAATCGCCATCGGTATTCCTTCATGCGCAACCGACAAGTGGAAAAAGTCAATGCACACAAGCATCGGTCCCAGAATGACCAGCCCAAGTGTCACATACAGCCCGATAAGCACCAGCAGTCCGCCGATCACTTGGAGTATCCCGATCAGAAACCAGAAGTGCGTGGTATAGAGCGCTGTTGCAAGCTGGCCTGCCGGACCCGGCGGCATGGGTGAGTGCAAATATGGATGTCCAATGGACACGCCCACAAGGTTCCCGCCGAAGAACACAAACGTAATGCCCAGTAGAACGCGCGCAATAATCGTCACAATCTTCATTCGCTTACCTCCAGATTTCACGCAGACCCTGAATGAGGCCTTCTGCAATGCACAACAAGCTACTACAACCCCGCCGCTGACGCGAAGGGAATCCTCGCGCCTGCGCTGATCAAGTCGCCGCTGATCATTGACTACACAGGGACATACACCCCAACCGTAATCCCAAATTAATCCCAACAGTGTAGCCTTGCCCTGATGCGTGTCGCCTACTTCCCGGATTCCTTTCACGAGATCAATGGAGTTGCCCACACCAGCCGCCAGTTCGAGGACTTCGCCCGCCGCCGCAACCTGCCGTTCCTATGCGTCCGCGCCGGCAGCCGCAAGCCCCGCCTGCTTATTGAAGATCAGCTCTGGACGCTTGAATTACATCGCGGCATTCTGTCCTTCGGACTGGAAAAGGACCTGCGCTTCGACCCCGGCTTTATCCGCTTCCTGTCGCTGATCGCGCGTACCCTGCGCGCCTTTCGCCCCGACCTCATCCACATCACCGGCCCCAGCGAAATAGGCATGATCGGCGCCCTGCTCGCATATCACCTCAACCTGCCGCTCGTGGCCTCATGGCACACCAATCTCCATGAGTACGCCGCGACCCGCGCCCGCTGGCTCATCCGCCGCCTGCCCACCAGCCACCGCACACCCACGGCGCAGGCCATCGAACGCATCGCGCTCCTGCTGACCGCGAAGTTTTACTCCTTGGCTCGTGTCCTCTACGCGCCCAATCCTGGCCTTTGTGCGCTGCTCGAGAGCCACACCCACCGCCCCTGTTACCTCATGCAGCGCGGGGTCGACACCCAGCTCTTTTCGCCTGAGCGCCGCGACCGCGATTCCAACGACAAGACCTTCACCCTCGGCTACGCTGGCCGCCTGTCGGTCGAAAAGAACGTCGCCCTGCTCGGCACAGTACACCAGCAGCTCACCGCCTCGGGTTTTACCAATTTTCGCTTTCTCATCCTCGGACACGGCGCAGAAGAGCCCTGGCTCCGTGAGCACCTTCCCGGAGCAGAGTTTCCCGGAGTCCTCCGCGGCATCGAGCTCGCCCGCGCCTACGCCAATATGGATTTGTTCGTTTTTCCCTCGCACACCGATACCTTCGGAAACGTCGTGCTCGAGGCCTTTGCCTCGGGTATCCCAGCCATTGTCACCCCGAACGGTGGACCCTCCTCGATCGTCAGCCACGGCGAGACTGGAATAGTCGCCCACGACCGAGACTTTGCAAAATCGGTGATCGATCTTCTATCTAACCCCAGGCGGCTCAGCCAGATGCGGCTCGACGCCCGTGCACGTGCGCTAAGTGCCTCATGGGATACGGTTTTTGAGCAGGTTTATGAAGGATACAAAACAATCTGATCGATACGAACGATCCGCACGAAATGCCTTCGTTACCAGAACGACATCCAAACTGGAAGCACTGAAGCCTCATTCTGGGAGCCTTCGCGAGTGCCGGTAACTGTTTCTAGACGTTAATTACCTCAGTAACAAAATCATTGAACACTTTATATATTACTGACCCTAAATGCACTTAACCCATGTTAAAACTATACTCGGAGCAGTCGGGAATTATCCAGACAATCTTTTGGAATATCGCAGGAAGGTTACCATTATGAAACTGATTGTTCGCGCTTCTATTCTCTCCCTTGCGGTGGCGGGTCTCGTCGCTGGTTTCGTGCCCAACCACTCGGCCAAGGCCCAGACGGCTGCGTTGAGCCATCAGGTCATTTCCCATCAAATGCCTCTTCCGACCTGTGGGCCAAACACGTGCGGAATTGGGAATTGAAGTCCCAAATAGAGACAAAACAATAATTTTCCAGTTGAGAGGCACGCTTGGTCGGGCTATCATAAAAGCCTGATTCATTAGGTGTGCCCCCATGATCTCGACGAGTTTTCTTTTACACGCATTGGTAGCTGTTGAGCCGTGGCTCAACCTCATCGCGTTGCTGGCTGTCTTGCGGGCAGGCGTGTCCAAGCGCTTTCCGGCTATGACATTTTACTTGGCGTTCCGCTGTTTCAGCGACGCAGCACTCTACTTCATCCTGAGTGAGCGGCATTTCCTCGCCGTGAGCGTGCGCACCCAGACGCTCACCTATGTGTACACCTATTGGACTCTCTATCTTTTGGGCGCTGTCGCCATCTTCTTTGCGCTTCAGGAAATCTTCAAGGCTGTGATGGAGCCGGTTCCCGGCCTGCAGCGTCTTGGACTGATTATGTTCCGTTGGGTCGGTGTTGCGTGTGTTGTCATTTTGTTCGGAATGACAGCTCTTCCGTCGCACCGGAACGGGAGCAACGACATCTTTCTCGCAACAGTGGCAGCGCAAATGGCTCGTTGTGTGGCTATCTTTGAGATATGCCTGATGGCTTATCTGGCTCTCACTGTGCACAGCTTGGGAAGATCCTTCCGTGGCAGAGTCTTTGGAATTGCTCTGGGATTTGGCCTAGAGGCTTCCGGCGATCTAATCTGCTCGCTGATGTACTCGAAGCCGGGAGCAATCTGGTCGCTGGCAAATCTCTTCCTTATGGTAGGAACCACCGTTGCAGTTCTCACATGGACCGTCTACTTCCTGCTACCAGAGCCTGCCGAAGAGCGCGCACCTATTACACTGCCTGTCACGTCGCCGCTGCTTCGCTGGAACGATATTGCCGGCGCACTCGGCCAGCGGCCTGCGCACGTATCCTTGGGAGCTACCTCGTCGGCGTTCTTCCTTCAGGACGTCGAGCAAGTTGTTGATAAGTTCCTGACTAAAACCATGTAGCTGTGAAGAGTTGATAAAGGCAGAAGGGCGCAGCGAAGTCTGCGCCCTTCTGCTTTCATCAGGCATGAGATTGCCGATTTGGACGAAAAAGCAAAAGACCCAGCCTGAATAATCCTTGGCTGGGCCTTTTGTGGAAAGTGCTGCTTAGTTTGCAGAAACGGGTTCTATAGCGACAAAACGTCCCAAACGCCCGCGGTCGACAAACTTCACGCGGCCGTCGATCTTCGCAAAGAGCGTGTCGTCGCTGCCGCGGCCGACATTCTGCCCGGGTTTGAGCGGTGTCCCGCGCTGGCGGACGATGATTGAGCCGCCGGTGACCAGTTGGCCGCCAAACGCTTTCACGCCCAGCCGCTGGGCATTCGAATCGCGTCCGTTTTTCGAGCTTCCTAAACCTTTTTTGTGTGCCATGGATGAATCCTCACGGGGCGCTTACACGCGCCGAAATTGTGTACCTACTTCGTGGCGTGGTATGTTTTGCCGCCCACCTGAATGGAGTCGATGCGAACCTGGGTAAAGCTCTGGCGATGCCCCTGGAGCTTCTTGTACTGCTTCTTCCGCTTGTAGTGGAAGACCAGAACCTTGTCACCCCGTCCCTCACCGACTACGGTTCCGAGCACCTTCGCGCCGGTTGGCTGCGCAATCGATCCGGAATCGCTGGAGAACGAAAGCACTTCGTTGAACTCCAGCGAGCCGTTCTCGTCTGCGGCTGCCTTTTCAATCTTTACGACGTCGCCGGGAGCGACGCGATACTGTTTTCCACCGGTACGAATGACCGCGTACATAATTCCTCCGAACGCCCACTCGCGGCGGACGTGCAATCTTCTCTCAGGCTGGGCCGATACATGCTCACTCGGGCGCATTGTGCTCGAACTCAGACTTGAGGAGTGAGCGGGTGTACCACGAAGCGAAGGGCAGAATCGCCGAACTAGATAAGTTTATCGAGAACTGCCGCCGTGGTCAACGGATTCATCCCGAAACGCTCCGGTAGTGGGCCAATTGGCCCACTACCAACGCTCCATTCAAGTTGCTGCAAATCGGCGGAATAGTCTAAACTAAAGATTCGGCGTCAGAGTGGACATCCAGTTATGTCCGCTGTCACCTGCTTCTCAGCCGCTTGTGCGGTATCGAATATTGCGGGTACTGGTACGCACGAACAATTCAGGATTCGGAGTCTTGTTATGGCACAGGTCTGTGACATCTGCGGCAAGGGCCCGCAGTTCGGCAACAATATCTCGCATGCGCACAACGTTACCCGCCGCCGCTGGAGCGTAAACTTGCGTCCAGTAAAGGCGAAGGTCGATGGTGGAGCCCGTAAGTTGCGTGTGTGCACCAGCTGCATCAAGAGCGGCAAAGTTACCAAGGCTTGAGCTTCTCATTGGTAGAGCCCGGGCACTTCAATAGCCGGGGCTTTTTGCTGCTTCAGGCGCCTGGGTTATCGCCTTGCGGATCGATGCGAAAGGGGCCGCATCGTTGAAGCTGACCTCGCCTCCCTCATGACCTTCGATCCCAAGGTCTTTCCAAAGCCCGGTCAGGTCTACTGTCTTTGGCGTATCACGCATCGCGTTATACAGGTCAGTTAAGACGGTCGTTCCAGTGGCTGTATCGCCAATCTGCAAGGCCTTTGTCAGCGGCCACTGAGTATCGATTGTCCCGCCCGCATAAACGATTGCTCTTAGCGCATCCTGCAGACCTTTACGGTTTTGCGTTGCTTTCCGAATATTGATGTCGGCCAGCAGACAGAACTGTGCTCCACCCCAATAAGTGCGTCCCCATGTGTGTGTTTGGTCTAATCCCTGATCCCCGGACCGAGGATCACCCTGCGGCATGTCGCGCACCATGTCCGTCCAGATTTTCGTTGGCGTTAGAAATCCCGCCTGTACGCGCGCAATCGGCTCTGCATAGGTCGCGAGTCCTTCTTCCATCCAGTGATGCTCATCCTGCTGCGAAGGAAAAGCGGTGTGAACCATTTCATGGGTCATCATCCAATCGCCGTCGAGATCCTGCTGCGTCGTCTGCTGGCCCACATGAATGCGGGTGAATGCTGGAAATCCTCCTACGCCGCCCCAGGTTGTACCACCTCCTATGCCACGCCGGCCCGGAACCAGCACGACGAGTATCCTCTCTCTGAGAACAGGAAACTGGCCATAGTAAACAGATACGGCCTGCGCAGCCCTTTCGATCCATTGCAGGAGCAAGTTCTTGGGAGGATCAACGCCGTCCTCGCTGAAGTCGATTTGAATCAATGTGTCATCTGCACGGATCGTTCGCGAAGATGCCACGGGCAGACGCCAGGGAGGAGTTCGGCCTTGTGCTACTATGCGCAACGGCAGCACTGAAGCAACAGTTGAGGCGAACAGCAGACCACAGAAGTCCCGTCTATCAACGAGCACGCCGTTATTTGGTCTTTTCAAAGTCTAGCGCCGCGGAATTGATGCAGTAGCGTAATCCAGTTGGTTTGGGGCCGTCTGGAAACACATGGCCGAGGTGCGCGCCGCAGCGGGCACAGGTCGCTTCCACCCGCCGCATCCCGTGGCTCAGATCCTCGTGCGTTTCAATCGCACTGGAATCAGCAGGGAGCCAAAAGCTCGGCCATCCGCTGCCCGAGTCAAATTTCTTGTCGGATTTGAACAGCTCCGCTCCACAGGCCACGCAATGGTAGCTCCCATCGTCGTGATTGTGGTAGAGCGCGCCCGAAAATGGGGGTTCGGTGCCCTTTTGACGCGTGATGTAGTACTGCTCCGGAGTAAGCTGCGCCCGCCACTCCTCGTCGGTCTTCTGAAGCTTTTCCATGATTCTCAAAACCCTCCACCCGATTGGATGGGTTTTAGTCGGAATTGTTGCAACGCGCGACAACTTCGATTTCGACGAGGGCATCTTTGGGCAGCCGTGCTACCTCTACCGTCGAACGGGCAGGGGGCACGGCGCCCTCTGGAGCGAAATAGTGCGCATACACTTCGTTCATTGCAGTGAAGTCGTTCATGTCCCGGAGAAAGACCGTCGTCTTAACAACGTTATAAAGATGGCAGCCTGCTTCGGCCAGAATTGCCTTCAGGTTTTCGACGACCTGCGCGGTTTGTTCCTGGATACCTCCCGGAACCAGTTCACCGGTCGTGGGATCAATAGCTACCTGCCCGGATGTGTAGACGAAATTGTTGGTTTCAATGGCCTGTGAGTAAGGTCCAATTGCCGCTGGCGCGTTAGGGGTAAAGATGGGGGATCGTTGCAAGGTCATATGGGGATTGTCCCGTGAAAGCGTAACCTGCGCAATCTAAAAACTGGCGCAAATTTTGTGACAGGTTGTGAGGGGGATACCCTCCGGATAGGTGCAAATCCCGGAATCCTGCAGACAACCCTTGTCACTGGGCGTATAGCGCGTGTGTCTAGACAGCTTGCCCTGAGCGAGGCCGAAGGGGCCAGTTCCTATAGCTTCTGTGACCGCTGTACATCCCGCACACCGGGAACCCTCCGGAGGCCCTGCACCAGCTTGGTCAGATGCGGAAGATCTTCAGCGTCAACCACGAACTCGACAATCGCGTCGTCGTTCGGTCCGGGACGCGAATCCACCGTGCGTATATTTGTGTCCTCATCGCTGATCACGGCAGTGAGCTCCTTCAGCATGCCTGTGCGGTCGTCGCAGAACACGGTAAGCCGCACCGGATACGTCTGGCGATGGACTACGCTCTGGTCGGCCGGACGCGCCCATTCAACGGCAACACGCCGATCAGACTCGTAAAGCAGGTTCTGCACATTTGGGCAGTTGCGCGCATGCACCGCCACTCCTTTGCCGCGCGTGACGTAGCCGATGATCTCCTCGCCGCGAATGGGATTGCAACATCGTGCCCGGTAGACCAGCAAGTCGTTTTGCCCTTCGACCTGGAGAGAGTCGGTGCCGCTGGCGAGCGATACCCTCCGCACCGCGTCGGAAACCTCGGCGACTGGCTGGTCCTGTTCAGCGCCATGCTGACTGATAATGCCTGGGTTCAGCCGGTTCAGCACCTGCCGCGCCGAATACTTGCCGAATCCGATGGCTGCCATCAGGTCGCTGTGTGTGGCCACGCTGTAGTCGGCGGCAACGCGCTCGTAATCCGTTTCGTCAAATTTGGATAACGATATCTTGTACTTCCGCGCTTCGCGTTCGAGCAGTTTGCGTCCAATGTCGATGGCGCGCTCGCGCTGGTGCTCGTTCAGCCAATGCTTGATCTTGTTGCGTGCCCGCGAGCTTTTCACAAATGTGAGCCAGTCGCGGCTGGGTGTATGGCCGTTCTGCGTGACGACTTCGACAATGTCGCCGTTGCGCAGCTTTGAGCGCAGTGGCACAATGCGGCCGTTCACTTTCGCTCCCACGCAGGTGTGTCCGACCTCAGTGTGGATGGAGTAGGCGAAGTCCAGGGGTGTAGCGTCCTTCGGCAACACGACGACTTTGCCCTTCGGCGTGAAGGTGTAAACCTCTTCGGGATAAAGGTCGATCTTCAGCGTCGAGAGAAATTCGTTGGGATCGGTCATCTCCCGCTGCCACTCGACCAGTTGCCGCACCCACGCCAGCCGTTGCTCGTCGCGCGCACTGATCGGCGATCCCGAATCCTTGTACTTCCAGTGTGCTGCAATGCCTTCTTCGGCGATGCGGTGCATTTCTTCGGTGCGGATCTGCACTTCGAAATGACGCCCACCGGGACCCATCACGGAAGTGTGCAGGGACTGGTATAAATTGGGCCGCGGAATGGCGATGAAATCCTTGATGCGGCCCGGAATCGGGTGCCATTCGTTGTGAATCACGCCGAGGGCGGCGTAGCAGTTCTTCACCGAATCGGTGATGATGCGCACGGCCAGAAGATCGTACACCTGATCGAGCGTAATTTTCTGGCGCTTCAGTTTCTGATAAACCGAATAGGCGCGCTTGACCCGCGTTTCGACGCGTGCGGGAATGCCTTCGCGAGCCAGATTGACCTCGACGATGTGCTTCACTTCGCCGAGCAGCGCTTCGTTCGAGGCGCGCGCGGCTTGGAACTCCTTGAGCAGCTCCGAGGAGGCTTCCGGCTCCAGATAGTGAAACGCCAGATCCTCCAGCTCGCCGCGGATTTTGCCCATTCCCAGGCGATGCGCGATGGGCGCGTAAATATCGAGCGTTTCCTGGGCGATGCGCACCTGTTTTTCGCGCGCGAGCGACCCGAGCGTGCGCATGTTGTGCAGACGATCCGCCAGCTTGACCAGGATCACCCGAATATCCTCGACCATCGCCAGCAGCATCTTGCGAACGCTCTCGGCTTGCCGCTCCTCGCGGCTGGCCAGGTTCAGCTTGCCCAGCTTGGTGACCCCGTCGACGCAGCGGGCCACGTCTTCGCCGAAATTCTTGCGAATTTCTTCGATGGTCGCCGAGGTATCCTCGACCACGTCATGGAGCAGCCCGGTTTCAAGACACGTCATGTCCATCTGCATCTCGGCGAGCTGCCGGGTCACCAGAATCGGATGGATCATGTACGGCTCGCCGGAAACCCGCTTCTGGCCGTGGTGGCGGCTGGCGGCGAAGCCGTAGGCGCGCTCGAGCGGCGCTAGGTCTTCCTGCGGGCGCAGCTCGTG
>JASHRS010000125.1 GCA_030037215.1 Silvibacterium sp. | reverse complement strand
ACGACCAATCAATATTCATTGACTGCGAATCTGCCTGAATGAACTGAATCGATCACAACGATTCAGCGCTATCTGCATCCCCTATTTTCTCTTTATGACCACGGCCGTGAGGTCGTCGTCCTGCTTGGTGCCACCGGAGAATTCGATCACGGCCTTATAGAGGGCGGAAATAATTTCAGCCGGCGGTCTTTCCCTTGCCGCACGAATTGTATCTTCCATGCGCTCTTCGCCAAATTGCTCGTCTTGCGCATTGGCCCATTCGAAAAAGCCATCCGTCGTCAAGACGAGCAAGTCGCCGGGATTGAGGTCGAGGACCACGGGTGGAGCCGAACCTAATTCAGGCATCAGGCCAAGGGGCAGCCCTTGAGCGGGCATCGCGTCGAAGCGATCTTCTCGCAGCATGTAAAGAAACAGCGGCCCATGCCCGGCGGAAAGCAGTTCCACCCGCGAACTGCCAGGAGTGCAAATTACTGCAACAAATGTCACAAATCGTCTCGGACCCACATCCCTGTTGAGGGCAGCGTTGACTCGCTCCATCGCCGTCAACATTCCATTTTCCGGTGTGAAATTTGCCCGGGTGTATGCGCGACACGCGGTAGTAAGGAGTGCCGGACCGATCCCGTGACCAGTCACGTCGCCGAGCGCGACAAACAATTTTCCGCCGGGAAGAACCTGCCAATCGTAGTAATCTCCGCCAGTCTGATCCGCAGGCAGGTTCCAGCCGGCGATTTCAAAACCTTCAATCTCGGGTGCGCTGGTTGGTAGTAGAGACTGCTGGATCGACCGAGCGACCTCGAGGTCATGAGTGAGTCGTTCCATCTGGCGCTTCGTTTCTGCCTCGCGAAGGGCCGCTTCCACCTGCTTCCGGATCTCACCGGCTACCGCACCCGCGACGAATCCGCCAAAGACGAACGCGATAGCAAAGCCAACTACTGCCCGATCAGGTGACAACACGGAAGCGCCACCGCCAAACGTGGGCACCCAACCCAGATATGCAGCCGCGAAGAGATAACTCACTGCGGCCACGATTCCCGAGATTCTGCTTACTATGGGATCCAGGCGTAGAGTCGAGAGGATGATGAAGATGAAGTACAGGAGAACTGCCGGATTGGCCAGCGGTTTGTAGGCCGCCTCCATCGTTGCGTCGGAAAGTAGCGCCAGTGCCAAGGCTGGTATGCACATCTCAACCACGATGTTCGCGATCCACGCAGCGTTGGGCAGATCACGGCCACCCTTTATCGACCGATTTACCGCGCGCAGCATTAGAAGTTCATAGATCAACACAATCACTATCAGCAGGCTCGTGGTCGCCCACGAGATGAGGTTCTTATGGCTGAAGAGGATTAATGTTCTAAGGCTTCGTATCGCAAAGGCGGCTACGATTACCGCAATCACGATCCGAATGCGCAGCCGTTCACTCTCGAGCAGCGCCTGCATAAACGCGGGAGATGATTTACGCATCTCCTGTGTTGAACTCGTCATCGGTGACCTGCGATCTTACACGTGCAAGTTTGCGGGCCTGGGGACGAAGCCTGGAGGGGCCGGCATGTCCCCTCGCTTAAAGCCACTCATCGTTGCTGTTCCAGACAGCGATTGTCAACTGCCTGCTAGCTTGCTCGCTGACAGATTTAACAGTTGCCGAGACCGCCATGCAAGGAATCGTGTTACCGGCACGAAAAGGGGTTTTCGATAGGTTGTCAGAGTCTAACTTCCCGCGCGGATCTCGGTAAGAGCACAATCGCCAAGTCAGTCATCGATGTTCCGACTGGCTGCCCCCCAGGGATTCGAACCCCGATATGCTGATCCAGAGTCAGCTGTCCTACCATTGAACGAGGGGGCAAAACAAAGGCAGCTAAATGCTGCCTGGTGAGTTGCTACTCCCTCATCATAAAGGGCATCTGATTTGCGGTCAATCATCTGCGCGGCGATCATCCCGCATGCTGTATGGCACCTAGACGCAGCCTATTTTTTGGAGAATGACTGTACCAGCGTCACCATATTCCAGATGCCCTCTGCGTTCTGGCGATCGCCCTCGGGCGGCATCTCCCCCTTGCCTTTTTGAATGATGTAGAACAGATCCCCGTCCGTCATTCCCTTCAGAGAAGCTGGGTCGTGCCAGTCCTTCATCGGCGTCTTCAGGCTCGAAGCCATATCTCCTTTGCCGTCGCCGTTCGCGCCGTGACACATTGCGCAGTCATATCCATACATCTTCTTCGCCTTAGCAAGACCCTCAGTTGTTGGATGGATCGGGTTTGTCTGCGCCGCGATGTCTGGAGGAATGGTGAATGTGGCGGATTTAGCGGGGGACTGATCCTGAGGAAGAAACGGAACAGCCCCGAGCAGAACAATCACCGAAAAGGATGCAATGTAGCGAATCACGTCGATCTCCCTTGTGGGAAAGGAATCCAAGGTGTACCCCGGACGCGCGCGATTCTACGCCGACGCTCAATCTAAAGGAAAGAACTATTTTTGTATCGGCCATCACGCTTCTTCGCTCTCGCCACAACTTGGAAAGTGGCAGACAATAGAATCATGTATGATTCCTCATTTACGGACGTACCCGGAGCACTCGACGAGGTTCGCGCCGGACGCATGATCGTTGTTGTCGACGACGAGGACCGCGAGAACGAGGGCGATCTTACTCTCGCCGCGGAGTTCGTCACGCCGGAGACCATCAACTTCATGGCCCGCTACGGCCGCGGCCTCATCTGCCTTACGCTGACCGAAGAACGCGCCGACTACCTGCGCCTCGGCCCTATGACGCAGCAGAATTCCTCACGCTTCGGCACTGCCTTTACCGAAACCATCGAGGCCCGCGAAGGAGTCACCACCGGAATCTCAGCGCACGACCGCGCCCACACCATCAAGGTCGCTATCGACGCCAGTTCTACAGCGCACGATCTCGCACGTCCCGGCCATGTCTTCCCTCTGCGCGCCCGCCGCGGCGGCGTTCTCGTCCGTGCCGGGCAGACCGAAGCCTCCGTCGACCTCGCCCGCATGGCCGGTCTCATTCCTGCCGGAGTCATCTGCGAAATCATGAACGATGACGGCACTATGGCTCGCGTGCCCGACCTGAAAAAATTCTGCGCCGAGCACCACCTGAAGATGCTTACCGTTGCCGAGCTCATCCGTTATCGGCTGCAGAACGAGCGTTATATCTTCCGCGTGGCCGAAAGCGTGCTGCCCACGCCTTATGGAGAATTCCGCGCCATTGCTTACGAGAGCGAGGTTAATGGCGGAGAGAGCCATATCGCCCTGGTCAAGGGTGACGTCGCCGACGGCGATGAGCCGATTCTAGTCCGCGTTCACTCCCATTGCCTCGCTGGAGACGTCTTCGGCGGCTCCATTTGCGACTGCCATCACATCGTCCAGCAGTCTCTGCGCCAGATCGCTGAAGCAGGACGCGGCGCGCTCATCTACCTCCACAACACCAGCCGTGGATTCGACATAGACCGCAGCGTCGAGCCACATCGCATTCTCTTTCACCGCGAAGCCCGCGCGCACGAGGACGACCGCCATCAACGCATCCTGCGCCAAGTGGGACTCGGCGGCCAAATTCTTGCCGACCTCGGCATTCACAAAATCCGCCTACTCTCGAACACCCCCACGCATGTCCCCGCGCTCCAGGGCTTCAATGTGGAAATTGTCGAGCAGGTCCCGATACGTAGAGACTCACTAAAAGCCTCGCAATAGCAACCACCGCATACAATCAATGATGAAGGCTATGCATGCGCGAAGCGCGTGTGCCCTGGACGGCTAGTCCAAATCCCTTGTATTTCTGAGGCCCCGTGCTCCCTGTTCGCCCTTTTGTCTACTCCGGAAAGCCCACTTCGCTCGCATGTGGAGAGGTTTCGCTCGAAGCGCTCGCAAAAAAATACAACACGCCGCTCTACGTCTACTCCGCCGATCATATTCGTTACCGCCTCGGTCTCTTCACTCAGGCTTTCGCCACGCAGAAGCACCTCGTCTGCTACGCGGTGAAGGCCAACTCCGCGCTTGCCATTCTCAAACTCTTCGACCGTCTTGGAGCAGGCTTCGATATCGTCTCCGGCGGTGAACTGGAACGCGTGCTGGCTGTGAACAAGGCTGCTGCTGCGCGCGTCGTCTTCTCCGGAGTCGGAAAGACCTCGCCGGAGATTGATCTCGCCCTGCGCTCCGGCATCCTGCTGTTCAACGTTGAGAGCGAAGGCGAGCTCGATCTGCTCGCCGAACGCGCCGCAAAATTGAAAAAGAGCGCCCGCATCGCTCTACGCGTCAACCCCGACATCTTCGCGGAGACCCACCCCTACATCTCCACTGGCCTGCGCGAGCATAAGTTCGGCATCGACATCCATCGCGCGCGCGCCGTCTACCGCGACGTGGCAAAGAACCGCTGGATCGAGCCCGCCGGAGTCAGCGTCCACATCGGCTCGCAGATTCGCACCGCCGATCCCTTCGGCGCTGCGGCCAGCCGCGTTGCCGCGCTCATTCGCCAACTCCGCAGCGACGGCTTACCCATCCGCTTCCTCGACGCCGGCGGCGGACTTGGCATTGAATATCACCTCGACCTTCCCTTCCACCCAGAAGAAAAAATCCAGCAGTACGCCGCCGCACTCAAACAGGCTGTCAGCGAACTCGAAGATATCCAGTTCCTGCTTGAACCCGGACGCTTTCTCGTCGCGCAGGCTGGAGCGCTCATCACCCGCGTTCTCTATCTCAAGAAAAACGGCAAAAAGCATTTCCTCATCCTCGACGCTGCCATGAACGACCTCATTCGCCCCGCGCTCTATCAGGCGCATCACGAGATCATCCCCGTCACGCCGCGCAAAGGGGCGCGCAAACTCGTCGCTGACATTGTCGGTCCGGTCTGCGAAACCGGAGATTTCTTCGCCCGCGATCGTGCCATCCCAGCCGTTCAGCCAGGCGATCTCATCGCCATCCTCGACGCCGGAGCCTACGGCCAGTCGCTTGCTTCCAACTACAACTCGCGCCCGCGGCCCGCAGAAGTGCTCGTCGAAGGTAAACGTGCGCGTCTCATTCGCCGCCGCGAATCCGTGGACGATTTGCTTGGCGTTGAAATTTCGTAGCTCCACACGGTTGCACAGTGGCAACTTAAGTTTGTATCGTGGACAGCGATATGATGCGTTCCCTCAGGCTCCCTCTTGCTTTGCTCATGACCCTCCCGCTCGCTGCACACGCCTCCAATCGGCTCATCGTCAAAACCGATAAGGGCAAAGTGCAGGGCGCGTTCACCGCTGACAATCAGGTGCGTGCCTTCAAAGGAATCCCCTACGCCGCACCGCCCATCGGCGATCTCCGCTGGCAGCCGCCGCAGCCTGCGGCCAAATGGAAAGGCGTGCGTGATGCTACCCAGTTCGGCTTCCACTGCATGCAGACCAATGGCTACACCGATATGGTCTTCCGCGACCCCGGCCCCAGCGAAGACTGCCTCACGCTTAATGTCTGGACACCCGCCGACGCCAAAAAAGGCAGTCTCCCCGTCATGGTATGGATCTATGGTGGTGGTTTCCACGCTGGAACAACATCGGAGCCCCGGCAGGACGGCCAGTTCCTCGCGCACCGCAACGTCGTTGTCGTGTCTATGAACTACCGCCTCGGCATCTTCGGCTTTTTTGTTCACCCTGAGCTCACCGCCGAGTCGCCGCATCACGCCTCCGGCAACTATGGGCTCATGGACCAGAACGCCGCTCTTGAATGGGTGCAGAAAAACATCGCCAACTTCGGAGGAGATCCCCACAACGTCACCATCTTCGGTGAGTCTGCCGGATCGTTCTCCGTCAGCACCCTCATGGCCTCGCCGCTTTCGCAGGACCGCTTCCAGAAGGCTATCGGAGAAAGCGGCGGAGCCTTCTTCTCAAACTCCTTGCGTTATCTGCCGCGTGAAGTGAGCGAGCAGCAGGACATGAAGTTCACTGAGGCGGCTTTCGATACAACCGATCTGGCCGCGCTGCGCAAAATTCCCGCCGATCAGCTAGTGAAAGAAACCGAGACTGAGTTGAAACAGCTCCACGTTTCCTTTTCTCCGGATATCGATGGATGGTTTCTGCCCGAATCTGTGCCTGATATTTACGCTGCCGGAAAACAGGCCCACATCCCGCTGCTCGCGGGCTGGAACGCCGACGAGGACCGTGGCACTGTTATCTTCTCAAAACCTCCGGTCACAGCGGAAAGCTTCACCGCGCAGGCCCAATCCATGTTCGGCCCCGACGCGGATGAATTCCTGAAGCTCTACCCCACCAATTCGAAGGCCGAGGCCTTGCGCTCTGCCGGAGATTTCTCCAGCGATCGCTTCATCATTTACTCCACCTGGCGCTGGCTAGAGGCGCAGGTCAAAACCGGCGGCGAGCCTGTCTATCGATACCGCCTTGACCTCGACCCGCCCGGCGACAAGTTTCACCCCGCAGGCATCGGTGTCTTCCACTCCGACGACATCGAGTACGTCTTTGGAACCCTCGACTCGCGCCAGGGTGCCGTTTGGAGCCCCGAAGACCGCAAGCTTTCCGATGAAATCCAGCAGTACTGGACCAACTTCGCGCGCACTGGCGATCCCAACGGGAACGACCTTCCGAAATGGCCTGTCTACAACGCGGCAGGCGGATGGCAGGTCATGCACCTCAACACAACATCGGAAGCAAAACCTGATGCGCAGCGCAACCGCTATCTGTTCCTTGATAAGGTGTGGGGCAAGTCTAAAGCGCCCACCACCAGCGACACGAATTCCAACTAAGAATTCCTATTTCTGCGCACCGGCCGTAAACACCGTCCACGGCCCAGCAATCATGTCTTTCAGAATCGGCGCCTGCCACGCATACTCGGGATGCGCCGCCAGGAACGGTTTGGCCAGAAAGTTCTCGCCGCACGGATGCCCGGCGTGCACCACAAAGCTCATCTTCGCAGCCATATCGCTGTCTGCCGCCTTGCCCTGCACTGCGCCGCCGGGATAATACGGACCCCAGTCCCAGATCGCCACGCCATCCTTGGCCGCATCCACATGCCCGCACAGCGAACGCTGATCGGCTACCTTCTCTTTCAGAAACGTGTCTTCATGATCGGCCAGGAACTGCTCCGCCAACGGCACGTCAATCTTGCCCTTGTATTCCTGCATCAGTTGCAGCCAGCGAATATGCCTCGCATTGGGAGATGAACTCTCGTCCGTCGGGTCAAAACCCTCTGTCTCGTCCCGGATCAGCGCGGGGTCTCGCGCAAAATTCGAGCTGATGAAGTAGCCGTCCTTCTTGCGCCATAACGGAGTGTTCTGCAGTCCCAGTTCCAGATACGCAATCTCGCCTGTCTTGCGGTCGCCGATCAGCCAGTCGTTCGCGTACCCGCCGTTGTCCCCTTTGCGCATAATGGCGACATAATCGTCGATGGAATCCGCATATTGCAGAGCTCTGCGCGAGCGGGCAAACTCCGGAATGCCGTTAGAATTCCATCCCACGAATTGGCTGATGGTCGTCTCCGTCACCATGATTCCCGCATCGTTGATGCCGAAATCGTCTTGGCTGGTAATCAACCCCGGAGCGCCGTCCATCAGAATGCGGTGTCCCGTTGCGGGCTGAATGTCGAACACAATTACCCATCGTGCGCCTTCCGCATACGAAGACCAGTTGTTATGCGCGATGACGATCTCTCCGTCCTTCGTGTAGCTGCCCGTCGCAATAAAAGCACTGCAGTTGCCCGGCGCCCTTGGATCGGAGGCCGCATTCGCGGCATGCTCATTCTTGTCCAGCCAAGGAACGTAATACTCCGTCAGCTCGATCTGGCCGTTCATCGCCACAATGTCCCACAGATCGAGGTTTACGCCGCGTGCAGCAATGCCATCCGCAATCCCCTGCAATTCCTCCTGATATTCAGGATCGATATGCGGCCACAGAATCGTCCGGCCTGCCTTGCGGAAGAACTCCCAGTTGCGGTGCGTCGAATGCTCCGACTCCACCTTGAGCACATGGAAGAAATCAGCAATCTCAGGGGCCAGCAAATACCCATGTTGAAAGCCGATCTGTTCCGGGCTCCCCTGCAGGTGAACATACGTCCATCCACCGCGCTCAAACCGGTACGCGCCCTCAAGGCGAGGATCTTTTACGCTGGAAGCGAATGACAGAGAGGAGAGTAAAAAAGAAACTGCGACAGCAGCGCGAAGAACCCTTGCCGGCATAGTGATAGTCACCAGAAGTTACGAATTGAACGAACGCGACAGAGCGGTGCTGCGCTCGATTATCGCTTCTTTTTGGCGGATTTCGCCGGCTTTTTTGCTATCGGCTTCTTTACAGGCTTCGCTGCAGGTTTCTTTGCCGGCTTTTTGGCTGGCTTAATGGCAGGTTTTTTCTGCGCCTTGGTGGCTGGCTTCGGAACCTTCTTTACTTTTACCATCTTTGCGTTCTTGGGAGTTTTCTTCGCAGAAGTATGCTTCGCCGCCGCCGACGGCTTTGCCTTCGTCGCCACCTTGGCAGGAGCGTGCTTCACGACCGCAGGTTTTGCCTTTACCGCGACCTTTGCCGGAACTGCTTTTACAGTGACCGGGGCCTTCTTTGCTGGCCCAGCCTTGGCTGCCTTGGCAGAGGCTTCCGGCGCAGCGGCCTGCGCCGCCGGGGCAGGAGCCTCCTTCTTCGCAGTTTTCACCGCAACTGCCTTCTTCGCGGGAGGGAGCTTTACCGAGGGTTCTTCTTCCTCTTCCTCCTCATGCTCCTCGCCAAGATCATCCTCGTCCACCTCGATGGCGGGATGCTCCATCTCCTCTTCTTCGACCCTCACACGCTTCGCGCGGGTGCGGCGAATGCTCACCGGAGGAGGAGGCGCGGGCGGCGAATGCGGCTCCAGAAAGGCACGCATTTCCTCTTCTGTCCCGAGTTTGCCGTCCATCAGCGCAAAGAAAATCTCCTGCACCAGCGTGTCATATCCCGGCAAATCGGGTGTAATCCGCATCTCCAACATCATTGCCGTTGGAATTTTCTGCCGTGCTTCCGGCCATACCGTCGCAAAATTCTTGAACTTTGTCTGGACCGGTGCATTCTTGCTCGTATATGCCAGCCACAGAACCGGTTCCGGAGCATAGCGGGTCAACAGCTTCCATGTGGCTGAAGGAGCAGAGTTCTTCTTGTCCAGAAGCTCCTTCTGAAACTCTTTCGCCGAATGTTCCAGCTTTTCCCACTGCTTTACAAAACCATGCCGTGGAAACAGCCGCTTCAGCGCAGAAAGGTCCTTCGGCTGCAGCTTCGCGGTCAGCAACTCCATCTGCGCCGCGGAGACATCGGAGTGAATTCCCTGAATCAGCAGTCCGAGCAGCGTTTGATGGAGCGCCTCCAGTCCGCGCGTGTCAGCCTTGGCGCTCGTCCAGGCTGGAAACAACTGCTTCATCCAACCCTCGGCTTCAAGCGCTTTCAAGGCCTTCAGACCGTCCTCTTCATGGACAATCTCTTCCAGCTCATACCCCTTGAGAGAGGCCGAAATCGCCTCGATCATCCCCTCTTCTTTGGAGTTCTGGTAGCGGGTCTTCGTGCGCTCGTCCATCTCCCAGCCGGTGCGGGCCTGGAACCGGACCGCGCGCAGCAGCCGCGAAGGGTCTTCGATAAATCCATAGGGACTCACCAGCCGCAGTGTGCGATTTTCAAGATCGGCAGTGCCATTCAACGGGTCAAGCAGCAGCCCATACGAGCCTTCATTGAGCGAAACGGCCATGGCATTAGCCGTAAAGTCACGTCTGCGCAGATCTTCCAGAATTGGAGCCCAGTGGTAAACAGGCTTGCCCGGCTTCGGGTATTCCTCGCGCCGCGCACTCGAAACTTCGATTCGAACACCGTGGAACCAGTAAAACAGCGTTCTCGACGGCTCGTGCTCTCCCCAGAACTCCGCCCCGGCTTTTTCCAGCGATTTCTTCAGCTTGAGCGCATTTCCCTGAACCGTAAAATCAAGGTCTCGAACCGGAAGTCCAGTCGTAAGGTCGCGAACTGCCCCGCCGGCCAGAAACACCGTCATCCCATGGTCGCGGGCTATGTCGCGAACCTTTTCCAAAGCCTTCCGCTGGTTCAGTGACAGCCGGTTTTCAAGAAGATAAGCGTAATCAGGCATGCCTTCGCAATCAGTGACAGATTTTGTTGGCGCTCCGTTGGCAGCCATGCGCTAAGTTAAGGCGATACAATAGCTTACAGGAGCGACAGAGCCTTTACAAAGCTCCAATGTAACACAAGGAAAATATTCTGACTACACCTTTGCACAATTTTCGCTGCGCTTCTGTTTTCTTCATGCAACAATCCTGAGTTGGTAGAAAAGTTTGCCGCACAAACCTATGGCCCTCAGCCGCAAAAAAGCGATCGTCCGCAGGCTCACCCAGGAATGGGTCGCAGGGTATCTGCCGTCGACCGGCTTCCTCGACAACGGACTCGTAGAGCTGCTCGCTCTCGACGGAAAGATCCTTCAGCTCGATGCGGCCAGCCTCAAATGGATTTGCTATGTCCGCGACTTCAACTCCGGCGAAGCCTCTAATCCGGAACGCCTTGTGCGCAAGACATTCTCTGGACGGCCCCGTACCGAAGGCCTGATGGTGCGTCTTCGCCTGACCGACGGCGATGTGATTGAGGGCCTCGCGGCAAACGACCTCAGCCTGGTTTCCGGTGGAGGCCTCTTTCTCACGCCGCCGGACATCCGCTCGAACACGCAGCGCCTCTGGATTCCTTCTTCAACTGTCGCTGAATTGGAGGTGCTTGCCGTCATTGGCGGGTCGAAGCGCAAAGAACCCACGCAACCTAAAACTACCCCTGCACAGGAAAGCCTCTTTTAGCGTCGCCTTTCCTGTCTCATTAGGCCGGGTCAAGTTAGCACAAAAGTAAAGTGCCCGAATTCCCTGTTAAAGGAATCCGGGCACTAGAGCAGCCCTCCCCCAGAACTGCCCACGCTGTCAAAGTATTCATTTTCTAGGGGTGTGGCAAGCAATCTTAGGTAATTTTCGAGTAATCCGAGCGCTGATGACCAAAGTGATAATTTAGTCACCGAACATCTGAGCGCATTGACTTTCCAGTCCACACCTCAGAATTTCCACCGGCCCACTCCTGTGTAGAAATTCCCGAATCCGAACTTCCACAGGGTCTGCATGTTTTTCTGCATCGATTAAAACCAGAACTGCCGGCCCTGCTCCGCTCAACGCCACGCCGAGAACTCCTTCAGTTCCTGAAAGCGGCAGCAATTTCGGGAGCAGCGGGCAGACTTCGCTGCGATACGGCTGGTGCATCCGGTCGCGCATCGCATCGGCAATCAGGTCTCCGCGTCCCGCGGCAAACGCCGCCGTCAGCACTGCAACCCGCTGCAGGTTTGCCACTACATCAGCACGCGAATAGCTCTCCGGCAGCACAGCTCTCGATGCGATTGTGGGCAGCGGCCTCTCCGGCAACACTACCAACGCCCGCCAAACAGGCGGAGGCGCAAACGAAACTGCACGCAGATGTGTGCCATCCCATGATCCTGCGACAAATCCACCTATCCAGCACGCAGCGGCATTGTCGGGATGACCCTCCAGCCGCGTCGCCTCTTCCAGAATCCGCTGCCGCGACCACCTCAACTCGCCAAAATGCGCTGCCAGCGCGACTCCCGCCAGCCGCACCGCAGCCGACGATCCGCAGCCCATCCCCAGCGGAATTCCGTTCTTGACCTCAAGCGCCAGCGCCCCTGCATCGCGTCCGTTCGCCACCAGCGTCTTGCGGTAAACATCCAGCAGCAGATTCCGTTCGAGTCCACCGCAAATCTCCGGGCTGCGCCCCGTCGCCTGAATCGAAAACTTCTCTGCCTGGCGTGCCTTCACTTCCAGATACACATCCAGTGCCAGCGCCAGCGTATCGAATCCGGGCCCCAGGTTCGCCGAAGTCGCTGGAAGCCGTAAATACAGTTCTGGACGCTCGGTCTTCATTGCGCTGCCTTTTCCAGCTCACGCAGCACCGCATCCGCATCCGCTTCAAGCTCAATCGTGTTGCGTCGCGTGAATTCGATTTCTCGCCCGAGCGCCCCTATCTCTTCGTCGCGCAGCAATGTCCCGCGATGGTAGTTGATCGTATAGTCCGAGTCCTTCAGCGTGTGCCCGGTCAGCAGCAGCACCACGCTCTCGTGAATGCCAATCCTGCCTGCGGCCATCAATTTCTTCAGGCCAACCAGCGTAACTGCCGACGCAGGCTCGCAGCCGATCCCCTCCGCGCCTATCTCGGCCTTGGCCAACGCAATCTCAGCTTCACTTGCCTGTTCCACCCATCCGCCGGTAGCGCGAACCACCTTGACCGCTTTCTTCCACGACGCAGGGTTCCCAATCCGGATTGCGGATGCCCGTGTATTGGCCTCAACTGGCACCAGCTTTTCGCCGCTCGACTCCTGCATCGCCCGGTACAGCGGATTTGCACCCTCCGCCTGCACAATCGTGATGCGCGGCAGGCGGTCAATGAGTCCCAGTTGTTTCATCTCCAGAAACGCCTTGCCCAGCGCCGATCCATTGGCCAGATTCCCACCCGGCACGATCAAGTGGTCCGGGACCTCCCAGTTCATCTGCTCTGCGATCTCGAGCGCCGGCGTCTTCTGGCCTTCCAGACGATAAGGATTCACTGAATTCAGTAAATACACCGGAGCCCGACGCACCACTTCGGTCAGCACGCGCACGCAGCCGTCGAAATCCGTCTTCAATTGAATCGTCAGTGCGCCGTAATCCAGCGCCTGCGACAGCTTGCCCCACGCAATCTTGCCTTCGGGAATCAGCACCAGGCTCCGCATTCCCGCCCGCGCCGCATACGCCGCCATCGCCGCCGATGTATTCCCTGTCGACGCGCACGCCACCCAGGAGAATCCGCGCTCATACGCCACCGAAAGCGCCGTCGTCATGCCCGTGTCCTTGAATGACCCTGTGGGGTTCATCCCTTGATGCTTGGCATAAATCCGGTCCGCGCCCGTCAAATCTGCCGTCCGCACCAAGTGATACAGCGGGGTGTTCCCTTCCCGCAGCGACACGATATGCTGTTCGTCACGAAGGATCGGAATCAGCTCACGAAACCGCCAGACGCCGCTTTGGTCCTTCAGCTCGGTCGAGCTGCGTCGCTCTTTCCATAGCCATTTCAGCGCACTCGGATTGGGCAGAACGCGTCTCGCCGCACCAGCCAGTCCGGTTCCATTCTGCGTGCTCCATGCCGGATACTCCACTTCATACAAATCGCCGCACACCGGACAGCGAAAATTCTCTTTCAGGTCGGCGAGTGCAATCACACGCGCACATCCTGTACAGCGCAATAGATGAGAATCCTGAATCATGTTGGTTCTTTTAGGGTAACAGTAACTTTCGTCGCTCACTGTTTCGTGAATCTGAATCGAAGCAATGGATTCGAGCCTCAAATAAATTCGAAGAGTGGAGAAGAAACAAATGAAGTGGACGATTGCTGACATTCCACCGCAAACCGGCAAGCTCGCCGTCGTTACCGGAGCCAACTCAGGCATTGGCTGGTACACCGCGCTTGAACTCGCTCGCGCCGGAGCAGAAGTCATCCTGACAGCCCGCTCCCAGGAGAAGGGAGAAGATGCCGTCGACCGCATTCATCGCCAGCTTCTGTCGGCGAACGTTCGCTGGGAGATTCTCGATCTCGCCAGCCTTGCCTCAGTCCGCACCTTCGCTGCAAAGGTCAGCACCGTGCCCAAGCTCGACCTGCTCATCAACAATGCGGGAGTCATGGCAATTCCGAAACGCGAAGTCACCGAGGATGGATTTGAGCGTCAGTTCGGCACCAACTTCCTCGGCCACTTCGCCCTCACCGGACTGCTCTTCCCCGCGCTGTTGCGCGCATCAGCGCCGCACGTCACCACTATCTCCAGCGGGGCCGCCAATATGGGCCTGCGCCGCATCCGCTTCGAAGATCTCCAGTGGGAGCACGGCTACAAACCATGGGCAGCCTACTGCCAGAGCAAGCTCGCCGACCTCATGTTCGCGCTGGAGCTCAGCCGCCGCGTCGCACAGAAAAATCTCCCGCTCCTCAGCAACGCCGCCCATCCCGGATATGCCCGTACCAACCTCCAGACCTCAGGGCCGGGTAAGGCGCAGGCCCGGACATTAACCTTCCTTGCAAAGATCATGTCTCAGGATGCCTTCCACGGCGCACTTCCAACTCTCCGCGCTGCAACCGAGCCTGATGCCGCCCCCGGAAGCTACTATGCTCCCGACCGCTTCTTCCAGCTCAAGGGCGATCCCGTCCTCATTCCTATTCCAAAACCCGCACAGGACGAAGCCGCCGCGCGCAAACTCTGGGAGATCGCTGAATCCCTTACTGGAGTCAGTTTCCTACCGTAATTTGTCGATTTTCCGTAGAAATATCGCATAAAATCACAGTATGGGTGCGCTTTTGACACCACGGCAGGCTGCGCTCCGGCTGGGAATCTCCTATCCCACCATCAAGCAGTGGATCTATCACTCCAAACTCAAGACAGTGAAGACGCCCGGCGGTCATTACCGCATTCCCGAAGCCGAGCTCGACCGCTTCCTGCACAAAGCCAAACGCCCCGACACGCCGAAACGCCAGATGATGCGCGCCGTCAGCGGGCGCAACCAGCTCGTCGGGCGTATTGTCGAAGTGAAAATCGACGGATTGCTCGCGCAGGTCAAGCTATCCATCGGCGGCCAGATCATCAACTCCATCATTACTGCCGACGCTGCGCGCGAGATGCAGCTCGCCGTCGGCCAGACGGCCGCCGCGCTCATCAAATCCACCGAGGTCATGGTGCTTCGTGTCTGAACTTCGACGAATTTGCTCACTCGCGCTTCTCTCCATATTCGCCCTCACCGCCCATGCCCAGCGGCCGCTGCGTGTTGCCGCCGCCGCAGATCTTCAGCCGCTCCTGCCGAACATCATCGGCCAGTTCACTGCGCAGACCGGCATCCATGTGGATGCCTCCTACAAATCCTCGGCCACGCTCGCGAATTTCATCATCAATGGCGCGCCCTACGATCTCTTCCTCGCTGCCGATCTGAGTTTTCCGCAAAAGGTTATTGACGCCGGACTCGCCGAAGAATCCGCGCCCGTCCCCTACGCCCGCGGTACCCTGGTTCTGTGGACCCGCAACGACACACCCTTCCTGCATCTCTCCATGGATTCGCTCCATGACCCGGCACTCAAGTCTATTGCCATCGCCAATGCTCAACACGCGCCCTATGGACGCGCCGCTGAAGCTGCGCTTCATAATCTCGGTCTCTACGACCTAGTCAAGCCGAAGCTGGTCATCGCCGAAAATATCGCGCAGACCGCGCAATATGCCGACTCAGGCAACGCCCAGTTGGGTCTGATCTCGCTCACCTCCGCCATAACACCTCAAATGAAGGCCTCCGGACACTACATTCTTGTCCCTCGTGACTCCTACCCGCCGATTCTTCAGGGAGCGGTGATTATGAAAAATTCGTTCCAGACTGAAGCCGCACAAAAATTCCTCGACTTCCTCGCGTCGGCGCCTATCATGCACCAGCTTGAGACCGCCGGCCTGGCTCCGCCGCACTAACGGACGATTCAATGGATCTGCAGGCTCTTGCGCTCACGCTGCGTCTTGCCGCTGTCACTACCGTAATCCTGCTCGTCATTGCTATCCCGCTAGCCTTCTGGATCGTCTCTACGCGCTCCCGCTTGCGCGCCCCGATTGAGGCCATCTCCACGCTGCCCATCCTGTTGCCGCCCACCGTGCTCGGCTTCTATCTACTAGTCCTGCTCGGTCCGCGCACCGCATTCGGTCGCGCATGGATTCACCTCACCGGCCATCCACTCGCCTTTACCTTTTCCGGCCTTGTTATTGGATCGATTGTCTACAGCTTTCCTTTTGCCGTGCAGCCCATCGTCGCAGGCTTTTCT